>CAJXNS010000004.1 GCA_913057165.1 uncultured Trueperaceae bacterium
GGGCCACCCGCCGCCCCGCCCGTTCAGCGCCGGCTGGCCCATCCACAAAACCGCCTGGGGGGTCGATCCCCCACTCATGAAACGCTTGCCCGTCGAGGTCGGCGGCGAACGCCCGGCCGTCTCGGTAGGCGTCTAGGCCGGAGAGTGGCACGCCGGCCACCTCCGCGGCATACGTCATGGCGCTCGGCTTGAGTCGACCGGATGCACGCGCGGTGAAGTAGCCGGGCGGGTAGGCGTTGGCCCAGGCCACGCCACCTACCCCAGCATGTGCGGTCCAGTCGCTCACGAGGGTGCCCTGGTCGATCAGGCGACGCAACGTCGGTCCCGGCCACGGTCCGTAATGTCCGTCCATGACCTGTGCCGCGTTCACGCCGGTGAGGAGCGCGGCCTGACCGGTGGCGGACTGCGGCAGTCCAGGGGTGTCGAGGTTGGCGTCGATAGCGATGGCGGACGCCTCCGCAAGCTCCCAGGACGCACCCAGCCAGCGATCAAGGTGGGGTGTTGGTGTCGCATGAAGCGGATTGGAGGCCTCGGCACGACCGAGACCCACGCCGTCTAAGAACAGTAGCAGCAGACTCAAGTGCGGCCGTTAACGGCCAACCCCAACGGCCGCCTTGGCGCGAGCAAGAACCGGCTCGGCGATGGCTTCCGCCCGTTCCGCACCGCGGGCCAGGACAGCGTCAAGTTGGGCGGGATCGTCGGCGTAGGTGCGGTAACGCTCTTGGATGGGGCGGACCGTTTCCATGATGGCTTCGAGCACCGTTTTCTTGAGGGTGCCGTACCCCTGCCCTTCAAATTCCGTTTCGATCGCTTCCATTGGGCGGCCGGTCAAGCTTTGGTAAATGCCGAGGAGGTTACGAACGCCAGGGCTGGCGTGATCAAAGCGAACCTCTTGGCCTGAGTCGGTGACGGCACCCATGACCGTCTTTTTGATGCGCGACTCGGGATCCAGGAGGTGAACGGCGTGACGGTCCCGTTCGCGGGCGATCGACTTCGACATTTTGACTTCAGGGTCGTCAAACCCCATGACGCGCGCCCCCATCTTGGGCACGGTCGCTTTCGGCAGTTTGAAGACGTCACCGAAGAGTTGGTTGTAGCGGGTGGCAATATCGCGGGTCAGTTCAATGTGCTGGACCTGGTCTTCGCCGACCGGAACGAGTTCGGTGTCGTAAAGCAGAATGTCGGCTGCCTGAAGGACCGGGTAGTCCAGCAGGCCGGTTGAGACGGACTCACGCCCGTCGCTTTTGCTTTTAAATTGCGTCATTCGGTAGAGCCAACCTAGCGGCGTGAGGCAGTTCAGCAGCCAGGTGAGCTCGGCGTGGGCGCGAACGTGCGACTGGATGAAGACGATGTTCGTCTCGGGGTTAAGGCCGGCCGCGAAGTACAGCGCGGCCACCTCGCGGCTTTTGGCGGTTAGGTCGGCCGGGTCAATCTCCTCAGGAACGGTGAGTGCATGGAGGTCTACCACGCAGAAGACGTTGTCGCGTTCATCTTGATGATCCACCCATTGACGCAGGGCGCCAAGGTACGTACCTAAGTGAAGGTTGCCGGTGGGTTGCACGCCGGAAAACACGCGCGGTTTGTGGGCTGCGGCCTCATCGCTCATAAGGCTTGAGGATAGCACCGGGGCCTGTCCGCTCGGGCCTACGGGCGTTTGCGGTTCACCCACGCCAGCGGGTTGGAGGCCAAGCCGTGGACACGCATCTCCCAGTGCAGGTGTGGGCCGGTCGATAGGCCGGTGGAGCCAACCTCACCGATGACGTCGCCGCGGCGAACGGTCTGGCCGGCTGTGACGTTCATGCGGGACTGGTGGTAGTACCGGCTGGTCACACCGCCGCCATGGTCGATCACGGTCAGCCCGCCCTTGATCGGGTACTGGCCGACCAGCACGACGACACCATCGTTCGTCGCGCGGATGGGCGTACCGGTCGGGGCGGCGATGTCTTCTCCCATGTGGAAGCTGACGGGCCCGCCGGGAGCGTAGCGACGCGAACGGGCAAACCCGGAGGTGCCGCGCCCTTCAATTGGAAGCAGGAACGGTTCTTGCCATTGCGGTTGTGGGGCGAGGTTGGCGCGAGCGCGCGCGAGGGCGGCCGCTTCAAGTTCACGCGCTTCGGGCGTGACGGCACTGAGGACTTCGCCGGAGAGCTGCAGCAGTTGTACGTCGCCTGCCAGGGGTCCATGCGCCACGGTGCGCTGTTCGCTCCTGACGGACTCGCGCCCCCAGCGCAATTCGATCGGCACCGTGTCCGCTTCGGTGCGGAGTGGCGCCACCCCAAAGGCGTAAAAGATTTCGCCTTCTTGCAGAAGGGGCGTGGGGCGGCCGTCGATGAGGATTTCGGGGCTGCCGAGAGCGGCGAGTTGGTCCCGCTCGAAGCGAACGCTGACGGTGAACGGGTCACCAGGCCGGGAGCCGCCCGTGATCACCCAGCGGGGTTCCACAGGCGGAACGGGCGTGAGCGCCACCGTTTGGGTGGTGGTGGCACCGTTGCGGTCAACCGCTTCAATCGTCAAGTCGCGCACGCCCGCCCGGGCGCTCAACTGCACGTCGAGTGCCTGGTCCACTTGCTCGACGGTCCAGTCGGCGTACGTCAAGGTAAACGTGACGGGGCGGTCGGCGCTCACGCGCACGTGAAACGTCCGGTCGATTTCGACGACCGTGGGGGCTTCCACCCAAAGTTGGGGGGTTTGTGGGTTGTTAGCAAGCGCCAGGAGCGGCAGGCAGGCGACGAGCAGGAACAGCGTCGTCTGGGCCGCGCGGCGCTTCATGACGTCGGTTCGTCGGCTTTGCTGGTTACGAACGGAAGGTTGCGGTAGTGATGGGCCATGTCGAGGCCGTACCCGTACACGTACGCATCTTCGATTTCAAACCCGAGGTAATCGATGGGGACGTCAACCATGCGTTTGGACGGTTTGCTGAGCAGCGTGGCGACCTTGAGCGAGCTGGGTCCGCGTCCTTCTAAGTAGGAGCGGAGGTATTGCATGGTGAGGCCGGTGTCGACAATGTCTTCAACCAGCAACACGTGTTTGTTTTTGAGGCTTTGGTCAAGGTCCTTGGTGAGTTTCACTTCACCGGACGTTTCGGTGCGGCTGCCGTAGCTTGAAACGCTGAGGAAGTCAACGGTGAGTGGCAAGTCGATGGCGCGCACCAGGTCGGCCATGAACAAAAACGCACCGTTTAAGACGCAGATCAGGTGGAGCGGCTCGCCGGCATAGTCGTGGGTGATGGTGCGCCCTAACGTCTCCACGCGGGATTGAATCTCCGCTTCGGACAGTTGCACGGTTCCGGCGCCTGGTTGGAAGATGCTGTCGCTCATGGGGCCCTCCGTTTGGCCGCGCGTGCGGCTTCGCTTGGAGCATACCGAAGGGCCGCTGTTTCGGTCTCGTCAAGATCGCGCCAGTGGCCGGGCTTGAGGTCGCCAAGTTGGACGCTGGCGTGTTCGGTGCGGATGAGCCGCCGCACGCTGCGTCCGACGGCGGCGATCATGCGGCGGACCTGCCGGTTGCGTCCCTCGTGCAGCACCATTTCGCAGCCTTGGGGGTGGGGCCTGACATCGTCGGCGCGTGCGGGTCCGTCTTCAAGCCTGACGCCGCGGCGCAGCGCGGCGGCTTCGGCGGGTGTGAGCGGTCCTCCTTCTAAGTGCACGACGTAGCGTTTGTGGTGTTCGTAACGGGGGTGGGTGAGGCGCAGGGTCAGGTCGCCGTCGTTGGTGAGCAGGAGAAGGCCTTCGCTGTTCAGGTCAAGCCGGCCGACGCTATGCAGCCCCGGGATGCGAGGCAGATCACGAAAGATGGTGGGGCGTCCTTGTGGATCGTGGACGGTGGCGATGAGGCCGACGGGCTTGTGGTACGCGAGGACGCGGGTCTCGGGCGCGTCTGCAGCGACGGGCTGACCGTCGAGCATGACGTGGTCTTGGGCGGTGACGCGGTCGCCGAGTGTGGCCTTTTGGCCGTTGATGGTGAGGCGTCCTGCGTCGATCCATGCTTCAGCGGTGCGTCTGGACGGAGCGTGCCCGAGGCGAGCAAGCCACTTTTGCAGGCGTTCCCCTGCGGGCGGCGGTGGGGTGTTTTCGTTGGGCACGCTAGGAGCGTACCGGCTCGCGGTACCCTTGGCGGCATGCTCAATGCAATGGACGTCAAGTACGCAGACCTGCTTTTGGATTACAGCGCTGAGGTCAAGCCTGGCGACGTGGTGTCGATTCACGTGGACACGCCCGCGGTCGGTTTGGCGCGTGCGTTGGTACGTGGTGCACTGGAGCGTGACGCCGTACCGCGCTTGCATCTTGCCTACCCGGAGTTGAACGAGGACATCGTGCGATTGGCGGGCGCTTCGTACGTGGCGAGCGAACCCGATGTCGAACGGTTTGAGGTGGAACGTGCTGACGCTTGGGTTCGGGTGGCAGCACCGACAAACCGGCGGGCGCTTCAAGGTGTGGATCCAGCTCGATTGGGGGCGCTTGAAGCGCGTATGCAGGAGGTGCAGGCGTTGCGGGTGCGTGACACGCGCTGGGTGAGCACCCTCTACCCTACGGCGGCAGGGGCGCAGGATGCGGGGATGGGCTTGGATGATTTTGAGGCGTTCACGCTGGGTGCGATGCACCTGTTTGACGACGATCCACAGGCGGCTTGGCGGGCGTTATCGGCCCGGCAAGCAGCACTTGTCGAGCGCTTGTCGCAGGCCGATGAGGTGCGCATTGAGGCGGAGGGTACAGACTTGACGCTGCGGGTTGGAGGACGCACTTGGGTAAACAGTGACGGCAAGCGCAACATGCCGTCCGGTGAGGTGTTCACCGGTCCGATCGAAACGAGCGCGGAGGGCACGGTGCACTTTGATGTCCCAAGCTTCGTGGCTGGCCAAGAGGTGCGCGACGTGCGACTTCGGTTTGAAGCGGGCGTTGTGGTGGAGGCTAGCGCAGGGGTCGGTGAAGCGTTGCTACTGGAGCGCTTGGAGGCCGACGCGGGGGCGCGGCGTCTTGGAGAAATTGGGATCGGTACCAATAACCAGATCGATCGGCCGACGGGCAGCACGCTGTTCGACGAGAAGATCGGGGGGACGGTGCATTTGGCGTTGGGGCGTTCGTACACGAACACCGGGGGCGTGAATGAGAGCCGTATTCACTGGGATTTGATTCGGGACCTGCGGTCGGGCGGGCGCATCAGTCTTGACGGGGCGGTGTTCCAGGAAAACGGTGTATTTCGGGGTTGACGCCTCAGGTCCGCTATCCACATACGCAATTGTTTGAAAATATGCCTTGACGCGTATACCCCTAGGGGGTATGTTCCAAGCATGGCAAACGCATCAAAACCAGCGAAAAACGCCCGCTCGAACAGCCGCCTCCCCGTCCTGATCGGCATCCTTGGCGCCACCACCGCGATCGTGGCAACCCTGCTCGTCACGACCTTCGGTCAAGCCAGTGGTGAGCCCCTCACCACCATCAGCGTGCAACAACTCCACAACGACAACACCAACGGCGACATCGTGCTGCTCGACGTCCGCGAACCGTGGGAGTACGAACAAGGCCACGTCGAAAACGCCGTGCTGATGCCACTCATTTACGGCACCGCCCAACTCGCCACCGAAGCAGGTCTCGATAAAAACGAACCCGTCTACGTCTTCTGCCGCTCAGGCAACCGCTCCATGCAAGCGTCACGGGCACTCGTCAACGCAGGCTTTACCGACGTCCGAAACGTCGATGGCGGCATCATCGCCTGGACCGAAGCCGGCCTACCGCTCGTCGACTGACGCAAGCGTCGTTGACACACCCCGCCTCTGGGGGTACGCTCCCATCCTGCGTCTGCGGCGTGCCGAAGTGGCGGAATTGGTAGACGCGCATGATTCAGGGTCATGTGACCGCAAGGTCGTGTGGGTTCAAGTCCCACCTTCGGCACCAAACACGCCCCCGGGTTGAACCCGGGGGCGCTTTCGTTTCACAAGCAGGTACAGACGAAAGAACCACGGAGGCTAGGCCGAGGTTGCCAGCGCCTCGTCGATCGCCCCTAACGCCGAGAGGGTGTCACTCACCGCACGAAGCAACGCCAGGCGGTTTTCACGCACCTTCGGGTCGTCGACCATTACCAACACATCATCCAAATACCGATCCAGCGGTTCCTTGACCGACAGCACAGCGTCCAAACCATCCACCTTCGTCCAATCGAACGCAACGCCCTGCCCAACATCCCAACCTGGAAGAAGCCGCTGAAGGCTCGCAATGACGGTCTCCACCCCATCCGCCGCCGCAGGCAGCGAACGCAGCAGGGCCGCTTCTTCCTCCTCGGTAAAACGGCTCGGATCGGGTGCCACACCCGACGGCGCTTGCGAACCCAAATTCGCTGCACGCTTGTAGAGCGCTTGCAGCGCCTCAAACGCTGGCGTCGCCGACACGGCATCAAGTAGGTGGGCGCGCCTGGCCGCCAGGACCACCGGCGGTGCTCCCGCCGTGGCCGCCCGCACTGCCGTCACGCCCACGCCTTCATCACCAAGAAGCGACGCCACGCGATCCCACACAAAACGCTCGACCTCAAGGCGGACGTCCTCGCTCGCAACCACGTCCGCATCGGCGTAACCCTCGGCAACCATCGCCACCAAATCTCGCAACGAGACATCCCATGCGTTGGCCGTCAACACCCGCGCGAGACCGTTGGCGGCCCGACGCAACCCGAACGGATCGGCTGAACCGCTGGGGCGCTTGCCCAACGCGAAGAACCCAAGCAGGGTGTCCAGCCGGTCGCATACCGACACGACCGCACCGGCATCACCAGCGGGCAGCGCACCGCCCGACACCTTCGGAAGCACCGCATCCTCAAGCGCTTGTGCCGCCGCCGGGCTCAAGCCTTCTTCCAGGGCGTAAGACCGACCCATGACCCCTTCGAGCTCAGGAAGTTCATCCACCATGCCGGTCGCAAGGTCGGCCTTAAAGAGTGGCAACGCCGACTGAAGCGCAGCCATGGTTTTCTCATCGAGTCCCACACTTTGGCCCACCAGTGGCGCCACCGCGCGAACGCGCGCCACCTTGTCTTCCACCGTCCCAAGACCTTTCTGGAAGGCGATCCCGGCAAGTCCCCACGCATGCTGCGCCAGCGTTTGACTGCGATCTGAATCCCAGAAGAATCGGGCGTCGTACAAGCGACCATCGAGCACGGCCTCGTAGCCCGCACGCACCGCAGACGCGTCGCCAACGACGGTATTGCTGATGCCAACAAAACGGTCTGCCAGTTCACCGGTGGGGGCTTGTAGCGGCACGTAGCGTTGATGGTGAATCATGACGGTGCTGAGCACCTCGTCGGGCAAGGCCAAGTACCGGGCGTCAAACCGGCCAAGGATCGCAACGGGCCACTCGACGAGATTCACCACCTCCGCGAGAAGCTCGTCGTCCTCAACGGGCGTCAGACCCTCTGGCGCGGCTGCGCCTGCGAGCGCTTCACGCAACCGGTCACGACGCTCCTGCGGACTGGCCAGAACAAACGCGTCACGCAGGCGGTCTTCGTACGCCCCCGGGTGATCCAAGGCGATCGGATCCGGCGCCATAAAACGATGGCCGCGCGTCACGCGATCGGCCTTGAGGCCATCGACGTCCACGGGCAGCACGGTGTCATCCAGCAGCGCGACCAACCAGGACACGGGGCGCACAAACGCAAGTTCGCCTGAACCCCAACGCATCTTGCGCGGGGCGGGCAGCGAGCGGACGACCTCCGCCAGCCGTTCAGGCAACACCTCGGCGGTGGGCTCTCCCCCAACCTCCAGCTCCACCACCACATAATCGCCGCGCTCGGTGGTCTCCACCCGCAAGGCATTCGGGTCGACACCCAAGCCGCGGGCAAAACCAGCGGCGGCCTTGGAGGGTGAACCGTCCGCCTCAAAGGCCACCTTGGCGCTTGGACCGCGCCGCTTCACCGTCGTCCGCTCGGTGGCTTCAGGCAAACCGGTCACCCGGACGGCCAGGCGCCGCGGTGTGGCAAACGAGGTCACCTGCGCGTACGGCAGGCCCGCATCCTCAAGCAGCGCCGTGACGCGCTCATGCAGCGCCTCACGCCCCTGATCGACGTACCAGGAGGGCAGTTCTTCCGTTCCAATTTCAAACAGCAAGTCGGGCATCAGGCATCCCCCTCCTTGGTGTCTTGCGGCGCCACGTACGCCGCGGCGCAAGACTCCGCCAAACGGCGGACGCGCTGCACGTACCCCTGCCGTTCGCTATGCGACAGCACGCCGCGCGCATCCAGCAGGTTGAATGCGTGCGACGCCTTCAGCACGAACTCGTACGCTGGGTGAATCAGGCGTTCATCAAGCAGTCGCACGACCTCCTGCTCGAACGCGTCAAACAGGGTGCGCTGAAGGTCGGCGTTGACCATTTCGAAGTTGTAGCGGCTGTGTTGCACCTCAAAATCGCGCCGCAAGTCACCCATGGTGACCCCTGGCGCGACTTCAAGATCGAAGGCGTGCTGGACGCCTTGCAGGTACATCGCTATGCGTTCAAGGCCGTACGTGAGCTCAACAGACACAGGCTTGCAGTCCATGCCGCCGACCTGCTGGAAGTAGGTGAACTGGGTGATCTCCATCCCGTCCATCCACACCTCCCAACCCAGGCCCCAGGCGCCAAGCGTCGGCGACTCCCAGTTGTCCTCAACGAAACGAATGTCGTGTTGGGTGACGTCGATCCCAAGGGCACCCAGCGACTCCAGGTAGACGTCCTGCACATCGGCCGGGCTTGGCTTGAGCAGCACCTGGTACTGATAGAAGTACTGGAAGCGGTACGGATTGTCGCCGTAACGACCGTCGGCTGGCCGCCGCGAAGGCGCCAGACCGGCCACCCGCCACGGTTCACCCCCAAGCGCGCGTAAGAACGTCGTGGGGTAAAAAGTGCCGGCGCCAACTTCGGTATCGAACGGCGGTGCGATCACGCAGCCGCGGTCGGACCAAAAGCGATCAAGCGTCAGGGTGATATCTTGAAATTGCATGGTGACTCCCGTAAGCACGTTCGGGGTTCCGTTCGGACGCAGCGCTCAACGTAAGCAACGCCCTTTCGCGTCCGGACGCGAGCGCGTACTATAGCACCAAGGTGACCGCCCGACCCACCCAACCCGGGATGCCCAACATCCCCCTCGCCGCTTCCGGAGGCGTCCGTTGAACCGCTACGACGATCGAGCGCGCTTGGTCTTCCATTTCGCCCGCGAGGAAGGCTCCAAAATCGGTCATGCCATGATCGGCCCGGAACACCTCCTCCTGGGCCTGATGCGCGAAGGTGGCACAGCCTCAAAAGTCCTCGCCGAGTTTGGTGGCACGCTGGAAGGGTTCCGCGAGCAGATTGAAGACATGGTCGGCCGTGGCGACGGCCTCCCCCGCAACGAAACGGCCGCCATCACCCCTCGCGCGCGGCGTGTGATGGAGTTGGCCGGCAGCGAAGCCCGCAGCCTCGGCAGCAACGTCATCGCCACCGAACACATCCTGCTTGGCATTATTCGCGAAGGCGACGGCGTCGCCTTCCGTATCCTCCAGACGCTCACCAAAGACGTCGATACGATCCGCTGGCGGGTGCTTGCGGCCACCGACCCGAAGCAAGCCAGCAAAGAGGCATCGACGCCCAACCTGGATGAGTACGCCCAGGACCTAACCCAACGCGCCCGAGAGGGTGGCCTTGATCCGGTCATCGGCCGGACCGAAGAAATCCGCCGCGTGGTTCAGATCCTCTCCCGCCGGAACAAGAACAACCCCGTCTTAATTGGTGAGCCCGGTGTCGGCAAGACCGCCATCGTTGAAGGCCTCGCGCAAGCCATCGTGGATGACGAGGTCCCTGAAAGCCTGAAAGGCACGCGGGTGGTGTCCATCGACCTGTCGAACGTGGTGGCGGGCACGAAATACCGCGGAGAGTTTGAGGAACGCCTCAAGCAAGTCCTTGAAGAACTCAAAGGCGAACGCATCGTGGCGTTCATCGATGAGCTGCACACCCTCGTGGGCGCCGGTGGCGCGGAAGGCACCCTCGACGCAGCCAACATTCTCAAGCCGCCCCTGTCACGCGGGGAGGTGCAAGTCATCGGTGCCACCACCACCGGCGAGTACCATCGCTACATCGAAAAAGACGCCGCGCTCGAGCGACGCTTTCAACCGGTCGTGGTCCTTGAACCGTCACCGGAAGAGACCCTGCTCATCCTCAAAGGCCTCAAAGAACGCTACGAAACGCACCACAGTGTCGTCATTCCAGACAGCATTTTGGACATGGCGGTCCGCTACGGCGAGCGCGGCCTACCGGGCCGTAACTTCCCCGATAAGGCCATCGACCTGATTGACGAATCGGCCGCCCGGACGCGCCTCAACGAGTCGCTTGGCTTCCCGATCGAGCAGCAACCCGACGGCAAGGCGGTGGTGTCACGCGCCGACGTCGAAGCCGTCGTGGACTCGTGGGGAGGCGTGTACGTCGACGAGAACGACACCGCCCGGCTGACCCACATCGAAACGCACCTCAAGGAGCACGTCGTCGGTCAACAACGCGCGATCGATGCGGTGGGTTCCGCCCTCAGGCGCGCCCAGGTCGGCCTTGGTGGCAGGGCACGCGTGTCCGCGTCGTTTTTGTTCGTCGGACCGTCCGGGGTTGGCAAAACCCACCTCGCCAAACGTCTGGCCATCGAACTCTTTGGCAGCGAACGGGCGTTGATTCGCCTCGACATGAGCGAGTACCAAGAGGCGCACTCAAGCAGCAAACTGATCGGCGCCCCACCAGGCTACGTTGGGCACGAACAAGGCGGCCGACTGACGGAGGCTGTGCGGCGACAGCCGTTTAGTGTCGTCCTCCTCGACGAGATTGAAAAAGCGCATCCCGATGTCTACAACACGTTCCTTCAGGTCCTTGATGATGGTCGCCTCACCGATGGGCAAGGACGCGTGGTCGATTTCAGGCGCGTGATCCTGATCATGACCAGCAATACAGGATTCAACGTCGGGCCCGCGGTCGGCTTCCAAAGCGGCGGCGTTCAAGACGTGCAAATGCCCCTCAAGAACGTCTTCAGCCCCGAATTTCTTGACCGCTTAGACGAAGTCATCTCGTTCGACGCCTTCGAGCAGAGTGACGTTGAGCGCATCGCTTCACAGCTCCTCGACGAAATTCGCGATGAGCTGGCGGGCCGCGATATCGACGTCACCTTCACCCCCGATGTGGCAAGTTGGGTGGTCGGACGGGCCCCCTCAGGCGTCAGCGCACGGCCGCTGCGGGGCGTCATCCGCTCGCACATTGAAGATCCCCTGTCGAGCGAACTGCTTGAGCACGGCACCCGCGAACCGGTGGTCGTCAGCGTGGACGACGAGGACAACCTCGCTTTTAGTCGCCCCGTCCCCGTCTTGTAAACCGGAACCGGCTGCTTGGGCGCTGCGCATTGGGTAGCGTGACGCCGTGCCGAAAGCCCGAACCCACTACGAATGCGACACATGCGGGACGCACTCGCCTTCCTACCTGGGGCGCTGCCCTGGCTGTGGTGCGTTCAACACCATGCAGGCCGTTGACCCTGTCACCACCTCAACCGGCGCGGCTCCCGCCCGTGTCGGCACCGAACGGCTGGACGAACTGGACGCCACCGACCTAGAGCGACACCCCACCGGTATCGCGGAAGTCGACCGCGTCGTCGGCGGTGGCTGGGTGGCCGGCAGCGCCGTCCTGATCGCCGGCGAGCCGGGGATCGGCAAAAGCACACTCTTGCTACAGCTCGCCCATCACGCCGGGCAGGCCGGCCGGTCGGTGTTGTACGTGGCTGGCGAGGAATCCCTCGCGCAAATCAAACTTCGTGCCGAGCGGATGGGTGTGGGCGCCAGCCTGCAAGCCACCCGCACGGTCGATGCCACCGCGCTTGCCGCACACATTGAACGTGACGCGCCTGACCTGATGATTGTCGACAGCATCCAAACCCTGACCGTGGGCGAAGGTGGCGTGCCGGGAAGTCTGACGCAAGTTCGCGACGGGACCGCCGTCCTCACGCAGGCCGCCAAACGGGCCGGGACCACCTTGGTCCTCATCGGCCACGTCACCAAACAAGGCACCATCGCCGGTCCAAAGGTGGTGGAGCATGTGGTTGACGCCACGTTTGCCCTTGAATCGGCCGCGGGTTACCGCATCATGAGGGCGCTTAAAAACCGCTTTGGGCCCGCCGGCGAAGTCGGCGTGTTCGACATGACGCAAGCCGGCATGACGCCTGTGGCGAACCCCTCCCTGGCGTTTCTGGCCGAACGGCCCAGCGGCGTGCCGGGCTCCGTCGTCGCGGCCATGCTCGAGGGGCAGCGTCCGTTGCTGCTCGAGGTACAGGCGCTCGCCTCCACAAGCCCCCACAGCAACCCCAAGCGGGTCGTCCAAGGCCTGGACGCCCGCCGGGTGGATGTTGTTCTGGCGGTGCTTGAGCGCCGGGCAGAGCTACCCCTCGGCGGCCTTGATGTGTTCGTCAACGTCGCTGGCGGCTTACGGGTAACCGACCCCGGCGCCGACCTGGCCGTGGCAATGGCCGTCTGGTCCGCCGTCACGAACCAAGTCGTACCTGCAGATACCGCCTTCGTTGGAGAAATCGGACTTGCCGGCGAGGTACGCGGGGTGCACCTGATGCACAAACGTGTTGAGGAAGCCGCACGCAGCGGCTTTGACACCCTCTACGGACCGCCCCACGATGCTGCGTCCGTGCATGCCGTGCGGCATGTGGCCGAACCGATGCGCGCCCTGAAGGACCGCACGTGAACCGGACGCCCGTGACCGTGACGTTCGGGGTGACCGTGGGGGCGTGGTTCACCGTGTTGGCTTGGGCGCTGGTGTCGTTTCCGCTTCCGTCATCGGTATTCGTTCTCATGTTCAGCGTGGCGTTGATCGCAATTCTGACGACGCTACCGACGTGGGTTCGTCTGCTGCTTCAGGGAACCAACCGAGACCGGCACGCGCTTGGCTGGAGCGCCGTGGTGGTCGCCACCGCAGGCGCCCTCGTGGTCCTACCGCAGCTGCCCGACAGCAGCGCGGGTTACGGCCCACCGGTGTGGGCGTTTGCGGTGGCAAGCCTGACCATGCTGGCCGCTGCCGCTGGCGTCGACCGTGGCACACCGAAGCCGAGCCCGCGCGAACCAGCAGCCCCCACGCTGCTTTTGGATACGAGCGCTTGGATCGACGGACGGGTGGTGCAACTGGCGGAATGGGGTGTGCTCCATGCCGAAGCTTGCACCACGCACGGCGTCATGGATGAGCTTAAGGACCTTGCGGACCGGACCGATGCCACCGTCCGCGCTCGCGGACGCGCTGGCCTGGACGCCGTGCAACGCTGGCGCGCCGCCGGCCGCACCTTGCAGATTGAAGATGAACCCACGACCAGCCATGGCTCCGTGGATGACCGGCTGGTGCAGCGTGCCCTTGCAGGCGGCCTGATGTTGGTGACGACCGACGCTCCCCTCGAGGCGCAGGCGTCGGCGCTTGGTGTGCCCGTCCTCAATCCCCACGCCCTGATGGATAGCTTGCGCGGCGGCCTGCACACCGGTGAACGTCTCACCGTTGCCCTCACCGCCGAAGGCCAAGAGGCCGGGCAGGCCGTCGGCCATCTTGAGGACGGCACGCTCGTGGTGGTTGACGGGGCGCGCGGCCTGATGGGGCGCCACGTTGAGATCGAGGTAACGCGCTTGCTGCAGACCAAGACTGGACGCATGGTGTTCGCGAAGTTGGCCCAGCCCACCACCGAGCTGGCTTGACCGAACGGTCGCCCTCGCGTATTCTGCCCTCCGCGCGGGGCCTTAGCTCAGCTGGGAGAGCATCCGCTTTGCAAGCGGAAGGTCGTCGGTTCGAATCCGACAGGCTCCACCATTCAGGAATGTGTTTGCCGCCTGTGTCGCACGGGCGGCAAACGTTGTTTTAGGGGTGCGCCACCGCCCGAGAAAACCCAACTTTGGGACGTATGTCCTCGGTTGGTTCAGCCGGGCAATGTGGTACCTTCAACGGCGTTGTATGCGCTAAAATATCGCCTCAGACGCGCGATTAACACGAGTCAGAATGCACACCCCGCAGGAGGTTGAGACCGTTGGACACCAAGCCCGAACCGTGCCTACCTAAGGCGCGACGCAGTCAAGACGGAACGGCGGACGGCCTAAGGGTGCAGGTCCGCTGATGCCGCAAGCGTTCCCACCGAACTCAAACGCGTTCGCCAAATGGCTCCTCATTGGCGGGGGCGTATTTTTTGTCCTTCTCATTACGGTCATGGCGTTCTTCGCTCGTACCAGCAACAACGCCGTTGGCGTACCGGTCTCCCAGCCTGTGACGTTCCAGCACAACCTGCATGCTGGCCAACTCGGCTTGGACTGCCGCTACTGCCACACCAGCGTGGAAGTCGAAGCCAGCGCCAATATCCCTCCGACCGAAACGTGCATGACCTGCCACTCGCAAATTCGGGTCGGCGATCCTGCCTTGGCAGCCGTCCAAGCGTCGTGGGACAACGGCACCCCGATTGAATGGAATCGCGTGCACGACCTGGCCGATTACGTCTATTTCAACCACAGCGCCCACGTCAACAGCGGGGTCGGCTGCAGCACTTGCCACGGCGCCGTCGACGAAATGGGCGGCATGTGGAAAAACGAGTCGCTCACCATGGGCTGGTGCCTTGAATGCCACCGAGCCCCCGAAGAGTATTTACGTCCGCGAAGTGAAGTGTTCAACCAAGATTACGTTGCGCCAGCCAACCAAACCGAGCTGGGCCTGGCGCTGGTGGAGGCCTACCACGTGAACACCGAAAAGCTCCCTCAATGCTCGACGTGCCACCGATGAGCGATCACCAAGACCCCAAAAACCTCAGTATCGAGGAGATCCGCGCCCGCCTTGAAGGCAGTAAAGGGCAAGAGTACTGGCGTGGCCTGGACGAACTCGCCAATACCGACGAGTTCCAGACCTTCATGCAGAAGGAGTTTCCACGCCAAGCAGCCCCACTGGAGGCGTCGCTGGAACGTCGCGACTTCCTCAAACTGCTCGGCGCGTCGCTGGCGTTGGCTGGCCTTTCTGCTTGCGCAAGACCCCCTCTTCCCAACGAAAAGATTGTCCCTTACGTCCAGGCACCTGAAGAGATCGTTCCCGGTCGGCCGCTGCACTTCGCGACGGCCATCACCGAAGGCGGCTACGCCGAAGGCTTAATCGCCGAAAGCCACCAAGGCCGGCCCACCAAAGTGGACGGCAACCCCGACCATCCCGGCAGTCTTGGGGCGACCACCGCCACCACCCAAGCCACCGTGCTCACCCTCTACGATCCTGAACGCTCCCAAGCCATCCTGAACAACGGAAGCGTGAGCAGTTGGGGTGATTTCGCCGGCAGTCTCGATCTTGGCGATGGCAGCCGAGCCGCCATCCTCACAGAAACCGTGACGTCGCCAACCACCAAACGGCAGCTTGACGAACTCCTCGCGGCCAACCCGGGCCTGGCGTGGCACCAGTACGACCCGCTGCATTCCGACAGCACGGTCTTAGGTGCACGCGCGGCCTTCGGTCGCGACGTCACCGTCGTGCCCAACTTCGAAAATGCCGATGTCGTCGTGTCGATCGATGCGGACTTCACGGGCGAAGGGCCAGGCCGCCTGGCCCACGCCAAGGCGTTCTCCCGCCGTCGCCGCGTCCGCAGTGCCGAAGACGACATGAACCGCTTGTGGATGGCCGAAACCACCCCAAGCCCCACCGGTGCGCTGGCCGACCACCGCTTCGCGTTGGCGCCACACGACCTCGCAGGCCTGACCGCTGCGCTTGCCGGTCGCCTTGGTGCCGCTGCAGCCGATGCACCCCTGCCCGCAGGGGTTGACCCGACCGCGTTTGACGCCATGGTGGATGACCTGCGCAGCCACAACGGGCGAAGCCTCGTGGTGGCAGGCGCCCATCAGCCCGCCGAAGTGCATGCCCTGGTGCACGCCATCAACGACACGCTTGGCAACTTTGGGCGCACCGTGACGGTGCACGAGCCCGTCGAGGCGCAACCGGAAAGCCACGACGCTTCCCTCCGCGCGCTGGTGGCCCGCATGAACGACGGAGAGCTCGACACGCTCGTCATCGTTGGGGCGAACCCTGTGCACACCGCCCCAGCCGAACTCGACTTTGCAGCCGCCATGCAAAACGTCTCAACGACCGTCCACATGGGCCTATACGTCGATGAGACGGCCCAAGCGGCCAGCTGGCACATCCCACAAACGCATCACCTGGAAACCTGGAGTGATGCGCGGGCGTTCAACGGCGCGGTCACCATCATGCAGCCGCTCATCCAACCGTTCTACGGTGGACACTCCGAACACGAACTCCTCAACGTCCTTGCCGGCGGTGACCCTCTCACCAGCGGCCACGACCTGGTGCGTTCCACCTGGCAAGCCCGCGTCGATGGCGACTTTGAAGCGTTCTGGCGTCGTGCGGTCTACCAGGGCGTGGTGGAAGGCAGCGAAAGTGCCACGTTGGACGTCACCCCATCCGTCGGTCGTATTGACGTGCCTCAAGCAGCAGACGATGCCCTGCAACTTGTCGTTCGGCCGGACCCGAGTATCCGTGACGGACGTTGGGCCAACAACGGCTGGCTGCAGGAACTGCCCAAGCCGTTCACCAAACTGACCTGGGATAACGCCGCATTGATCAGTGCCGCGACCGCCGAACGGCTTGGCTTACGCAACGAAGACCGCGTCGAACTCAGCAGCAACGGACGGACGGTCACGGCGCCGGTGTGGGTCCTGCCCGGCCAGGCTGACGATGTGATCACGCTCCATGCCGGCTTCGGCCGCAGCGCCGCCGGCCATGTCGGCCAAGACGTCGGTGTCAACGCGTACACCCTCGCAACCGCGCATCAAACGGCGGTCGGGGTGCAAGCCGTGAAGTCAAGCGGCCGCCACCGTTTGGCCTCAACGCAATTACACAACGCTTTGGAGGGCACCGGCGAACGACGCTACATCGTGCGTCACGGCACGCTTCAAGAGTTAAAGGACGAACCGGAACACCCGCACTTCGTCCACCCGGTGGAGCACATCAAGGCCGACCTCACCGATGACTGGGTGTACAACTCCTACGCGTGGGGGATGACGATCGATATGTCGGTCTGTACCGGCTGTAACGCCTGCGTCACCGCCTGCCAGTCCGAAAACAACATCCCCATCGTCGGCAAGGACCAAGTCCTCGTCGGCCGGGAGATGCACTGGATTCGCGTGGACAACTACTACGCCGGCAATATGGACGACCCGGAGTTCTATCACATGCCCATGGCATGCCAGCACTGCGAAAAGGCGCCTTGTGAGCCTGTCTGCCCCGTCGGCGCCACCGTGCACGACCACGAAGGACTGAACGTGATGGTCTACAACCGTTGCGTGGGCACCCGCTACTGCAGCAACAACTGCCCGTACAAAGTCCGACAATTTAACTTCCTGCAGTACGCCGAGCTTGACAGCAACGCGACCGAGCTCAGCCTTGCGAACAACCCAGACGTCACCGTCCGCAGCCGCGGCGTGATGGAAAAGTGCACGTACTGCACCCAGAAAATCAGTCGCGCACGGATCCAAGCCAACAACGAAGACCGCCGCATCCAGGACGGCGAAGTCGTCACGGCATGCCAGTCGGCTTGCCCGATGGAAGCCATCACGTTCGGCGATACCAACGACCCGAACAGTCGTGTGACCGCGACCAAGCAGTCGGTCTTGAACTACGCGGTGTTAGAAGAACTCAACACCTTCCCGCGAACCAGCTACCTGGCGCACGTCAAGAACCCCCACCCCGCCTTGCATGACGGCGGAAGTTACGGATCGGAGGCGTAACCGATGGCTGTACAAGCAGGCCGCGGAGGCCTAATCGAAACCAACCGCGTCATCGGTCGGGGGCAAACGTCGCAAGGCATCGACGATGTCGTCAACACCCCGGTGCTGTCCGACGTCAAGCGCACGCCACTTTGGTGGTGGATTGGCTTCGGCATTTCCCTCAGCCTTCTCGGGGTCTACCTGATCTCTGTTGTCGTGCTGATCACCACCGGAACCGGGGTGTGGGGGAACAACCAACCGGTCGCCTGGGGCATGCCCATCATCAACTTCGTGTGGTGGATTGGGATTGGACACGCCGGCACCCTGATTTCAGCTGCGCTGCTGCTGTTCCGGCAGCCGTGGCGAACCTCGATCAACCGATTTGCAGAAGCCATGACGATCTTCGCGGTCGTCGTTGCCGGGCTTTACCCCATCTTGCACTTGGGTCGGCCGTGGCTGTTCTACTGGCTGCTTCCCTACCCGAACACGTACGGCCTGTTCCCGCAATTCAGAAGTCCACTTGATTGGGACTTGTTCGCGATCAGCACGTACGCCAGCGTCTCGGTCCTGTTTTGGTTCATCGGTCTGATTCCTGACTTGGCCACCTTGCGCGACCGGACGGATAACCGCTTCCAGCGCATCCTGTACGCGACGCTTGCGCTTGGCTGGAACGGCTCAGCGAAAGCCTGGCAGCGTTACCAGCGGGCGTACCTTCTGCTGGCCGCCCTCTCGTTCCCGCTCGTGCTCTCGGTGCACTCCACCATCGCCATGGACTTTGCGGTCAGTCAGGTACCTGGCTGGAACAACACCATCATGCCGCCCTACTTCGTGGCCGGCGCTGTGTTTGCAGGCTTTGCCATGGTGCTGATCCTGGCGATTCCGCTACGCAAAGCACTGCACCTGGAGCAACTGATCACCAAACGCCACTTAGATAACGCGGCGAAGCTCATGCTCGCGACCGGTCTGATCGTGGTGTACGGCTACGCCGTTGAGCTTTTCGACGCGTGGTACTCCGGTGTTGAGTTTGAGAAGTACATGGCCTACAACCGCGTTCTCGGGGCCGACCACTGGTGGGCCTTCTGGCTGCTGATTGCCGCCAACGGGGTGGCCATCCAGCCACTGTGGTTCAGAAGCGTCCGCCAGAGTCCGCTGGCGTTGTTCATCATTTCGATCATCGTGTCGATCGGCATGTGGCTCGAACGGTTCGTGATTGTGGCCGTGACGCTCACCAAGGACTTCCTCCTCTCTAGCTGGGGGGACTACGTCAGCACCTTCTGGGACTGGTCGCTCTACATCGGGTCGTTTGGCCTCTTCGGCACCCTCTTCTTCCTGTTCATTCGGCTCTTGCCGTCAATTGCGACCACCGAAATGAAAGAGTTGGCGCATCACGACGCACACCACGGGTCTGACTCCTTTGAGGAAGCTAGGGAGCGTTACTACGGTGAGGAGGCGCGCGCATGAGCGAGACCGCTGCAAGCATCGACGACCGTCACTTGTACGGTCTGGTTGCCGAGTTTGAAAGCGTTGAAGAACTCGAGCACGCCGCCGAGAAAGCCAAATCCGCGGGCTACGAAGCCATGGATGCCTACACGCCCTACCCCGTCGAAGGCCTCGATGAAAAACTCGGCATGAAACCAACCCGTCTTGGTTGGATCGTGCTCTTGGCCGGCATCACCGGCGCCATCCTTGGGTTTGGCATGCAGTGGTACAGCAACGTGGTGTTCTACCCGCTGAACATTGGTGGCAAACCTCTGAACAGTTGGCCTATGTTCATCGTGATCACCTTTGAAATGACCGTGCTTCTTTCGGCGTTCACAGCAGGCCTGTTCATGCTGGGGCGCAACGGTCTTCCCCGGCCGTACCACTCCATCTTCAACACGCCTGACTTCGATCGGGCCACACGCGACCGCTTCTTCCTCTGTATCGAAACGCGCGATGAGCGTTTCGACCGTGACGGAACGCGTCGCTTCTTGGAAGACCAGTCACCGGTCAAGGTGTCGGAGGTGGAACGATGACACCGCGTCGCTTCAAAGCACGAACGCTTGCGTTCGCCGCGCTCGCCCTAACGCTTGTCCTGTCAGGTTGTGGCCGTAACATGTACGACCAACCACGTGCCGAAGCGCTTGAATCGAGCCGCTTCTTTGCCGATGGTGCCGCCTCGCAAGCCTTACCCGAAGGCGTCATCTCACGCGAGCGTGGGTCGATCGACCCGTCCTACTTCAGCGGTATGGGCGATGCAGGATTCGCCACCGAACTGCCGTTCGAGCTCACCGAAGAGGTCCTCGTGCGCGGCCAGGAGCGTTACAACATTTACTGCTCGATGTGCCACAACTACGACGGCAGCGGCGGTGGTGTGGTCGTCCAGAAAGGCTTTGTGCCGCCCGCCTCGTTCCACGAGCAACGGCTGTTGGATTCAGGTGTCGGCTACTTCTACAACGCCATCACCAACGGCTTCGGTCGTATGTACAGCTACGCCTCCCGCATCCCGGTCGAAGACCGGTGGGCGATCGCGGCGTACGTGAAAGCCATGCAGTTAAGCCAGAACGCCACCGTGGACGACATTCCTGAAGAGGTCCTTGAAAACCTCCGCTCCACGGCCGGGGAGGTTCGTTAATGGAACGCGTCGCCTTCCAACGTGGACCCACCGTCGCCCTCGTCCTAGGTGGACTTGGTCTGGCCGTCGGGGTCATCGCCGGACTCGGGCAAGGTTTCTACCAATCGTGGCTACTGGCCTTCCTGTTCTGGAGCGGCTTGGCCTTGGGGCACCTCATCATGCTGGCGGTAGGCCACATGGCTGGGGGATCTTGGAGCGCCATGATCCTGCGGCCCCTTGAAGCTGGCGTCAGCCTGCTACCCATCATGGCGTTGTTTTTCATCCCCGTTCTTTTCGGCATGAACGCGCTGTACGTGTGGACGAACCCCACGCCTGATCTTGAAGGCTACAAGCTGATCACGGCAAAACTTGCGTACCTCAACGTGCCGTTCTTTGTGGCCCGCGCTGGCGTGTACTTCGCGCTCTGGATCCTGGCTGCATGGTTGTTCTTGCGCGCGTCCGCTAAGCAGGACCGGAACCCGAACGACAGCGCCCAGATCGGCTACCGCATCAAAGCCCAAAGTGGCCTTTGGGTCGTGGTGTACGTGCTCACGATGACCTTCGCAGGTCGCGATTGGGCGATGTCGCTCACGCCCGCTTGGTGGTCAGGTATCTACTCGGTCATCCTCATGATCTCGCAAGCCATCACCGCTGTGGCATTCACGATCATTGTCATGGTTGTCCTTGCTCGCCGTAGCGCAGCGGTCGATGCGTTGTTGACACGCAAACGCCTGCAGGACTTGGGTAACTTCCTCATGGCGTTCACGATGTTCTGGGCGTACGTGTCGTTCTCGCAGCTCATCATCATCTGGTCCGGCAACATCACCGAGCTTGCCCCCTGGTACACCGCCCGACTGGCAGACGGCTGGAACGCCGTGGCTGGCTTCCTGCTTGCCTTTGGGTTCCTGGCACCGTTCGTCATTTTGTTCTCGCGTTGGGTGAAGCAAGACCGGAGGGCACTTGTCATCATGGCGGGCTGGGCGTTGTTCGTCCAAATGCTTAACCTGGTGTTCTTCATCGTTCCCACGTACGGTCGTGAAGGCTTCCCCATCACCCTGACCGATGTCGCGGTATGGGTAGGCATCGGCGGTCTGTGGATGTTCTTCTACCTTAGACGCTTGTCCGCCCACCCCATCCTCCCCATCAACGATCCACGTCTTAAAGGAGCTGAACCGCATGGCTAACCAAAATGGAACTCTCTTCAGCGAACGCGATGTTCGCAATGCCTTCATCGCCACCGGCGTCGGCATGGTCGCCCTCGTGGTCTTCTTCCTCGTGCTTGCAACCAGCCAACCGCAAGGCACCTTCCAAGCCGCAGACGATCAGGCGTTCCAAGCCACGTTGACCGCGGCCACCGAGAACCTTGAAGGCTACGAGCTGGTCGGTGACACGCGCGCGCGCATCGATATTGACCACGCGATGCAACTTGTCGCTGAACGCGGTGTGAACCTGGAAATGACGAACATCAACACCGAAATTGAAGCGGAGGGCACCCCCGAGCCGGCAGGCGATGCGGTACTCGCCCAAGCTGAAGGCCCAAGCCTCGAAGAAAAGCTCACGCAAGGCGAAACGACTTACAGCCAAGTCTGCTCGGCGTGCCACCAACCGACCGGAGCGGGCGTGCCCGGTGCGTTCCCACCGCTCAGTGGCGGCCACGCTGCCCGCCTGGCGCAAGCCGAGGGCGGCTATGAATACATGATCAACACGGTGCTGTACGGCCTGCAAGGCGCCATTGAAGTCGGTGGCATGACGTACAACGGCATCATGACCCCCCACGCGTTCCTTCCAGATGACCAGGTTGCAGGCGTCCTGACGTACGTGACGCGCGCCTGGGACAACGAAGGGGCCGTCGAAGGCGAGATCCCCGAGTTCTTTGCTGAGGATGTCGCCGCCCTGCGCGACGCAGGCCTCACGGGTGCGGACGTGTACGAAACCCGTCCGGCAGTGAACGACTGACGTCTTCCCTGCCTTAAACCCAACAGAAAGGCGGTGGGATCAAACCCACCGCCTTCTTTTTGGTGTCCGTTGCGGTCTAGATGTCGAGGTACGCCTGGTCTGCGTTGTTCTCAATGAACGCACGACGTGGTGGTACTTCATTGCCCATCAACATTTCAAACGTTTCGCTGGCGTTCAGCACGTCTTCAATGGTGACGCGGCGCAACACGCGTGTTTCTGGGTTCATGGTGGTTTCCCACAACTGCTCAGGGTTCATCTCGCCTAAGCCTTTAAACCGCTGCACTTCGTAATTCTTGCCGCGGTGGTTCTTGTGGTACTCCTTGAGGGCCGCATCATCGTAAATGTACAGAAGGTCCTTCTTGCGGCCCTCCCGAATGCCGTACAGCGGCGGTTGCGCAATGAACAAGTAACCGGCATCAATGAGGGGGCGCATGTACCGGTAGAAGAACGTGAGGAGCAACGTCCGAATGTGGCTGCCGTCGACGTCCGCGTCGGTCATGATGATGATCCGGTGGTACCGCACCTCGTCTAGGTTGAAGTGTTGGTCGTCACCCGTTCCTTCAAGCCCCGCACCAATCGCAGCGATCATCGCGCGAATTTCAGCGTTCTTGAGGATTTTGCCGATCTGTGCCTTCTCGACGTTAAGGATTTTGCCCCTCAGCGGCAGGATCGCTTGGAAGCGCCGCTCGCGTCCTTGCTTCGCGCTCCCGCCGGCTGAATCCCCTTCCACAATATAGATTTCACTGTTGGCGGGGTCACCCGAGGAGCAGTCGGCCAGCTTGCCCGGTAACTCGTCGTTTTCAAGCGGGTTCGCACGGCGCACCAGATCGCGGGCCTTACGCGCTGCCTCACGGGCTTTGGCGGCCTGAGCCGCCTTCTCGACAATGGTCTTGCCAACCTTCGGGTTTTCCTCAAGCACCTCAGCGAACTTCTCGTAGACCACACTGTTTACGGCGGATTGGGCTTCAGGATTGAGGAGTTTGACCTTGGCTTGGCTTTCAAACTGCGGATCGCCGAGTTTGACGCTAATCACACCGAAAATGCCTTCAAGGAAGTCTTCACCGGTTGGGGCCGGATCGCCCTTCTTGATGAGGTTGTTCTTTTTCGCGTAAGCGTTCAAGACGCGCGTATACGCACTCTTAAAGCCCGTCAAGTGCGTACCGCCGTCACGGTTGGTGATCATGTTGGCGTACGTCACGATGGTCTGACCGTAGCCGGAGGTGTGCATCAGGCCAACCTCCACCTCGATCTCTTCCTCACCGGCGTCGTCTTCCAAGGCCACGCGGGTGGTCGACGCAAGATGCAGCGGCGCCTCGTAAAGCTTCTGTCCGTCGCCGGCAAGCGCATCGGCGTACGCGGCAACGCCGCCTTTCTCTAAGAACTCTTCACGACGCGGTTCACTACCGCGCTCATCGATGAGCACAATACGAACGCCACCCGTCAGGAAGGCAAGCTCGCGCAAGCGTTTCCGGATGCGGTCGTAATCAAAACCTGAAGCGGCGTCCTTAAAGATCGACGGGTCCGGTTGGAAGGTCACCCGTGAACCCCGCGAGCCTTTCGGCGCGTCGCCAACAACTTGCGTCGGGAACGTCACCTCGCCCTGATCGAAACGAATTTTCCAGAGCTTGCCGTCCTTGACCACTTCAGCTTCAAGGAACGTCGAAAGGGCGTTCACCACGGATGAACCCACACCGTGCAGGCCGCCCGATACCTTGTAGGCGTCCGAATCGAATTTTCCGCCTGCGTGCAGCTCGGTAAAGATCACCTCAACCGCGGGTCGGCCTTCGCTTTCCATCACCTCAACGGGAATACCGCGGCCGTCATCTTTGACGCTCGCGCTGCCGTCAGGCATCAGGGTCACCTCAACCGTTTCGGCGTAACCGGCCAACGCCTCGTCGATCGCGTTGTCGATGATTTCGGTGAGCAGCTGATGGTAGCCGTCCGTTCCCGTCCCGCCTTGCACGTACATGGCGGGCCGCATGCGAACGCCTTCCAGGCCTTTAAGGACGCGGATGTTATCGGCGGTGTACTGGTTCGCTTCGCTCAAGTGGAGCCTCCCAAAGGGCTGTAAGCCCTTGTTTCGACTCGCTAAGCATCAAGGGGCGGTGGTCGCCTCCGATGGGAGTCCTCTAAGCATACCGTTGACACCAAAATAAGTCAAAGCAAACCCGTCCAGCACGGCATTTCTTGCTGGTCGGTTGGCACCGGACGAGCCCACCCGTCAACGCTCCCGAATCTGTCCACTACCTTCAATGCGGTAGCTGGTCGACACAAGGTGCTGCAGCCCCACCGGGCCGCGTACGTGCAGCTTCTGGGTGCTGATACCCATCTCCGCACCAAAGCCAAACACAAACCCATCGGTGTACCGGGTGGAGGCGTTGACGTACGTGGCAGCCGCGTCAACCTCCCGGTGGAACGCCCGCGCCGCTTCACGTGACTCCGTCACAATCGCTTCGCTGTGACGCGTCCCATAGCGATCGATATGCGCCACCGCCTCATCAAACGAATCCACGACACGCACCGCAAGGACCAAATCAAGGAACTCCTCTGCCCAGTCGTCCTGCGTGGCAGGCGAGACGTCCACCAGGGCCCGCGTGGCGTCGCAACCGCGAACCTCCACGCCCGCCGCTTTGAGTTCCTCAACGACCGCAGGAATGAACCGTTCGGCGACACTCCGGTCCACCAACAACGTCTCGGCGGAGTTGCACACACCCGGACGCTGGACCTTGGCGTTCATGACAATCTGCTGCGCCATCTTCAAGTCCGCCTCGTGATGGACGTACACGTGACAATTGCCAACCCCCGTCTCAATCACGGGAACTTTCGCCGTATCCACCACATGCTGAATCAGACCCGCACCACCGCGTGGCAGCACCAAGTCCACCTTCCCGCGGGCGGACAGTAGCGCACCGACGTAGGCGCGGTCGTCATCGTCGATCAGTTGCACCACATCCGCAGGCAAACCAGCTTCGCTGGCACCCTCACGCATCGCGTTTGCAAGCGCGCGGTTGCTGTTGAGCGCGGACGCACTACCGCGAAGGACGGCAGCGCTGCCCGCTTTGAGGGCGAGGATGCCCGCATCGACCGTGACGTTCGGTCTGGATTCGTACACCATGCCGATCACGCCAAACGGGACGGTGACCTCGCTGACTTCAATGCCGTCTTGGGCGACCCAGCCCTGACGCGTGACGTGCAGTGGGTCTGAGAGCGCTGCCACCTCGGAGCAGGCGTCCGCCATGGCGTGCACCCGAGCTTCAGACAAACGCAGGCGGTCGATGCGCGCATCGGGCGTACCGCGCGCCTCTTCAGCCTCAACATCAACGGCGTTGGCCTCAAGAATGGCGTCCTGATGCCGGCGCAACGCCGCACCGATCGCTTCAAGCGCGGCGTTGCGGGGCCCGTACGGTAGGGCACGCTGCGCCGTGCGCGCCCGCGCGAGCAGTTCGTCAAGATGGCGTTCGACATCTCCAGGCATGCGTGCAGCATAGCGTGCCCTACACACACCCGTTCGCTTGGGACGTACGCTCGGGCATGACCGAAACCAAACGCACGCCACCTTCCGTCCGCACGCGCCTCCCCTCCACCGTTGTGGTGACAGGGGCCTCAGGGGCCCTCGGCAGCGTGGTTGCCGGCCGGCTTCACGACGCGGGCGTCACGCTCGTCCTGCCCACGCGGGGAGACCCTGCTGGCCTCACAACCCAGTTTCCTGGAGCGCACGGGGTCACCGCGGATATCACCACCGAAGCCGGGGCCGATGCGGTTGCAGCCGCCGCTCAAGAGGCCGGCGGTGCGGATGCCGCCCTGCTGCTGGCGGGCGGGTTCGGTATGGGCGACCTGGCGTCCCTGACGCCCGCAGCGCTGAACACGATGATGACCGCCAACGTCCTCTCGGCATTACTACCCCTGCGCGCGCTCGCGCCCCAACTCAAGGCGTCACAGGGCGCGGCCCTCGGCATTTCGGCATCGGCAGCACGTGGAACGAAAGCGAAGATGGGCGCGTATGGCGCATCGAAAGCGGCCCTTGAGGCGGTACTTTCCGCCGCCCAGGCGGAACTCAAGGCCGATGGTGTGCACGTCGGCTGGATCACCCCCGAAGGCACGCTCGATACGCCAGCGAACCGGACCGCCATGCCGGACGCTGACCGGTCGGCTTGGGTGGGCCTTGACGGCCTTACAGACGCCATCGTGCACTGGCTCGGTCAGGACCGCCGGGCGGCCGCCAGCCACCTGCACGTCGCCGCCCTACCGGACACGGGCGGGCGTTAAGCCTCGTAGGTCGGCTCGCCGGCCAGGTAGGTGGCTTGGACCTGCGGGTTGGGTCCAGCGGCGTCCAGCGGGTCGCTTGACCACAACACAAAATCCGCGTCGGACATGGCGTCAAGGCGTCCAGACCGGTGCTGCCAAGCGATGGCCTGCGCCGCACCTTGCGTGTAGGCGTGCACTGCGGCCATCCGGTCGATGCGTTCATGGTCGTTAAGCGGGGCATCGCCAGGGGCGGCGTGCGTCTCGGCGGCCACGATACTGCCCCACACATCAGGGGGCGCGACGGGTGTGTCACTCCCAAACGCGAGGGTGGCTCCGGCCGCCTGCAGCGAACGGAACGGGTAAGCGCGATCTTGGCGGTCTGCTAGCAAGGCCCGTACGGTTGGCACGTCAAACACCAGGTGCAGTGGCTGCATGGAGGCCACCAACCCCATCCGACCGAGGCGCTCTACGTCGTCTGGGTGGACGTGCTGGGCGTGCTCAACACGGGGTGTCAGGCCGGCCGCACGCCATGCAGGTTCGGTGGCCTCGTACGCATCGAGCAGCATGCGTACCGCGTCGTCACCGATGGCGTGAGCGACCGGCGTGAAGCCCGACGCGACGGCAAGGTGCACGCGTTCCTGCAATGCCTCGGGTTCGAACATGCGGTCTCCCACCCCACCGTGCGGGCCGTACGGAGCGAGCATGGCGGCCGTCATACTGCCAAGCGCGCCGTCAAGGAAGAACTTCGCGCCACCCACCTGATAACGGTCTCCCCCAATGCCGGTCGCGAGACCCGCATCGCGTGCGGCCTCGAGGTGTTCTTGGGGAATGCACGACCAGACACGCAAACCAAACGAAGGATCGCTGGCCGCCTGGGCGATGGCACGGGCGTGCTCGCTGGGCTCGTACGCCATGTGATGCACCGTGGTGACCCCCATCGACGCAAAATGGGCGGCCGCCTCATCGAGAACCTCCCGCATTTGGGGGGCAGCAAGGGGTGGAATGGCCGCTGCCACCTCGGCCACGGCGGACTCGAGCAGGTAACCGGTGAGTCGCCCTTCTTGGTCACGTTCGAAACGACCGCCCACGGGATCGGGGGTGCTGTCCGTCACACCCGCCAACTTCAGTGCTTCGCTGCTTGCGAGACCGGCGTGGTGGTCTTGACTGCGCAGCAGGACCGGCCGACCGGGCGCCGCCGCATCCAACGCGTCTCGGTGAGGGACGTCGCTCCAACGGTGGACGGAGAAGCCGCTTCCTTGCAGCCAACCGTCTGGCGTGGCGGCGGCCGCTTGACGGATGCGTTCGGCGGCTTCCGCGAGGCTAGCCGTGTCAGCGAGCGCGACCTGCCGTCGCTCAAGGCCGTGGTAACCGAGGTGGACGTGCGCGTCGTGAAAGCCTGGCGTCACGGTCAACCCTGGCGCCTCAAGCGTGCGGGCACCGGGGGCGGCGAGCGCCCGCACGTCATCAATCGTGCCGGCGTGGACAACCCGTCCGGCACGGACCAACATCGCCTCCACAGGCGGGCGTGACGTGAGCGCGTAGAGGCGCTCCGCGCGAACGATGAGATCGGCAGGAGCGGTCATGGCATGACCTCATGGGCGCGGCGACTGAGCGCCACCAGCACGTCGTACCGGTCGGGCTGATGAGGGTCGTCAAGGGCGGCCTTGTTACGGCGCGGCTCACCACACGTTTGGCACACATGCACGATGACCCAACCTTTCTTTGGATGCTGCTCAACCGACACTGGTTCAAGAGGACCGCCGCATTCGCTCGCGCGGTCACCCGGGTAAACATCCACATGCAACGACCAGAGACACTCGGGGCAATGGTTGCGAACAGAGCCGTTGGCGAGGGGTGCCACCGCTGCGCCGCAGGTCACGCAGTCGAATGCTTCGTTGGTGCCTTGGACGGTGAAGCGCCTCACGTCCGCACTTTAGCGCGCAGCGTGGCTTTGTCGCTTGAGCTGTTCAACCTTGGCGACGTAGGCGTCTGGGTCGGCTTTGCGTTTCAGGCCGGCAGCGTTCATGTAACGGATTTTGCCGAACACCGCCCGTTCGGTCCACGCGCGGTCGTGAAGACCGAAGCACCAAGCGACACCGGTATAGCTGTTTGGGTCACGGCCGTCTAGAAACCAGCGGTCGTTCAGGGTCAAGGCTGTGGTGAAGGCTTCTTCAGGTGAGTCGCTCCACTCCAGGATCTTCTTGCCCCAGTACATCCGCATGTAGTTGTGCATGTATCCGCTGTAGCGCATCTCATCCATCGCAGCGTTCCAGTACGGGTCGTGCGTTTCAGCAGCTTCTAAGGTCGCGAAGTCGTAGCGTGGCGTGCGCTCGTCGTCACGGTGCTCATCCAGTGTCTTGCGGGCCCACTCGGGCAGGGTGGTGTAGCGGTCGTAATCGTCTGGGCTGAACTCCACAAAGTTGACCGCCAGTTCGCGCCTCACGACCAACTCCTCGATAAACGAGGTGAGCGACGCCTCACCAACGTCGGCCATGCGGGCACGCCGAACGGCGGTCACGGGCGAAATGTGCCCGTACCGGAGCGGTTTGGATAGGTGGCTCACATCGTCGGTTTGGGGTTGGTTACGGTGGGCGTCGTAGGCCGCAAACCGGTCGGCAAGAAACACGTCCAGTCCGTGGCTGGCGGCGTGCTCTCCAGCGGGCACGTTCGGCAGTGACCATGCGCCGTCATCCACCGTTTGGGGGCGCAACACCTCAGCAGCAGCGTCGAGGGCAAGGGCACGGGCGTCGTCGGGGAGTTCCGCCCAGCCGGCCTGGTACGGCGGCATGCGCACAGGCTCAAGGAAGCGGTCCATCTCCCGCATGACCTTCGGTCGCAAGGTCCGAGCAGCGTATTCGCGTTTGCCGGTCACGTGGTGCGTGGGGACCACCACATCACCCTCAATGCGCTCGCAGGTGCCTGCGGCGTGCGGCAGGACCGCCGACTGATCGGATTTCTGGTGCCGCAGGTACACCCGGTCGACGACCACCCAGGCGGCCGCACGCATGAGCGGTTTGAGTTGGACGACGGGGTCGCCGACCGTGAGGACAAAACGGATCCCCATGGCGGCCAGGTTGGTGTGCACGTCCTGCAGGCCGCGGAGTTGGTAGTCAAGATGCCGTAGGTTCATGCCCGGTTCGCTTGGGTTGATGTGAACCACCACCATGAGGGGGCGACCAAGGTCGTGGGCGCGCAGCACCGCCTGCACGAGCGACGGGTTATCGGCGGTGCGTTGGGAGCGCTCCATCCAGTAAAGAACGAAGGCGCCATCCGGGTTTGGTGGGAGGTCGGTCACGCGTGCGATGCGTTCTGCGGGCACAGACGAGGTCATGACGCAAGGGTACGCCAGGCCCCGGTGTTGCGACCGTGGCGCCGCTTTCACCGTCCACACGGGTTGCTTTCGTATCCTTTAGCGCGTGACGCTTCTTGAGTTGCAGGACGTGGGGTTGGCGTGGGATGGCAAAGCGGTCCTGCACGGCGTCGATTGGACGGTCGCGGCGGGTGAGGTGTGGGGGCTTGTGGGGGATAACGGCAGTGGCAAGTCGACACTTTTGCAGCTGCTCGCAGGTGGCCTTGAACCGCACGACGGTCGGCTGATCCGCAGTCCCGGTGTTCGGGTTGCCTTGGTCACGGCCGGTGAACCTGAGCCTGTGTACGCCCGCACGCTGATGGATGAGGCGCTCACGTCGTGGCAGGAGGCGCGTGACGCGGTGGCTGCTGAGGCGCAGAGGCTGGCGGGCGATCCCGGGCGTCTGGAGCGTTATGCAGCGGTGCTTGAACGCTTTGAGCGGCTGGGTGGGTGGTCGGCGCCGGAGCGGCATGAGGCTGCTTGGCAGAAGGCCGTGCCGGAGGCGTTCGCGGCGTCAGACCGGCCGCTGAGCCCAGGATTGGCGCAGTTAGCGCGGGTGGTGGGGGCGGTCCTTGCCCGCCCAGATGTGCTCCTGCTGGATGAGCCCACGCTGCCGTTGGATGTGGTGGAGCATGAACGATTGGTGCAGGTCTTGGCGCGGCCCGCTGAAGGCACCGCGGTGGTGGTGGCAAGCCACGACCGGGCGTTGCTGCGCAGCATCACGAACGCCACGGCACGCGTGCATTCAGGCCGGCTGCAACCGCGGCGTCTGGCGTTTGCATCGGCTGAGGTGCAGCGCCGTACCGATGGCCGACGCCAAGCGCGGCTCGCGCGCGAAGCGAAGAAAGAGCACCACCGTTTGCAGGCGTCTGCCGCGCAGGCGCAACGGTTTGGTGCGGCGGCTGGCCGCGGGAAACGTCTGGCGCAGCGTGCAGCGCAAGCGGGGGCGCAAGCTCAGGTGACGCCTGACACGGCGCCTCAGGCGGTGGTGGATGGCGCTTGGTCGTGGCCCACGCGCGCGAAGGACGGTCAGCGTGTGCTGTCGGTACGTTCGCTGGGGGTTGCGTCGGCCTTTTGGGATGTCAGTTTCGACGTGCGTATGGGCGAACGCTGGGTGCTGCTGGGACGCGGTGACGCCCGTGCGGACGCCCTTCTTGAGGTGCTGGCGGGGCGGCGCGCCAACGACAACCCGCGGGCGTTCGTCCGCTGGGGTGGCCGCATCCGGGTGCATGCGTGGACCGGGCGCCACGGAGCATCCGAGTTGACCCCGCTCGCGTGGGTATCGCAAGGGGTGGACGAGCGTGCTGCACGGCAAGCGTTGCTGCAGACCGGCCTGCCGCATGAGGCGCTGGTGCGGCCGTGGACGACCCTGTCGACCGGTCAGCAGGCGCGCGTTCGGCTAGCCAAGATGGTGACCGAACAGCCTGATGTCATCCTGCTCGATCGGCCCGAGCGTGGCCTGGACCTGGCTGGACTTGAATGGCTTGAGCAGGCCTTGGCGAACGTGCCTGCTGCGTTGGTGCTGGCAACGCACGATTTGGCGTTGGCTGAGGCGGTGGCGGACGAGGCGGCACAACTGACGCAGGAGGGGCTGGTGCGTTACCGCGGTGGGGTCCAAGGATGGCGCCGCGGCCGCAAGCGGCTCACGGTGGACGCGGCCCCTACCGACGCGTCAGATCCGCCTGGGTCGCAAGAGGACCAGCGGGAACTCCAAACCTTAGAAGACCAGCGTTTGGCGCTGGAGGTGTGGTTAGCAGATCCCACGCAGGGAGCGCCGCGGGAGCGTGCCCGCGCCGAGCGCACCCGCCGCGAGCTCACGGGGACGTGGTTGGAGGCGGTGGACGCGAACCTACCCGAACCGAAACCACGTTTCGCGGCGGTGGAACCCCCGCTTCGCTTAGAGGCGGACCGTCATGCAGCCGGGCTGACGTTCATCGCTCCCGATTGGCCGTCGCTACCGACCATCGTGCGTCACGACCAGGTGGTTCACCTATCGCTTCCAGACCCGCCGTCGGCGTGCTGGCTGCCGTCTGTGCGACGTAAGGCGCTCGTACTGGCACTCCGGCTTACCATGGAGGTACTCGCCCCCAAAGCGGTCCAGACCGCCGCTATCGGCCGCACGGAACCTCCTGCGCCGTTTGCCCGGCTCGATGAGGATTGGTGGGTGGCGACCCTTGAAGGGTTCGAAACACACCAAGGGTACGTGCGCCTTGAGGAGTCACCCGCATGAGGCTTGCGTGGGCGTTGGGCATGGCACTGCTCGTCACGCTCTTGGGGGCGGTCTTGGGTGGATCGCAAGCCTGGGCGGAGGCGTGGGCGGCGGCGTTCACGGGACCGTGGGCGGCAAGTTGGGCGTCGCTTCAGGCGGTCTTCCCCATGCCGGTCTTGCCTTGGCTAGCCGGCTTCTGGGTGTTGCTGGCTGTCGCCTGGGGGCGGCACCGACCTTGGCGGCAGCAGGCGCTGATTGTCCTCACCCTTGGCTTGGTCGCGGTGGCGAGTTTCCAGATCGCGTGGGGTTTTCATGCGGGGCGTCCGTCCGGCCTGGAGCGCTACGGTTTGACCGCCAAGGCCACCCCAACCGAGGCGGACCAGGTAGCGGCGCGCTTGGCGGCGCAATTGCGGTCTGGACGTTCAGAGCCGTTTGATCTGCCCGGGGCGCTCGTTGCATCGGGAGAACGCCTCGAGGGCATGACGGGTGTGACGCGCCTTCCACCGGAAACCGTGACCGTACCGGGTTGGCTTTTTGGGCCGCTTGACTTGGCTGGGGTGGTGTCGCCGTGGACGTACGAGGTGCACGTCAATGGTGGGTTGCCCGCTTGGGCGCAAGCCGCTGTCGTGGCGCACGAGCGTGCCCACTTGGCAGGTTTTGCCTCCGAACAGGACGCCGAGTGGGTGGGGGCGGTGGCCGGCCTGACGTCCGGTCATCCCGATGCCGCGTACGCCGCGGCGTTGTGGATGTGGATCAAAGCCCCCGCCGACCTGCGGGCGCAGTACGACCCAGGACCAACGGCGAGGGCAGATATCGAAGCGTTACGCGAGGCCTTGGCGCGCTACGACGCCTTTGACGCGCGCTGGGCGTGGCGGATCTATGACGCGTGGCTTAGGTCGCGCGGGGACACCTTAGGCACGGCAGGATACGCAGCCGGCTTCGACGCGCTCGTGCGTGCCCACGCAGGCGGCTGGTGGTGACCATGCCGCGTGATTCAGTCCAACCCGAGGTTGCGCTTCAGCAGCGCAGCTGGGTCCGGTTGCCGGCCTAAGAACCGTTCGATCAGCACGTCGGGCGGCTCGGCGTTGCCTGGTTCCAGGATGCCTTCCAGGTAGGCGCGGCCGACCTCAGGGTTGTAAGGCCCTTCGCGTTCAAAGCGTCCGAACGCGTCCGCTTCAAGCATTTCACTCCACATGTAGCTGTAGTAGCCAGCCGAGTACCCGCCTGCGAAAATGTGCTGGAAGCTTGGGAGGAAGCCGTCGCGTGTGGCGTTCTCATGAATTTGGAAAGGCTGCAGCACGCGTCGTGCGTGTTGGACGGCATCGCCATGCGTGGCTGGATCGTAGCTCGTGTGCAGCGCAAGATCGATCGTGCCGAAGCTGAGTTGGCGCGCCATACGGTAGGCCGCACCGACCGTGCGGGCGTCCCGCATACGCTGCCGCACCTCGCTTGGGATGGCTTCGCCGCTGTCGGCGTGTCGCGCCATGCGGTCTAGGCCTTCGTCGTGCCATAACCAGTTCTCAAATATTTGGCTGGGGAGTTCCACGAAGTCCCAGGCGACGTTCAGGCCGCCCAGGCTTTTGACGGGACTGCGGGATGCCAGGTGGTGGACCAGGTGGCCAAACTCGTGCAGGACGGTGAGCGCTTCGTCATGCGTGAGTTGCGCGTCGGCCTCACCGTCGGGTGGTGTGAGGTTGCCGCTGATGGCACCCAAATGCGGTTCGAAACCGCCGTCCACGGTGGGGCCGCCTTGACGCAGCGGCATCATCCAGGCGCCGCCGCGCTTATCGCTGCGCGGGAACCAATCGGTATAGAAGCCGCCGATGCGTTCGCCATTACTGTGCACCTCGTAGTACGCCACCGATTCGTGCCACACGGTGGGGCTTTCGGTGGCGGTGATCGTCCAACCGAAGAGGGTTTCCGCCAGGTCGAACATGCCCGCCTGCAGGCGACCAAGGGAGAAGTAAGGCCGGAGCGCTTCGCCGTCGACGTCGTGGCGTTCTTTGCGGATGCGCTCAAGGATGTAGGCCACATCCCACGGTTCAGCCCGGTCGACGTGAAGGGTGTCCTGGGCGTACTGGTGCAAGGACTCGCGTTCGGTTGCAAAGTGGGGTGCCACCCGCTGCCAGAGATCCTCCTCGAACGTCTTGGCGCGTTCGGCGTGACCCACCATGCGGTCTTCGGTTTGAAGGTCGGCCCAGTGGTCGTAACCGAGCAAGGTGGCAAGTTCTCGGCGGGCGCGCAGGATCGCTTCAATGAGCGGCCGGTTGTCGCGATCTTCGCCGGTGCCGCGCTGGTCGTAGGCGTTCAGGAGGGTCCTGCGTAACTCGCGGTCGTGGGCGTGCTCGGCGACCGCCATGACGGTCGGAGGTTGCAGATCAAAACGCCAACCGTCCACCTGGGCGTCCTCGGCAAGCTGCTTGGCGCGACGCTTCACGGCCGGCGGCAGACCTTCGAGGCGTGCTTCGTCCGTTACGTCCAAGTGGTAGGCGTTGGTGCCATCTAGAACGTTGTTTTGAAACGCATTGCCGAGTTCCGCCAGTTCGCTCTTGAGGGCTTCGACGCGTTCGCGGGTGGCGTCATCCAGGCCTGCTCCGGCGCGACGCATGGCGTCAAGCGTGAGGGTTAAGTAGCGTCGCTCGGGGCCATCCAGCTGGCGTCCTTCGTCGCTCGCCTCATACGCTTGGAGTTTGGCGTACACGCCAGGATGGCTGGCCGCGCGTGCTTCAAACGAGGCAAGTTTCGGCAGGGCTGCCGTCCACGCTTCACGCAGATCCGGGTTTTGACGCACGTTGTTGAGGTGGGCCACAGCCCCAGCCACGCGCTGCACGCGGTCGTGGATGGCGTCCAAGGCGCCGAGAACGGCCGCGAACTCGAGTGGGGTTGCGTCGCTGGCGATGCCCTCAAGGGCGTCTTCGGCTTCGCGCAGTGCCGTGTCGATCGCCGGGGCGACGTGGGCTGGTTCGATGGTTTGAAACGCGATGGGAAACGCGTCGCTGAGCAGCGGGTTGGTGTCGGTCATGCCGTCAGGGTAACGCGCGCCGTGTCGCGTGCTTCAGTTGGGGTTACGGACGCTGGTACGCGCGTGCCCATTCCGCTCGGTGGGCCTTGAGAAGCGCGTGGGCTTCGCGGGTGCGGGGTCCTGGACGACCGTCACCGATCGCCTCCCCGTCGATCGCAAGGACGGGCATCACACCTTTGGTGGTGCTGGTGACGAACGCTTCGCTGGCGCGGCCCACCTCATTCAGTGCCACGTCGCGTTCATCGACGGGCAGACCGGCGTGCCTGAGCGCGCGTAGGGTGTTGAGGCGCGTCACACCGGGCAGGATGTCGCGACCGGCGGTGACGTACGTGCCGTCTTCGCCGACAAGGAAGAAGCTACAGCGGGTGGCTTCGAGCACCCGTTCGCCGTCGTGATACAGCACGTCATTGGCGTCCATTTCGCGCATTTTGGGGGCCAACCGAACCGCGGTGAAGTAGTTCGTGGTTTTCGCTTCGGGGAGGTCGCGTTGATGCTGGTGGGTGATGAGGCGGTAGCCGCTTTCAAACGCGTCAGGACTGGGCGTGGCGGCGGGGACGGTCAGGGCGATGAAGCGGGCGTCCTGGGGCGTGAAGCCGTCGAGTGGATCGCCAGCCGTGAGGAATAGTTGCAGGCCGAAGGTGCCCCCGCCGTTCGCGTCGATTAAGTCGTGGGCGTGGGCTTTAAGTTGTTCCTGGCTGGGAATGGGGCCTAAGCCGAGCAGACGGCTGCTGGCGTGAAAGCGTGCCAGGTGGTCGTCGATGAACATGGGGACGCCGTCGATGACGTAGAGAAAATCAAAACTTCCGTAGCCTCGCCGGAAGGTTAGGTCGGTGATCGGCAGGGTGGCCTCGTGGGTCGGTTGGATGGTGAAATCGACGCTCGACACGCTGGGCATGCCGTTAGCCTAGCGTGCCGCGGGCGTGTCGCCTAGCCAACGCGTCGTCCCGCCCCGCCGTTTGATACCCTCTGGGGGTATTAGGAAGGCTTGGGTGAGCACCACGCGGTGCTACCATGCCGACAACACAAGGAGGAACGCATGGCGCGCAAAACCATTGAAAAAGACGTGGTCATTGTAGGTGGCGGCCCGGCTGGGCTGACAGCCGGCATCTACGCTGGCCGTGGCCAACTGGACACGATCATTCTCGAAAAAGGCCTGCCGGGCGGGCAGATTGCACAAACCGAAGAGGTCGAAAACTACCCCGGCTTTGATGAGGCCATCAGCGGCCCCGACCTGTCCCAACGCATGGTGCGTCAAGCCGAACGCTTCGGCGCCAAAATCGTCATGGAAGAGGTCGAAGCGGTCGAGGGCAACGCCGACGACGGGTTCGTGGTTCGTGGCTACGACGCCGACTACCGCGCCAAAGCGGTCATCCTGGCGACCGGTGCCAACCCACGCAGGTTGGGCGTCCCAGGTGAGGACACCTTCTACGGCCGTGGCGTGTCCACCTGCGCCACCTGCGACGGCTTCTTCTACCGGGATAAGCACGTCGTGGTGGTCGGCGGCGGCGACGCGGCGATTGAGGAAGGTAGCTTCCTGACCAAGTTCGCCAGCAAAGTCACCGTCATTCACCGTCGTGACGAACTGCGCGCCAACCGCAACGCCCAAGCCCGCGCGTTCGCCAACCCCAAAATGGAGTTCGTTTGGGACACCGTCGTCGATGAAGTTCTTGGCGAAGAGCAAGTCACCGGCGTGCGGACCCGCAACGTCCTCACCGGCGAAGAAGGCACCCTCGACGCCGATGGTGTGTTCGTCTATATCGGACACATCCCCAACACCGACTTTGTCCGCGGCGTGGTGCAGCTCCGCGACAGCGGTTACGTCGATGTCCGCGATGAGATTTACACGAACGTGGAAGGCATCTTTGCGGCCGGCGACGTCTCTGACGAGATCTACCGGCAGCTTGGTACGTCCGTCGGTGCTGGCACGCGCGCGGCCATGGAAGCCGAACGCTGGCTGGCCGAACGGGAATCCACACCCGCAAGTGCCGCCGTCGCCGGCGACTGATCGTTAAGCCACAAGCCTTACGGCCTCACTGGGTTGAGGCGCACCACGTCAAACCCTTCGGGCACGGACACCACGAGCAAATCTGCAACCGCGCGGACCGGCACCCCAGCCAGTCCGCGCCAACTTTTATCGCCTGCTGTGATCGTCACCCAAGGACCGTCCGGCGCTGCCGACCACGCCACATCTCCAGAACGACCCGACAGCTCGCCGGAGCCTTCCAGGCCCTCCTCCACCACCAACGACGGTTCGGATGCCTGTGGTGGCGGCTCACCGATCCACGCTTCTGCTGACCGGTCGTCCGGTAAGGCGGACGCGAGTAGGACCCCACGAAGTTCATCGCGTTCACCCCGCGACCGGAACACCACCAAGAAGCGCGAGCCAACCTCACCGCGGATGGCTTCCTGTTGAATGCGACCCTGCGGAAGTTCTGCCTGACCCGCCAGCAACGACACCCGTTGCCGCAGCAGTTCATTACGCACATCCAGCGGATCGGAATCGCTGGACAAATCATCAAGCGGCAAGCGCACGACCTCGTAACGACCGCCCGACGGACGCGGTGCCGCCCACCACGCCTGAAACCGCTCCCCGGTCTGCGCATCGACGTACAACGCCTCAGCGTCCTGCGGACCGGCACGGAGCCACAGACCACCGGAAGGCCCATCGATCAACTCAAGGCGTTCGCCTTGCGCCACCAACGCCAACCGAGCTGGCACCAACGGCAACAATCCCGAAGGGATCGATTCCGCAAGCGCCGGCCGCGGGGCACCCCCAACGGCACGCTCCAGAGCCGCGGCGTAACGGTCGGCGGTTGCCCGGTCTGCAAACGCCCCCACGCGCACGCGGTAGACCGACCCCGATGGCCCTTCCGCCCCCACCACGTACGACGGAAAGCCTGAGCGGAGCAGTTCACCCGATGCCGCAAGGGCCGCATCGGCATCGGAGAGCGCCGCAACCTGCACGGTGTACGCCGCACGCGCTTGCGCGAAAGCAACCCCAGACGCCAACGCCAACGCCGACAGGCAGGCAACCGCCATTCCCACCGCCTTGACGGACCTCACGCGTCACCCACCTGCGTGGCCACGTCGGTTTCTTCCTTCACCAAATCCAAAATGAGTTCCACAGCGCGCTCAACCGCATCGTCCATGTCGCTCACCTCAACAGCCGGCACGCCGGCCTCGTCGGCCGTCTCCAGGAGCCACGCCTGCAGCATACGGATCTCTTCAAAATGATCCTCGTACCCCTGCCGCGGCCGGCGCGCAAGCGTGCGGCCCTCACGCCGAGCGAAACGTGCACGGTGCTCATCCGCGTCATCGACGTACAGCATCAGCGACACCACCAGCGCACCTTCCGTCCGCACCGGACTCACACCAGGCACCACATGGATGCCTTCAAGCACCAGTGACGTGGCCTCGGTCACGTGCCTGGCCACAATCGCGTCCAACGCTGTACCCACCTGCACCACTTGGTTGTTAAACCCACGCACCACCCGCCGCCGCTTCGGCACGGCATCACGCAACTCAGCAGGCAGCAGGTCCGCCATCCACGCCGTGTAACTTGACGCGTGCAACACCGGGGACAGGTCCGGACCAATCAAGGAACGGAGTGCCTCCCGGACCGAATCGCTGGACACCACCCGAGGGATTGAAAAGCGGTACGCCAACTCAGCGGCGAGCTCCGACTTACCAACCCCAGGACTCCCGCCCACCAACACCACGATGGGACGGTCGGGATTGCGGACCAGCCGCATGAGTTCAAAGCGCCTGGCGAAATCTTCACCGGCGTGCTCCACCAGGAGCCGGTCGATCGCCTCGCGTACGTCACCCCGGTCAAGCTCGTGGCGTTCAAGCGACCAGAGTTGCTCTTCAACGCGCACCGCAATCTCGTGCGCCAGCGTGGGTGCAAGCCCGACCGTGGTGAGCGATCGCGCCAGAATGCCTCGTGAAAACGGCGTACGTGAGCCGTCCTCTTCCGCGACGATCAGTTCGGCCTGATGGCCGGCAATGGCCTCGTAACGCACGCGGGCCTGCCGACCAAAGCGTGTTTCGACAAGCACCGCCGCGCGCTGCAGCACGGCGTCCTGCGGGACGTGCACCAGCCCTTCAGCCCGCAAGGCGTGTTCGACCTGCTGGGCCAGCAGCCAGGCGTCCTGCACGCCTAAGCCGGAGCGTTCCATGCTGGTGGCAAGCTTGCGGTTGGAAAACGGCACGGTCTTACCGCTGGGCCGCTCCACAAAAATCGCTTGGAACGGCGGGGTTTGCTGGGCATACCGCTCGGCCACATCCGCCCCCATCTCCTCGCGTAAACGCTCGGTGACGGCGCGTTGCAGCACCTCAATCGGGACCTGCGGCTCACCTGCCTCACGAAGATCGGTCTCCACGGCGGCGGCCACGCGCAGCGCATCGTCGGTGGGAACGCCTGCGGTCTGCAAGGCGTCCACCACACGCCCTGCCGTGAACGGCCGTTTCTTGCCGTCCACCAGCACGCGCAGGCGTCCCGTGGTTGTCATGCACCCTCCTGAGGTAGCCCCGCTGCAAGCAGGTGGTGGATGACCTTCGCGGTCAGACCCCAAATACGGCGGTCTTGCCAGCGGTAGTCGTAAACGTCCTCTTCACCCCACGGCACCGCACGACGCTCCACATGTGGGGTGATGGCCCGCAGGTCATCCAGAGGCACGAAGAAGGCGTCTTGAACCTCCTGTGGGTCAAGCTTGAATGCGGCCGGCCGGTCAACCCAAGCGACGACCGGGGTGACCATGAATCCGGCAGGAGACGGCACCGCTGGAAGCGTCCCAACCACCCCGCTGGCGGCCACATGGACGCCGGTTTCTTCGAACATCTCGCGGCGTGCTGCCTGCTCCACCGTTTCTGAGGGCTCAAGCGACCCGCCAGGCAACGCAACCTCACCCGGGTGGTGCTTGAGGTGTGCCGCCCGGGTGGTCAGGATCACGCTCGGGTTGCCCTCACGCACCACAGCGGCAAGGACCGCTGCATGACGCCATCCACCCGCCGGCCAGGCGCTGCCCTCGCGTGCCGCCCGGAAGCTTGGCGTGCGGCGTGTCATGCGCCCTCCTTGGATGCCTCGCGCAGACGTTCTCCCACGTGGTCGCGTAACCCCACCTCGGCGTCGACCCCAAGGTCCTTTAACCGCCCGGTCAGTGCCACCATGGCGTCAAGCAGCACAGCGGTGTCGCCCGAACCGTTAGCGGCAGCCTGTAACGCATCATCCGCGCGGTCAGGTTGACGTTTGGCAAGCGCCCTGGCCCGCGACAAGGCAGGCAGGTCGGGTGGAAACGCATCCGGATCACGGTCTTCGCCGCGCTCGCGACGCTCTGCGGCCTTGATCGCCTCCCAATTGCGCTTCACGCCCTCCTCGCCGTCCACCTGCACGTCACCGAACACGTGCGGGTGACGGCGGATGAGCTTGGCGACAATCGCATGCTCCACGTCCGAAAAATTCCATGCGTCTCGCTCTTCAGCGATGACGGCATGAAACGCCACGTGCAGCAGCACGTCGCCTAGCTCTTCCACGCGATGGGACTCGTTCGGCTGGCCAAGCGCCTCGACCGCCTCGGCGGCCTCCTCAATCAGGTGCGGACGCAGCGACTCGTGGGTCTGCTTAATGTCCCACGGGCAGCCGTCGGGAGCACGCAGCGCCCGCAGGGTGTTGAGGAGTTCGTTCATAGGACGCACGGTACCAACACCGGTACGTGCGTTGATGTCAGGCCTTGCGCGGCGGTACCTCAACCAGCGCCCAATGCCGGCCGGTGCGGGCGCCGTCGCGACGGTGCGAGTAGAAGCGGTCGGCATCATCGATGGTGCAGCCGTCTACCTCAAGCACCTGGTGTGACGGGATGCCTGCACCCGCAAGGTCGTGTCGCACGGCCGCAGCGACCGACAACCGGTAGCGTCCCTGCGCGTCCGCAACCAAGACCGACTGCGGGTAGCCGGCCTGACGGAACGCCTGCTGTACCTCAGGCCCCACCTGGTAGGACGCCTGGCGGGCGTGCGGGCCGATCACGGCATGCAGCGCGCCGTGGGTCACCCCGTAGCGTTCACGCATCACGGCAAGTGCGGTAGGCACCACGCCAGCCACGGTGCCGCGCCAGCCGGCGTGAACGGCCGCCGCCACCCCCACGTCGGGCGCCACCAGCAGAAGCGGCAAGCAGTCGGCCGTGCGGACGGCCAGCACGTCGCCAACCTGGTCGCTCATCACGGCGTCCGCTTCGGTTGTCTCATTCATCTCGCTGACCACCGCCACCTGCGCGCCGTGCACTTGCGTCACGGTGTGTGGCTGGACGTCTGGCCGGCCGAAGGCCGCCATGATGCGCTGGCGATTCTCGGTCACGTGGTCTGGATCGTCACCCAGCTCGTTCGCCACGTTCAGCGATGCGAAAGGACCGGTTGACACGCCGCCCTGCCGGGTGGTGAAGCCGTGCCGTGCCGGGAACTGCGCGTTCGCGAGAATCATTGGTGCATCCATTAGTAATTCCGGGCTGTGACCTGCCAGCCGTCCTGTGCCGCCAACCATTCGGTCACGCCGTGCACCGCACCACGTACCGCGTCGGTGATGATCGGATCGCCAAACGACTCGACGCGCACGATCCACTCGTCACCCTCACGCTTTTGGACCGCCACCAGCAGCTGCTGGGTGAACTCTGGTTCATCGACGGTGGTGCGCACGAACACGCGCGTGGGCTGCCCGTCACCGGTCAACACCGCCGCTGCCTCATGCAGGATCACGTGGGCATCACCACGTTCGATGACGGTCTTTTCAAGCGTGCCAAAGTGCGGTTGGGGTCCGGTCAGGAGGGCGTGCGGCATGGGGTTGGGCCTCTCAATGGGGGGTTGGGTCGTCACGTTGGCGGGCACCCGGCGGTACACGCCGTAATGCACGGGTTTGGACTGTTCACGCCACTTCAGGGCGTACTTGGTTTGAAAGACCGCATCGGGCGGCATGCGCGGCACCCGCACGAACGCGGGGTGGGCGTCAAGCTGCGCCACCGAGAAATGGAAGTAATCCTCATGGTCGGTCGCGAGACGAACCTCACCACCGAGCTTGAGGCGGTCCGCCAGCACATCAAGGAACGGTCCTTGCAGCAGACGCCGGCTTTCGTGACGGTCTTTTGGCCATGGGTCTGGGAAGTTCACGGTGACTGACGCCAGGCTGCCCGCTGTGAACGCCTGCCGGGCGGCCGCTTGGGCGGTCCCTTTCATGATGCGCACGTTCCTGACCCCCGAACGCCGGACGTTCTTGATCGCCCGCCGGACGCTGACGCCAGAGACTTCGACGCCGACATACAGGCCACCGGGTTCATCGAGGGCACGCCTGACGGTGTACCGGCCGTCGCCGAACCCCACCTCGAGGTGAACGTCCCCTGTCCGCCCGAACACCTGCGGCCAGGCGGCCGCGACGTCCGCTTCGCGCCATGAGACCAAAATGCGTTCTGTTGCCTTCACAGCCGTTCACCATACCCGTTCCCCCAGGGCGGTTTGGGGCCCGTCCTGGCTGTGGTGACGTGCGACGCGTGCCGCGGGCGGTTGGCACCGGCTTTGCTATCCTTCCGTGTGCCGCTGCGACTCGCGAGAAGCGTCCTCACCGAAGCGACCGGACTCTTCGTTCTTGGCGTGTTTGCGGTCTCCTTGCTGCTGTCGATCGACCTGTTGAGCGTCCTTGCGCAGTTCCTCATCGAGCAGGAGGCTGGCCCGCCGGTTGTGGCTGCCATGCTGGCCGCCAAAATCCCGTGGTTTTTGCACCTGGCCATACCGGTCGCAGCCACGTTCGCCATTCTGACCACCGCGGCGCGTATGGCGGCAGGATCCGAACTGAAGGCCGCCCAAGCCGGTGGGGTGTCGCCGACCGCGTTGGTGGTTCCGATCGTCGTGTGGGGCCTGTTCATGAGCGGCCTGGCGCTGGTCAACAACGGCGTCCTCGAACCGCGGGGTGAGGCGCGTTACCGGGCGATTATCGAATCGTTTTTGTACGACCGTCCTCCTGCAGCATCCGAGCGTGACGCGTCCTACCGTGTGGAGGGCAACATTTTTCATGCCGCGCGCTTGCGGGCGGATCCTGATGCCCCTGGCAACGCCACCCTGCGTGGCGTCCTCATCCGCTTTGAGGACGGTTCGGTGCTGACCGCACCCAGCGGCCGCTGGTTGGCCGCGACCGCGTCCTGGCATCTTGAAGACGGGCAATTCATTGCCCCAGACGGGACCGCCCGCGGGTTTGACGAGCGGGCCGTGCCGTTCCCCTTGGAAGTGAACGCCGAAACCGCCCTCGTCACGCCGGGTTTGCAGTCGATCGGGGCGCTCATTGAAAGCATCCGGCGGCTTGAATCCCTCGGGGCGGACACACGCACGTTGCGGTTCAACCTGCACCGCATGCTGGCCGACGCGTCTGGCGCGACCCTGTTTGTCCTGGTGGCCGCCGCGCTTGGTTTCAGGCTTCTCAACCGGGCGGCCAGCATCGGCGGCACGATCGCGCTGATCGCGGTGTTTTGGGTGTTGTGGACGTTCTCCGCTTCGCTCTTTGAGCAGCAGGTCTTGGGGCCGGTGGCAGCCGCCTGGTTCACACCCGCGGCGGTGGCGCTGGCGGGCGTACTGGCCGCGCTGCCGTGGAGAAGGCCGTGACACGTCTTGCGCGCAGCATCATCGGCGAGATCGTGCCACTCTACGTCGCGTCGCTGGCGGTACTACTGCTGCTCCTTCTCATCAACGTGGTGTTTAACGTGCTGGCCGAAGCGTTATCGCGTGACGTGCCAATTGGGCTGGTGGCACGCTTCGTGCTTTACAAACTACCGGTCGTGGGCGCCCAAGCGTTAACCCTCGCACTGCTCTTCGCCACACTGCTGACGCTGGGTCGCTGGATTGGCGACCGGGAACTGAAGTCCGCCCTCACGTTGGGGGTGACGCCGGCAGCCTTCTTGCGGCCGCTGCTGGCGCTCGGGGCGGCCGTCGCTCTGATCAGCGTGGCGAACAACGAGTTGGTCGTGCCGTGGGCTGAGACGCAAGCGATGGAAGTGCAGAAAGACATTTTGCTTAACTCGCCGCGGTCGCTGTTGCAGGAGGACCGCTTCTTTAAGGACGGTCGGGGGCGCAGTATTTTTCTGGACGCGATCGGTGAAAACGCCGCTGCTGAAGGCATTGTGATGATCGTGCCCGGCGGCCCGCAAGGGCCACGCCAGCTGGTGGAGGCCGCCCGTGGACGCCTGAACGAGGACCGGGGCACGTGGGAACTCAGCGACGTGCGTTTTCGGACGTTCACGCGTGGTCAGCCCAATCTGGATGTGCAGGCCGACCTGGCGACCGTCCCGGTGCAAGGCCTGGCGGCCGTCAGCATCGGTCGTACCGACCTGATGACGTTGCCTGCCACCGAGCTTTGGTCCCGCGCCCAAGAATCCCGTCGTGACGCGGCGGCTTGGACGGCCCTGCAGCGTAAGGTCGCTGAACCGCTGGCAGCCCTCGCGTTCGTGGCGTTCGCGCTTGGCTTGGCGTTGAATACGGTGCGTTCGAACCTGCTTGTCGGCCTTCCGCTCGTGCTGCTGCTGACGTTCGTGTATTACGCCGTGTGGAGCGTCATGAAGCTTCTCGGTGCACAAGGTGCAGCGCCCGCTTGGCTGGCCGCTTGGACGCCAGTGAGTTTGTACGCCATCGCCGCCACCGGGCTGCTCGCGCGGGCGTGGAGGCGAAGATGACACCCCACCGCCGCCTGCTGCTGGTGTTCGTCCTGCTATGCGGGGCGTGGGGGCATGCTGAACGCATTGAGGTGGATACGCAAGGCGACCCGCAAGCACGACTGGAGGTCCGCAACCACGTGACCCCCGGTGGGGTGCAGCAACGCTTTTATGTCGTGCGCGCTGAGGAGGTGGTCATCCGGGCCACCGACGTCACGATTCGCGCGTCGCACGTCCAGTTCAACCCTGACACCGGTGAGGTACGCATCATCGGGCTCGGTCGGGTGGAGAGGGAAAACGAAACGCTGGTTGGTCAGGACCTGGTCGTTGACCTGCCGAGCGGGCGGCTTGACGGTAGCGACGTGATTGCGTTCACCGACCGGATTGACGTCCGGGGTGTCACGGCACGCCGGGTGGCAGGCCGCATTCAGTTAGAAGACGGGGCGTTTAGCCCCTGTAGCCGCTGCGGGCAGAGCACCGAGGATTACGGTTTTCAGGCTGCGCGTATTGAGTTGCTGCCCGGCGACCGACTGATTGCCTACGACGCCATCATCCTCATTCGCGAGCAACCGTTCGTGCCACTGCCGGTCTTGGTTCTGCCGCTGGCCGACCCGGACCGAATCCCTAGTCTGCGTTACCAGCGTGGCGTGCCAGACCAGGAAACCCCTGCCGACATCGCCATCGCTTGGCCGTACGTGGCGGGAGCCAACGCCTTCGGTACCGTCACCGCCCGTACGGTCATCGACGTCGATGACGGGGGCAGCCGTGCCTCGCGCACGCTGCTGGGTGGGCAGCCTGCCTGCATCCAATGGTTGGGCTCGCTAGACCACCTGTTTCTCACCCCGCGGGGTCTTGGGACCCTGACCGCCGAAGCGCTCCCACTCGCCCAGCCTTGCGAAACGGAGGTCACCAGCGGTGAGCCACTTCGCGCGCAGTACCGCTTCAAGTTGGCGTACAGCACCGATGATGCGCTTGCGGCGCCCATCACGCAACTCCGGGTGGAGCTTGATGATGAGGTGCGCCCTGGGCTGCTTGAGGTGGAGGCGTCCCGTCGTGAGGAACGCGGCGCCCTCGGGTTTGACGTGAGCACCCAATTCCCAGTGGAGCTCACGGGTGACGTGGAGGATGAGCCAAGCTGGAACGGTAGCCGCACACCGCGTGCCACGCCGCTGCTCACGTCGTTCGAACTGACCGATGAGGCCCGCGTGGAAACGGGCCTGGTGGACCTGCGCGACGTGCGGTTGGACGTGGGCGTGTTCGAGGACGAATCGAACCCTGAAAACCGCAGCGCGGCCGGCAGCGATGTGGTGTCAACCGGTCAGGTGCGTTTGCGGCACGACCTTGACGTGGGCGGCGTGCGACTTGGGGACTTTTCCATCACGGCGGACAACCGTTTCGATGGTCGCTATTACGGCACGCAGGAGCGGCTTATTGAGTGGGACACCACCCTGCGCGGGCGGGTGGGTTTCGCGGAGCGTGGCGAGCTGAATGTCACCCTGCGGCGCGACCTAACCGAAGGGGAAACGCCGTTCGCGTTTGAGCGCACCACAGCCGAACGTCGGACCCGACTGGACGCCGAGGCATCGTGGCCGTTCGCCGCGCAGTTGAGACTCTCAGGCGAAGCAGGGTTCGTGTTCGAGTCGCTTCGGAACCCAAACCAGGAAGGGTACGCCCCGACACGGCTGACGCTTCAGGCGTTCACGGCCACCCCGTGGGCTGACTTTCAGGTCGAGCATCGTGCGGAACCACGTGTGGAGGACTGGGGGACGCTGGAGGCGCGCGCCCAAGCAGGCAGCCGTGGTGACTGGCGTGCCGGCCTTGAGGTTGGGCAGCTGATCGATTTGGACGCCAGTCTGCCGGACGAGCCGGATGGCGATCAGGTCCGTGATGAGGGTCAGGTTGACGCGAACGCGGAGCTCGGGCGGGTGGACTGGCTTTTGGCCACAGCGGCCATTGCCTACCGGGACGACCCACCGTTTGGGGAGGCGGCGTTTGAGCCGCTGGAGACGGATGCAGAACTAGGGACGGTGGCGCGGGGTGACCTGCGACCGGGCGTAAGCCTGCGCGCAACGCGTGACGTCAACGAGGGTGAAACCACCGATGCGGGGTACTTGGCGGCGTTCGATGCCGGACCGCTGCGGTTTGAAGCGGAGCAGGATTACAACCGTCAAGGCGAAGCGCCTGGCCTGCGGGCGTTGCGTGCGCGCTGGGTGGATGTGGCGCGCGTGACGGTGGAGGGTCCTGTCCTCATTCCGGGCGAGGTGTGGGGCCTTGCGCCGGATCCACTTGCGGTCACCAGCGAGAGCGTGACCATTGAGAGTGAACGGGGCGTGCAAACGCTTGATTTTGAGGTGCGTGCACGCCGGCAGCGTGAGCCGCAGCTAGCCGCCCCAGCGTCGTTTCGTGACACGCAGCTGTTCGCGTCGGTTCGTTCGTCCCCTGAGGCGCTCCGTCGCGGCTGGCTGAACGCTCGGGTGGAAGGGTCGGTAGATGTGCGCTTGGCAGACGACCGACTGCCTGAGGCGTACCTGCGGCGGGCGTCGGCGGAGGCGTACATCGATGTCGCCAGCCGTGTGGGGGTGCAAGGCGCGGTGGGCTACACCGCAAGCTTGGGTGACGACTTGCAGGTCAACCAGGCGGCATTGTCACTCGAGGAGGTGGCGGTGGCGGGTCGTTTGACGCGCGGCCTGTATGTGGGTGCGGTGTGGAACGATGTTTGGGATGTGGTGAACCTCGATGGGCCTGGCCGGCCGGTTGACTTGAGGCCGGAAGCGTTCGTGACGTGGGACCGCTGCTGCTGGGCGACGTACGGCCGTTGGGACACCCGCAGCGGTGAGGTGGAGATCACGATCGGTGGGCCCAACCTGGCAACGGGGCCGCAGTGGTCGTGGTCGGACGGTCCGACCCTGCCCGCGCCAGAAGGTAGCGTGAACCCATAATGAACCGTAAGCTTGCGCTTCCGTTGTTGCTGTGGGCGTTCCTCATGGGCGCTTGCACCGGCACGCAAGAGGCGTTGCCGCCCAAGGCGTTGGCGGTCGCCACCGAGAATGGCGTGACGTTCGTGCAGACGGTGGTGGAAGACGGGGCGTTTCAAAGCTACGCCCCGCTGGACCACACGCTCGACCTGCCGGGTAGCGTCGAGATTTTGGACATTGACGCGTACGGCGCGCGCGACCGAACGCTGGTGGTGCTCTACGAAGTCAGTGAGACGCAAGGTGCGGTGAGGAGGCTGGCCTTCTTCCCCATCGGCCGGGTGGCGGTAAGTCAGCCGGCGGTCACGTACACCGCGGCGTCTACCCTCAATTTAGAAGATTTGGCGTCTAATACGGCTCGTACGGCCAACTGCGCCCGGCGTGTCAGCGTCGATCCTTCCGGGCGTTACGTCGGGTTGCGCACGTCGGACGAACTTGAAGGTTGTGAAGAAAAAGAGCCGCTGCACTTGTGGCTCGACCGTGAGTCGGACGGCCCCACCTTCAACCTTCTCTGGGACTCATCCGGCAACCCGATCGTGGCGAGCGCACCCGCTTGGCTGGACCTTGGTGACAACGAACCATCCGTCACCTGGGCGGAAAGGACTGACGTCTACGCCGAGGGGGTGGGTGAAGACGGTCCGGGGGAGCAGGATGTGGCCCTTGACGCAGGAAGCTGGAGCGGTTCGGCCGTGGATTACCACGCGGCCGGGCGGGTGGGCGTGGCCACCGACGGAACGCGGTTGGTGCGGGTCGACTGGGCCACGGGGGCGTCAGCCGCGCCTATCGATCGAACCGACCTTGGTATTGATGCGATCGCGCGGGTGCGCGTCGAGCCCAACCTGCCTGGTTCGGTGGTGGTCGTGCAAAGCCCGTTCCGGGGTTACCTCACGGACCTTGAAGACGCCTCGCGTGGTTTGCCAGCGTTGGCGTCAAGCGCCGCGTTCACGATCGATACGCTTGACTACCTGCATGCCCTGAACGGCACGCGCCTGGAGGCGTGGGACCTCATCAACCCACTCAACCCGCAACAGGTCACCAACCGCACGCTGACGGTGACCGGCACGCCCGTGGGTGTGGCGTGGTTCTTTACCGAAACCGAGATCGCGCCGTAGCGACCAGCTAGGCATCACCGCGGGCGGCCGCTAGCGCATCGGCCACGCGCGAGACAACCCCTTCACGGACGGTCTGGTCTGCAAACCGCAACGCGTTTGCCACCGCCCGCGCGTCGCTGCTGCCGTGCCCAATGAAGGTCGGTTGCGCCACCCCAATGAGCGGCTGGGCTCCGTACGTCGACGGGTCCAACCGGGCCGCCACACGCTTCAGGGCAGGCTTGGCCAGTGCGCCACCCAACTTGGCGCGGGTGCTTGAACGCAACGCCTCACGGATCCAACCGAACAAGGTTTTCGCTTCGCCTTCGGCCAGCTTCAAGACCACATTGCCGGTAAACCCGTCGGTCACCACCACGTCGGTTGTGCCCGCGAAGATGTCACGGCCTTCCACGTTGCCGGCGAACCCGTCCAGGTCACGCATGAGTTCGTGTGCAGCCAAGGTCAGCTCGTTGCCTTTGCTGGGTTCCTCGCCGATGGAGAGCAACCCCACGGAGGGACGCTCGATGCCGTGCATGATCGACGCGTAGGTTCGACCCATGACGGCAAATTGGCGCATCATGCTCGGTTTCACGTCCGCGTTCGCGCCAACATCGAGCAGCGTGACGGTGCCTGTCTGAGACGGCAGGTTGGCGACGATGGCGGGTCGCTCCACGCCTTTGATACGCCCGAACGTGAATAACGCCGCCGCCATGGTGGCACCGGAGTGCCCCATGGACACCAGGGCGCTGGCACGCCCTTCTTTGACTTCCGCGGCTGCGCGCATGACGCTGCTTTGCGTGCGGCGCCGAACGTCACTGGCGTGCTCGTCCATGCCGATCACGTCTTCGGCTGGAACAACCTGAAGGTTGGTTGCGCCGTGCGCACGGCAGGCTTCCTCCAGGCGGGTTGGGTCGCCAACAAGGGCCACGTGGATGCCTTCGCGCGCTGCTTCGGCCGCTCCGGCCACGGCCGCGTCCGGCATGTGATCGCCGCCCATGGCGTCAAGGGCGATAGGGGTTGGATGCATGGCGGGAGTATAGCGCCGCAACGGGCGGCCTTGGACCCTCGGCTAGACTGACGTTGATGGACGTTCGAACTTTTGAGGCCCCCGCGGGTGAGCGTTTGGATGTGGCGATCGCCCAAGCGCTGGAGCTGTCTCGCACCGCAGCCAAACAGTTGGTGGACGACGGTTGGGTGACACTCAACGGCGCGCCGGTCGGTAAGCCCGCCACCCGCCTGGATGGTGGTGAGATCGTGTCGTTGATCCTGCCTCCGCAACGGCCGTCGCTGGTGGAGCCTGAGGATTGGGACGTCACGGTGCTTTATGAGGACGACTGGCTTGCCGCGATCGACAAGCCCCCTGGTTTGGTGGCGCACCCAACCGCACGCTTGCGGACCGGCACGGTGGTGAACGCCTTGTTGGGTCGCATGAACTTGTCCAAGGAGGGCATTTACGACCCACATCGTGAGGACTACCGGCCAGGCATCGTGCACCGTTTGGATAAGGACACATCGGGCGTGATGGTGGTTGCCAAGCACGATGAGGCACACCGTAAGCTGGCGCACGCGTTCAAGAAGCGGTGGACCGAGAAGGAGTACATCGCGATTGGGGTGGGGCGTCTCGCTGGGGACGTGCGCGTAGACGCGCCGATTGGGCGTGATCCGGTGCATCGTCAGTCGATGCGGGTCGGGGGCGGGCACGCCAAAGAAGCGACCACGCGTTTGACGTCGCTGGCTGACACGGCGGGCCATACGTTGGTGCGGGCGCTTCCGCGTACCGGTCGCACGCATCAGATTCGGGTGCACATGAAGCATATGGGGTGCCCGATTTTGGCCGATGAGGTGTACGGACGACCGAGCGCTGTGCTGCCACGCCAGGCGCTCCACGCCCACCGCTTGAGCCTGCCGCACCCAGAGCACGGCGAGACCGTCACGTTTGTCGCGCCGGTGCCGGACGACATGGTGCAAGCGTGGTTGGCGTTGGGTGGGGCTTGGTCCGATGAGGCACTCACCACCTGATGGCCGCATGCGCGTGCCTCACGCGATGCAACCCTGGTGCAACCCTTCAGATGCGACGGTTGCCGCAAGTCGGACGGAGGTCCGTCTAAACCCAACCGGAGGTGCTGCATGCCCCCACTCGCCGTGAACGTTCAAGCCTCCCATCCATCCTTCCGCACGCTGGTTGCCGACGTGCTCAAACGCCCGGACGTGACCGCCGTCCCGACCGCCCAGCAGGCAGACGTGAACGTCCTGCTTGACTTCCCCCTGTCGTGGGCCATGTACGAACTTGAACCGATCGGTAGTGTGGCGCGCGCCCAGACGTTGGTGGTCACGCAAGGCGCCAACCCTGCCTACCTTGACGCCCTCGCGAGCTACCACGTCAGCGGTGTCGCCACCACCATGGACCCCACCGCCATCGTGGGCGGGCTTTATTCAGCTGCCGCGGCGCAACGAAGCTACAACTACCGTTCCGGTTTGACGTACATGGAACTCAAGGTCGCGCGGTTTTTGCTGATGGGTTTTGACACGCAAGGTGCCGCGCATCAGCTTGGCGTTTCCACGAAAACGATCAATGCGCACATCTCAAACGCACTGTGCAAGCTTGGGTTTGACAACCGCTCGCAATTGGTGGTGCACCTGCTCGGTGCGGACCCTGCCTTCCTGCACGTCGCCTGACATCGTGTTCAACGCGGTTCGTCGGCCGCAACACCCCAATCGGCCCTGACCCGTCGCACCTCGGACTGCACCACGGGGTACGACGGGTGGTCCTTGCCAACACGGACTTCAGCCGCCTCCCACAGTTCTAGGTCATCATCAAGCGCCTGCGCGAGCGTGACCAGTGCGGTCGTATCGCCACCAGCCAACACCGCGTGCCGCAAGCGCGCCTCAATCGTGTCGCGAATGCGGTTCACGGCCGGGGCGTCACTTTCGGGCAGCAACGGGGCGACGTACCGTTCGGCTGCCTGCCGGACGCGGCCACCGTCTAAATCGTCAACGATGCGCTCCAGATCGGTCTCCACAGCCTCAGAGAGGGCGTACGGTTGCGACTGAATATCAATCAAACTGCGTGTGCGTGACACGAGCGCTTTCAGGGTCGTCATGCGGCCGCTTTCGCCGTACATGTGGTCAAGCAAACGCGTGCCAGACAGGCCTTCAGGGTGTTGTGACAGGATGGTCAGCAACTCGGCTTGACGGACGCTTAACGCCTCACTCCGTCCCTGCCGGATCAAGCGCCGGCCCCCAAGGACACGCAGTTGCGGGGGTGCCGCTGGGCGGCTGTGGCAGGCGGCGTGCAGCGCGGCGGCGTCTGCAAACGGCGGGGCGAGCAGCGTCCACGCGGTCAGCCCCAAGGGCGCCAAGTCGTCACGGTAGGCGTCCACCACGGCCTGCATGGCGGCGGTCTGGCCGGCACGCTGCAGGACAGCGACATGTAGCATCACAAGTTCGATGCGTAAGTAAGCGTGGTTTTGCACATCCGGATGCGCCGTAAGGCGCTCAAGGGCGTGCACGTCAAGGCGGTCCAGGCTGGCGTCCACCATCAACGCCGCAGCGTCAATCTGGGCGCGTTCAGCGGGTGCGACCCGCTCGCGAACATCCTGCGCCACGCGAATGACCGCTTCCGCCTCAAGCTCACGTCCCGCGGCCAGCAAACCGCGTGCCTTGACCTTCGCGGCACGACCGGGCCGGCGCCTGAGAACCTTCCGGTACGCCCGCTCGTAAGCGTCGAGGGCGTCTTCGATCGCTCCAGACAGGCGAGCCAAATCCCCATCGAGGATGTCGCATTCGGGCCCGAGGCCGGGATGGACAGGTGGGGCGTGCCTGGGGCCCTCGCCCCACCACCGCGCCCGTGCACCCTCCACCTCATCCAGCATGAGGAGGCCTTCGGCCGCCAACTGGCTGGCCATCTTCCGGACGCCGAAGGCGGAAGCGCCGCGGCGGTCAAGCTCACTGAGGACACGTTCCGACCAGAGGACGGTCCTCCGCCAAGCGCCCAAGCGGTAGTGCGCCCAGGCGATATGGCACGCGACCTCCAGCGCGCGGTACGTCCGCCCGGCGCCCTGGTAACGCTCGCGAGCTTCCAGCAACGCCGGCAACGCCTCCTCCACCCTCCCCACGTGCGTGGCCACGAAACCAAACGACGCAAGCGTGTCCGCCGTTCGGCGTTCCGTCAGGGCGCGCTCGGCATGATCCATCGCGTCGGTCGGCAAGAAGATCTCGCTGTACGCCCCGGCAAGCGCCGGCGGGTACGGACGCAGCATCGACAGCCGCTCGCGTACCGGCGTTTCGAGTTCGGCGTGCGATCCCTCATGCGCCAGCACCCGCAGCAATGCCGCAAGCACATCGTCCTCTTCAGGCAACCGGCGGTGCAGCGTCCACAAGCGCGCGGCAAACACATCCAAACTGCCCTCCAGCGCATGCTCGTTGAAGGCGGCAGGGATCAACCCGAGCGCTTCGGCAGGCCGCGGGCCCACGACCGTCTCGGAGAACTGCGCGCCGTTGGCTTGCAGCGTCGCCTGCGGCGGCCGCATGGCCTTCGGCACGACCGACGTAGACGCCCTGGCCAGCAGGTCCGGCACGTCAGCCGTGAGGGCCGCGAGGGCGGCGCGTACCTCGGTGAGATTTGGTGGATCAAGCTGTTTCAGTCGGCGGGCTTGTGACGGCGTTAAGGCAAGCTCCTCCACGATCGCCTCAATCTCAGCAGCCTCAAGGCATAGATCATCGGCTTGAACACGCTGAAACGGCATCCCTTCCAGGAGTTGCCGGCCGTCGCCCCGGTGGGTAAAGCCCACCACCTTGAGGGACAGCGGGCGTGTCTGGCTGGTGCGCTTCAGGGCGGCCAAAAGCGTTTCGGCATTTTCAACCCCCGTGACGATGAGGCTTAAGCCACCTAGCACGTCCCCCATGCCTGATAGCTGCCGCACCAAGCGGTCGATGCCATGCTGGGCGTTTAATCGCGCTCTCGGGTGGGCCACCTCAGCGGCACGTACCACCATGCCGGGCACATCGGCGTCCGCCGCGCCTGAACGGAAATCCAATCGGACCGAGCGGTGCAGGAGACGCGACAGACCATCTGCGATTTCGTCCACGCCACCGTCATCGAGCCCGTGCACCACAGTGTGCACTGGAATATCCGCAAGGTTGCGGGTAATGCGAACCAGCCATCCGTTCATGCCACCAACCTCTTCTGCCCCAACCCAAGAATGCCACAGCCCCAACCGGCACTCCTGGCGCCCGACGCCAGCCAGGGACACACGCAACCCAGCGGCATGGCGCACAAAAACCCGCTATGAGAGGATATCAAAAACCCAATAACATGCCAAAAAGGCCGGCACATGCGCCTTGCTAACGCGTACCAATCCGTGATAGTCTGCGTGTTTGCAGCAGTAACCATCCTTAGGAGGCACCCCTTTTCATGGAAGACCCGAAGCCCACGGCCGAAGGCACCCCGAGCCCGGCCACCGATTCCGCCCAGGAGTCCAAGCCCACCACCCCAACCTCCACCGCCGACGCGTCGGGAAGCGTCGCGCCTGTGGACTCGACCTCGACCCCCAACCAGGATGCCTCCGCCGCACCTGATGGCGAAATCACCATGGAAGACGTGCTCGCCGCCAGCGACGAGCAACTCGCCCGCAAGCCGGTTCACCGCGGCATGGTGACCACCGGCGAAGTGATCATGCTTCAGCAAGAAGGCATCATCGTCGACGTGGGCGCCAAAATTGAAGGTTTGCTCCCCTACAACCAAATCTTCGACGAAGAAACCACCGCCGCCGAGGCCGCCAAGCACTTCAAGCCCGGCGATCAGGTGCAGGTTTACGTCATTCGCGCCGACGTGCCGAACAACACCATCATCCTCTCCAAGAAGCGTGCCGAACAGGAACAGGCATGGAACGTCCTTCAGGACGTGTTCGAGCAAGGCAAACCCGTTGAGGTCGACATCGTCGACCAAGTCAAAGGTGGCCTCGTCGCCAACATCGGCGTTCGCGCGTTCCTACCCGCCAGCCAAGTTGACGTCCGCCGTGTCAGCGAACTTGACCCGTACGTCGGCCAGAAAATGACCGTCCGCATCATCGAACTCAACCGCCGTCGCAACCGCGTGATCATTTCGCGCCGCGCGATTCTCGAGGAAGAACTCAAAGAGAAAAAAGCGGAAATCATCAAGAAGCTCGAGCCAGGCGCCAAGCTTGAAGGCGAAGTGGTTGAAATCACCGAGTTCGGCGCATTCGTCAACCTCGGTGGGATCGACGGCCTGGTGCACCGCAGCGAACTGACCCACGGCCGGTTTAACCACCCCAAAGATGTGGTGTCCGTCGGCGACAAGGTCAACGTCGAAATCCTCGACATGGACCTTGAGCGTGAACGCATTAACCTGTCCATGAAGAAGTTGGCGAACAACCCTTGGGACAACGTGCTGGCCCGCCACCAAATCGGCGAGCGCGTCCAAGGCAAGGTCACCAACCTCACCCAATTCGGCGCATTCGTTGAAATCGAAGCAGGCCTTGAAGGCCTGATCCACGTCAGCGAAATGAGCTGGACCAAACGCATCCGCCACCCCAAAGAGATGCTCACCGAAGGTGACGAAGTTGAGGCCATGATCCTCAAGATCGACACCAACGCCCAACGCATTTCGCTCGGCTTGCGTCAAACCCAGCCCGACCCTTGGAGCAGCCTGCCAGACCGCTTCCCACCCGGCACGGAAGTCACCGGCCCCATCACCGGCATCACCGAATTCGGTGTGTTCATGGAGATTGAAGAGGGCATCGAAGGCCTCGTGCACATCAGCGAACTCGCGCATGAGCACATCGAAACGATCACCGACCACTTCAACCGCGGTGATGAGGTGACCGCCGTCATCCTCAATATCGACCCGATTGAACAGCGCGCCAGCTTGAGCCGCAAACGCCTGCTCCCCTACACGGCAGGCGACGTGGACGAAGAAACCGGCGCCCCGCGCGTGCAGCAAGGCGGCGGCAAACGAGGCGGACGCCGTGGCGGTCGTCGAAGCAGCGAAATCGATTACGATTACAGCTACGCAGCCGACAACGAAAACACCTCGCGTTCCACGACCAAACTCGGGGACGTGTACGCCGACCTGTTTGCCCAGTTCGGCCTGGCGGATGGCGAAGAAGCTGGAACCAGCGAACCGCAAGCGGGAGCCGAACCTGCGCCTGCCGAACCGAAAAGCGAAGCGCCCGCTGCCGAGCCCGCTGTGACCGAAGAGCCTGCCGCAACGGAAGAGCCCGCACCAACCGAGGAAGCCGCTGCACCCGAAGAGCCAGCTGAGGCAGCCCCCGCACCCGCGGAAGACAGCGAACCACCAGCGGATGCGATCGATGCCAACGAAGCTGCTGCGCTTCTCACGGCCGCCCTGAAAGAAGGCAAAAAACCGGCCGGTGAAGCCGAGGCCGAGGACGCTTCCACCACGGATGCGACCGAAGACGCGAGCGGCGAATCAAGCACCGACGATGAGGACGCCGGCAAAGCAGGCGCCTAAGACCGTCCTTGCACCACAAGCAAACGTCCGGCCGTCATGGCCGGACGTTTTGTTGATGCTCAGAACCCGCAGGCGTCAGTCTTGCAGTCCATCTGAACCACCAAGCCGGCGGCGAATGATGCCCCCGCCAAGCAGCCGGTCGCCGTCATACAGCACCACCGACTGACCGCGCGTGACCGCAAACTGCGGATCGTCAAACATGACGCGAATCCGCCCATCATCAAGACGTTCAAGCGACGCCGGCTCCGGACGCTGGCGGTAGCGAACCTGCGCTTCAACCCGCGCAGGAACCGCGCCGTCGGAGCACAACCAGTTCACCTGATCCGCCTCGAGGCCCGTCCACTGGCACCACTCACGCGGCCCGACAAAGACCGTATTGGACGCCGCATCCACATCAAGCACAAACCTTGGCTCGTGCGACTTAAACAACCCAAGCTTGCGTTTCTGTCCCACGGTATAGAACTGCACCCCATCGTGACGCCCCACCTCCGCACCGTCGCGACTAACGTCCACCACCGGTCCAGGCCGAATGTCCGACTCGCGACGCAGATGCTTCTCGACCGTATCGGTCACGAAACACAAACCCGACGAGCTTTTCTTGTAAGCCGTAGAGAAGCCGCGTTCACCGGCGAGTGTGCGCACTTGGTCTTTGCGGTACTCACCCAGCGGGAATAGCAACGCTGGGAGCACCTCCCGCGGCAACGCCCACAAGAAGTATGTTTGATCCTTGCCGTCATCAAAGCCGCGGTGTAACTCCACCCCATCGGGCCCATCCACCCGGCGGACGTAATGACCGGTCGCCAGGAACTCCGCGCCGAACGCCTTGGCGCGCTGCACCAAATGACCAAACTTGATGTGCTTGTTGCACCACACGCACGGGTTGGGTGTCTCCCCCTTCTCGTACGTCGGCACGAACGGATCGATGACGATCTCCTCAAACTTTGCGCGGGCGTCCAGCAGGTAGAACGGCGTTTCAAGCCGGTCGGCAATCCGCCGCGCGTCGTACGCCGCCTGCGGGCTGCAACACACGTCAAAGGCGCCGGCCTCACGGTCATCCGGCCAGAACCGCAACATCGAACCCACCACGTCAAACCCCTGCTCGATTAGCAGCGAGGCCGCGACGGATGAATCCACACCGCCCGACATGGCCACCAGCACCTTTGGCTGAACCGTTTGACCAGCCAAAGAAGGTTCGGTGGTGGGTTGGGTGGCCGTCGTCATGAACGCCTATGGTAGCCGACGCGAGTAGGAACGGCACGCTGGCCGGGCGACGAACCGCTCCGTTGGTATGGTGACGCCATGAAAGCCAGCCGCATCGCGACGATCGCCGTGGCCGCCGCCCTCGCCATCTACGTCCTCGTCCTGCAATTGAACAACGCCCAACTGCTCGTCCGCGTCCCGTTCGTGGGCCCGATGCCGCTGTACGTGCCTGTCCTGACCCTCATGCTGCTCGCCGCACTGACCGCTTGGGTGCCGCTGACGCTGCAGTCCTGGCGCCTTAAGCGCGAACGCCGCACACTGGAACGCCGCATCGCCGAACTTGAAGTGCACCTGCCTAGCTACGACCGCAGCGACGGCGAGCCGGTCATCCCTGACCGTGAAGGTCGCACAGAACGCCGCAACCCCGACGGGGCATGACGAACGGCACGCTGCCTGACGACATCACCACCGAAACGGCCACCCAGTGGGTGGTGCCTGACGAACCACGCCCCGAGCGTCTCGAACCGATCATGCAAACCCTGGGGGTGGAACCACGCCTCGCAGCCATGCTGCACGGCCGGGGTTTCAACCAACCAGACCGCCTGAAACTACTCAACCCAAGCCTGCAGCGCAGCCCACTTCCTAACGCGGACGAGGCCGCTGAACGCATCGCGTACGCCCTTAAGACAGGCGAACGCATCCTAATTCACGGTGACTACGATGCCGACGGCATCACAGGAAGTGCCGTGCTGACACGCGGCCTTGGCGATTTAGACGGTCACGTTGAAGCGTTTCTGCCGAACCGGCTGACGCACGGCTACGGCGTAAGCGAAAGCATGGTCGACGAGCACGCCAGCCGCGCGGACCTCTTCGTCACGGTGGATTGCGGCATCACCAACCACGAAGCCGTCCGAATGCTGCGCGAGCGCGGTGTGGACGTCATCGTGACCGACCACCACACCCCAGGTCAGGCCATGCCCGACGCGCTCGTGGTGCACCCGCGTCACGACAACCCCACCGCCCACGCCGAAATCGGCGAGTTGACCGGCGCTGGTGTGGCCTACCACTTGCTGTGGGCGGTCCACGACCGACTGAACATGCCACCGCCTGACGCCTACGCCGACCTGGCTGCCATCGGTACCGTGGCCGACGTCGCCCCCATCCTTGGTGAGAACCGCGCGCTCACGCAAGCGGGGCTGGCACGCATGGAAACGTCCCCCTGGCCGGGCATCCGGGCGCTCCTTGATGTCGCCGGCCATCAGGGCACCATCACCGCTGAAAACATTGCGTTCACCCTTGCGCCACGCCTCAATGCCTCAGGACGGCTCGGACAACCCGAGGTCGGCTTGAACCTCCTGCTGGCGGACGACCCACAGGAAGCAGCACGCCTCGCGCAAACGCTGGACCGGCTCAATCACGAGCGTAAAGAACAGCAGGACGCCATGTTCCAGCAGGCCTTGGGTGAGGTGCAACCGGACGACCCAGCGATCGTGATCGCCAACGACGACTGGCATCCCGGCATCATGGGCATCGTCGCCAGCAAACTGGTGGACCGTTTCTATAAGCCCACCTTCGTCATCGCCCGCGGACAAGGCAGCGTCCGCGGAATTGAAGGGGTCTCTGCCGTTGACGCGCTCCATGCCGCCAGCGAACACCTCAAGCGCTACGGCGGGCACGTCGGCGCCGCCGGTTTTGCCATTGACCCAAGCCGCATCCCAGACTTCCGCGCTGCCATTCACGCCCACCATGCGGCCCTGCCGGCCGTCAAACAGACCGTGCATATTGACGCCTGGCTTGCCCCCAGCGAACTCACGCACGAGCTTGTCGATGCGGTGGACGCCTTGGAGCCGTACGGCGAAGGATTCCGCCCGCCCACCTTCGCCCTTCACGGACGCCTGACGAACGTACGGGCGGTCGGTCGTGACGGTGCGCACCTCCAGATGCGCATCGACGACACCAAAGGTGTGGCTTTCGGCCGAGGTGACCTGGCCGCCAGACTGACCCAAGGTGAGCAGGTTCACGTCGCTGCAGCCATCACACGGAACACCTTCCGTGGCCGCACCACCGTTGAGTTTAGGGCGCTTGATGTCCGCCCAGCCGGCCGGGCCAACAGCCCAACGGAAGCGCCAGCCGGTCGCGTGCAACGCACCGAGGTCAACACGCCCGGTGCCACCGACGGCCTGCCGGTCGGAACCACCATCCGCACCCTCCACGAACCAGCCGTGACACTCTTCAGCAGCACCGAGACCGTGTCGGTCTCCCTCAGCCAAGAAGCCAAAGCAAACCTCCTCGCCACACTGGCGACCCTGCCGACGGTCGCCACGGTACGCGACGCCATTCGCGCCCAGCGCAACGGCAGCGGGACCTTAGACCGCGTGCACACCACCATCTTAGAAGAGCTTGACCTGCTTGAGGACGGCCGCATCAAACGCGGCGTGAAACGTCAGCCTTACGACTCTGCCACCTTACGGGCGTCTGAACTGCAACGCTACCGCTTCATGCGCTACGTGCACGCCTTTGAACGCGCCGATGACGCGACCTTTGAGCAGACCGTTCGCGCCCTCTTCGGTGCGGACGACCACCCCGGCTGACACTCGAAAAACCCCGTTAACAAGGACGCGTGCGATACTAAGGCGCATGACCCCCACTGCTGTCGCCCCGACGCAGGCAAGCGACGCCGCAAACGAAAGCCTCAAACGACACCTTGAAACCACCATCGAAGGTGAGGTGCGGTTCGACACCGCCGCCCGCACCCTGTGGTCAACCGACGCCAGCCCGTACGAAGTCGAACCGCTCGGCGTCGTCCTACCCAAAACCCAAGCGGACGTCATCGCGACGCTGAAAGCGTGCGCGCGGCATGGCGTGAGCGTCGTGCCACGCGGCGGTGGCACCAGCCTCGCCGGCCAAACCGTCGGCCGTGGGGTCGTCATTGACGTCAGCAAACACCTCAACGGCGTGCTCGACTTGAACCTGGACGCCCAAACCATCAAGGTGGAACCTGGCGTCGTGCGTGACGAACTCAACCGTCTCCTCGCGCCACATAAACTGCAGTTCACACCGGACGTCAGCACCACCAACCGCGCGAACGTCGGTGGGATGGTGGCGAATAACTCCGCCGGCACCCGCTCCATCAAGTACGGCAAAAGCGTCGACCAAGTCGAACGCATGACCGTCGCCCTGAGTGACGGTTCCGTGGTGGAACTTGGCCCCCTCACACCCGAGGAGTTGCACGCCAAACAGCAACAAACCGACCTTGAAGGCGACATTTACCGCCAGGTCGCCACCACCGTGAGCCGTCTCGAACCGCTGGTGCGGGAACGTTTCCCGAAGGTGATGCGCCGCGTGGGCGGGTACAACCTTGACGAACTCCTGCCGGAACACCCCTTCAACCTCGCCAAACTCGTCTCAGGCTCAGAGGGCACGCTGGCGTTCATTTTGGACGTCACCTTAAAGCTGCACCCGGTCCCCGAACGCCGCATGCTGGCCATGCTGCACTTCCGTACCCTCAAAAGCGCCCTGCAGTCCGTCCCGCACATCAACCAGCACGGCCCGTCCGCTGTGGAGTTGTTCGACCGCCGCTTGTTCGAGCTGGGGCGCGAAAACAGCAAACTCGCACCGATGCTCGACTGGCTTGACGGCCTACCCGATGCGGTCCTCATGGTGGAGTTTGACGGCGCTAACGACGACGACGTCCGGGCCGCTTTCAACGCCATGCGGGCGGATCCGGTCATCGCGGAGGCCGCCTACCACGTGCACGAGGCGTGGAGCGATGAGGCGCAAGCCCGCATCCTCGACTTCCGCAAGGCCGGCCTGGGTATCTACAACACCGTTGAGGGCGAAGCCAAACCCGTCCCCATCATCGAAGATGCCGCCATCCCACCCGAACACCTGGCGGAGTACATTCCCGCCGTTCAGGCGTTATGCCGTGACGAAGGGATCGATTCCGTCTTCTACGGGCATGCATCCGTCGGGGTGATCCACACCCGGCCCATCGTCGACCTCAAAACGCAAGCTGGGGTGGACGCCTTTCACCGCATTGCCGACGGCACGTTCGAACTGGTCAAGAAGTACGGCGGGTCGTGGTCGGGTGAGCATGGCGACGGGCTGATCCGCAGCCACTGGAACCAGCGCATGTTCGGCGATGAGCTGTACGAAGGCTTCCGCGCCATCAAGGCGGCGTTCGATCCGGAAGGCCGCATGAACCCAGGCAAGATCGTCGACGCACAACCGCCCACCGAGAACCTGCGGTACGGCGACGGCTACCCAGACGTGCCCGTCGACACCACCTTCGACTTTAGCTCGCAAGGTGGTCTCCTAGGCGCGGTGGAGGCATGCACCGGCGTGGGTGCGTGCCGCAAGGTGGATGTCGGCACGATGTGCCCGTCGTACATGGCCACCCGTGACGAGGAGCACTCCACCCGCGGCCGCGCGAACCTACTACGCGACGCGCTCAACGGACGCATGGACGGCGGTCTGACCTCCCAAGAGGTCCACGACGCGCTCGACTTGTGCCTCGAGTGCAAAGCCTGCAAAGCCGAATGCCCCAGCAAGGTCGACATGGCCAAGGTCAAGTACGAGTTCCTGCAGCAGTACTACGATGCGCACGGCACGCCCCTCTCCGCCCGCGCGATCGGCAACGTGGCCAACCTGGCACCGCTCGCCCAACGTTTCGCGCCGCTCGCCAACGCCGTCCTTCCCCTCAAGCCCGTCCGCTGGCTCAACGAACGACTCATCGGCGTGGACGCCCGGCGGACGTTACCGGCGTACGCCCGCGAGCACTTCGGTCGTTGGTTCCGCCGGCATGAAGCCCCCGCCCGCGAAGCACCCCTCGGCGAGGTCGCGCTCTTTGCCGACACGTGGACGATGTACAACGACACGAGTCCCGGCAAGGCGGCCGTGGCCGTCCTTGAGCACCTTGGGTACCACGTGACACTCGTGACGTACGGCTGCTGCGGTCGGCCCCAGATCAGCAAAGGGCTGCTCCGTGAGGCACGCAAGACAGCCTTGCAAGCCGTCGCCAACCTCATGCCGTACGTTGAACGCGGTGTGCCGGTCGTCGGCCTTGAACCCAGTTGCGTCAGCGCCTTCCAAGACGACTACCGCGACCTGATTCCAGGCCCTGACACCGAACGCGTCGCGGCGCACGTGCGCAGCATCGAGCAGTTCCTCAGCAAAGCGTGGACGCAGGGTGACTTTGATCCTGACGTGGCGTTTGAGCGGTCCAACACACCGCTGATGCTGCACGGTCACTGCCAACAGAAAGCCGTGATGGGCACCGCCGCATCGAAGGCGCTTCTGGAGTGGGTGTCAAGTGACGTGCGCGAGTTGGACGCTGGCTGCTGCGGAATGGCCGGTAGTTTCGGTTACGGGCATCACGACGTCTCCATGGCGATCGGTGAGCGGCGCCTGTTTCCAGCCGTACGGGAGCATGACGGCGAGACGGCCGCGCCTGGGTTTAGCTGCCGGCATCAAATCAAAGACGGCACAGGACAAGAGGTGCCGCACGTGATTGAACTGTTGGCGCGCGCCATCAAGCCTGCAGCGCAAGCGTAAGCCAGCCGCCTTACATCGCGTCCGGGGCGTCAATTCCGAGCAGCCCCAGGACGTGCGCAAGCGTGCGGGCGGTCTCCCGCACCAGCGCCAAGCGCGCTTCCCGCAAGCCTGGCTCCGACCGCAGCACCGCGGTGTCGGGACGTCCGTTCTCATCGCGGTGGTTGTAGTACGCATTCCATGAGGCAGCGACGTCCAAGGCGTACTGCGCGACGAGGTGGGGTGCAAGGGCCGCAGCAGCCTCATCGCGCACGTCCTCAAACCGTGCCAGCTGACGGGCCAAACCGAGCTCTAGCTCGGAGAGCTGCGCAAAGTCCGCGTCCGCGTCTTGAAGCCCTTCGGCTTCAGCGGCACGGAGGATGCTGGCGGCCCGCGCGTGGGCGTACTGCACGTACGGTGCGCTATCACCCTGCAGGTTGAGCGCCTGCTCCCAGCGGAAGTCGATCATCCGTTTCGCTTCGCTCTTCAGCATCGCAAACCGCAGGGCCCCCAGACCCACGCTGCGCGCGACCGCCTCGGCGTTCGCAAGGTCAGGGTTTTTCTCCTTCACCACGGCCGCTGCGCGGTCGGTGGCCTCGACCAAGACATCGTCGATGGCGAGCGTGATGCCTTTGCGGCCGCTCATCGCTTGGCCTTCAAGCGTCACGACCTCGTACGCCAAGTGACGGCTGTGCTCGCTGGCCACGCGACCTTCTTCGGTACCGCTGAGTGCGAGCGCGGCGCGCACCAACGTCTGCGGGTGGCTTTGGCGAACATCGATCACGTTCACGATGTCTTGCGCGTGCGCAAACTGCCGGCCGTCCGGGCTCGGCTCGCCTTGAGGGTCGCTCGTATACAGCGTCCCCCCTGTCGGCTGCTCGGCAAACGGCGTGAAGGCCAGACCGTCGAACAGACCGGCTTTCCAGAACTGGTAGCCGATGTCCTTGGCGACGTACATGGCACTGCCGTCCCGGCGGACGAGCACGACGTTCGGTTCTTCCAGCCCAGCAATGAACGACGACACATCCATCACAAGCGCGCCTTCGTACTTGCCTTCGCTCGGTTGGGTGACGTAAGGGCTGGCTTTGAGCACATCCAAGCCGCGCTCCAAAAAGCCACTGGCGACCACGTCGGACTCCCAGACGAGCACGTCGTACACCACGCCAAGCGCCCAGAAGGTCTCCAGTTGGGCTTGCACGATGGCGGCCACATCATCGCGCCGTTCGCCTCGCTCAAGGGCGTGCATGACGTCGGTCACGCCGGCTTCGATCGCGTCACCGTCCTGTTCTTTGGCCTCACCCAAGCGGACGTACAGCTCGCCGTACCAGCGGTCAAGCTTGGCGTCCGCAGGCGGGGTCTGCCCAAAGTACGCCGCGGCAAACAGGCTTTCGGCTGCCTGCCGGCCGGTGTCGTCGATGTAGTTCTGCACCTCGACGTTGAAGCCGGCGGACGCGAGGATGCGCGCGACGGCGTCACCCAGCACAATGTTGCGCAGGTGCCCGACGTGCGCCTCCTTGTTCGGGTTGACGCTGGTGTGCTCGACAATGACCTTCTCGTCGCGCGGTGGCTGATCCAATGGCCGCTGCAGCAACCCTTGAACGAACCCCCCAGGGTCGACAAACACGTTGATGTACGGGCCGACCGCCTCAGCGCGCAGCACGCCTGGCGGCGGCACGAAACGCGCGACAACGTCGGCAGCGATCTCGGGTGGAGGGCGGCGCAAGGCTTTGGCCAGCATGAACGCCACGGGGGTGCCGTAATGGCCCGGTTTGCCCTCGGGGACCTCTTGTACCGGCACGTCGATGGGGTCGTCGGTCAGGCCGGCCACGGCCTGTTTAAAGGCGTCTTGGACGGCGAGTCGGAGGCTTGTCATCGCGAGGGAGGGTAGCACGCAGCGGGCGTAAGCCGGCAGCCATGCTGGTTTGTTTTGGGGGCGTACGCTCTTTTCAGGTCGGCGGTACCGCGTGTAGCCTGCGCGTACGAGCGAACGCGTCCCCGCGTTAGACTTGATGCGTGCACGCTCATATTTTCGAACACACCACGGCGAAGTGGGCCGACCGCCCACGCCGCTTTCGCAAAGGAGTCGCCCATGGCTGACCCGCAGCAACACAACGACGCACCGCCCCACGAATACGACCAACCCGTTCCCGTCTGCCCCGTCCGCGGCAGCGTGCTCTTCCCCAGCATGGTCATGCCGATCGACGCCGGCCGCTCCATCAGCATCCGCGCGATCAACACCGCCCTTGACCGCGACCGGACAATTGTCATCGCCAGCCAAAAAGACCGTGAGATCGAAGAACCTACCCCCGACGACCTGTTCGAGGTGGGCACCGTCTGCACGATCATGCGGATGAAGAAAAACCCCGACGGCAGCATCCAAATGCTCGTCCGCGCCCTCGGTCGCGTCAACCTGGATCAAACCTACGCCTCCGGTGGCCTCATCGAAGCCGACCTCAGCCCTTACGAAGTGCAGGACGGCAACGACACCATCATCGAAGCGTCCTTCCGGGAACTCAAAGAGAAGTTCGGCGACATGCTCGAAGGCGGCAACCGCGGCATCCAAAGCGAGGTGGCGCAGTTCATCTTGAACCTTGAAGACGCCGGACAGTTTGCCGACTACGTCGCCTACCACCTCGACTTCCGGCTTGAAGACAAGCAAGCCATCCTCGAAGCCAAAACGGTCGAGGAGCGCTTGCACCGCGTGCTGGTGTTGATCGACACCGAAATCGAACTGCAGGAAACGCAACGCCGCCTGCAGCGCGAGGTCAAAGAAGAGATCGACCGCAACCAACGCGAGTACTTCCTCCGCGAACAAATCAAGGCACTTCAAAAAGAACTCTCCGGAAGCGACGACGAGGAAGACGAGGTCGAAGCGTTCCGCGAGAAGCTTGAAGAGGCCGGCCTGCCCGAAGAGGCCATGAAGGAAGCGCAACGCGAACTCAACCGCCTGTCGCGCATGCACCCAGACAGCGCCGAAGCGTCCGTCATCCGGACGTACCTCACCACCCTGACCGAACTGCCGTGGAACAACCGCTCCGAGGATGTGCTCGACCTGGTCGGTGCGGCAAGCACCCTGGACGCCGATCATTACGGCCTTGAGAAGGTCAAAGACCGCGTCCTTGAGTACCTGGCGGTCCGCACCCTGAAGGCGAAGAAAGCCAAAGCGGGCGAACTGGACGAAGAAGACGTCAACCGCGGCCCCATCCTGCTGTTCGTCGGCCCGCCTGGGGTGGGTAAAACATCGATCGCCAAATCGATCGCCAAATCGCTCGGTCGGGAGTACGTACGCATCAGCCTTGGTGGCGCCCGCGACGAGTCCGACATCCGTGGCCACCGGCGGACGTACATCGGCAGCATGCCGGGCCGCATCATCAACGGCATTCGAGCCGCCGGCACGAAAAACCCCGTCTTCCTGCTTGACGAGGTCGACAAGCTCGGCATGTCCTACCAAGGCGACCCCTCATCCGCCCTGCTGGAAGTGCTCGACCCCGCCCAAAACCAGAACTTTGTCGATCACTACCTCGGGGTGCCGTTCGACCTCTCAGAAGTGCTGTTCGTCGCGACCGCCAACTACCCGCAACAGATCCCAGAAGCGCTGCTCGACCGCATGGAAACGATCGAGTTCTCCAGCTACATTGAGCAGGAGAAGCTCGAGATCGCCAAGCGTTACCTGCTGCCGCGCCAGTTGCGCGAAAACGGCCTGGCGCCCAAGCAGCTCAACGTCACCGACGGGGCGACCAGCAAGGTCATTAGCAGTTACACACGCGAAGCCGGCGTTCGCACGCTGGAGCGCACCCTCGGCACGCTAGCCCGCAAAGCCGCCCGCCGCATCGCAGAAGGCGACGCCAAACGCATCCGCATCACCGAACGCAGCCTCGAAGGCTACCTGGGTGCGGAGCGGTTCACGCCCGAATCGGAAGCCGAAGAGAACCTCGTCGGCGTGGCGACCGGCATGTACTACACGCCCGTGGGTGGCGACATCCTGTTCGTCGAAACCAACGTCACGCCCGGCAAGGGCGGCCTGGTGCTGACCGGACAACTGGGTGACGTCATGAAGGAATCTGCCCGCGCGGCGTTGACGTACGCCAAGACGAATGCGGAACGGTTTGGCATCGACCCAGCCGTGCTCGACGAGCGTGAGATTCACGTGCACGTCCCGGCTGGCGCGACACCCAAGGAAGGCCCATCGGCAGGCATTGCCTTGGCCACCAGTCTGGTGAGCGCCCTGACCGGCCTGCCGGTCCGCAAAGACGTCAGCATGACGGGCGAAATCACGTTGCGCGGCCGGGTACTGCCGATCGGTGGCCTCAAAGAGAAAATCCTCGGCGCCAAACGCGCCGGCATCAAGCACGTTCTCTACCCCGAACGCAACGAAGCCGACATGAAGGACATCGGGACGCAACTCACGCGCGGGATTCACACCCACTCCGTCGCCACGCTTGACGACGTCCTCGATCACGCCCTCGTCGGTGGCCTTAAGGCGCTCGAGGAACGCGGTGGGCACACCGGCGCACCATCCGGGCATGCCGGCACCGGTGCGCCCGCGCAAGCCTAAAGAACCGCTTAAGTGACACCGAGACGCGGAAGGGTCCACGCCCTCCCGCGTCTTTGCTTGGCTGCGTCCGCGGTATCCTGCCGGTCATGCGAACCCCACTCATTGCCGGCAACTGGAAAATGCACAAGACACCCAGCGAAGCCCTCACCTGGCTGGGTGACTTTCTCCCGAAACTCTCAGACCAAAACCCAAACGCAGACGTCCTCCTCGGCGTTCCTGCAACCCATATCGCCGCCATGGCCGCCCGCGCGGGCGGCGGACCGCTAGGCATCGCCGCCCAGGACCTCTCCGCGTTTGATGAAGGCGCCCACACCGGTGAGATTTCAGGCGCCATGCTGCGCGATGCAGGCGCCACGCACGTCATCATCGGGCACTCAGAACGCCGCGCCGACCATCATGAAGATGATGCAACCGTGCACGCCAAAGTGGCGGCAGCCCGCCGGCATCAGCTGGTGCCGATCGTGTGCGTCGGTGAATCTGAAGAGGAACGCGACGCAGGCCAAGCCGAAGCGGTCGTCCTCCGGCAGCTTGAAGCCGCCCTGGGTGACATGGCGTTCAGCGATGCTGGTCAGCTCGTGATCGCTTACGAACCGGTGTGGGCGATCGGGACCGGCCGCACCGCAACCGCCAGCGATGCCGGCGCCATGGCCAGCGTCATTCGTGACGCCCTTAAACGCACGCTCCCAGCGGTCGCTGACGGCGTCCGCATCCTCTACGGCGGCAGCATGAAACCAGGCAATGCCGCTGAACTGCTGGCACAAGAGGACATCGATGGTGGCCTCATCGGTGGTGCCAGCCTGCAAACCGACGATCTTCTCGCGATTGCGACCGCCGCATGACCGCCCGCCTCGAACGCACCCGCCAGCACCTCGCCACCCTCGGGGTGGAGCGCATGCTTATCACCACACCCAGCAACGTCCGGTGGCTCAGCGGTTTTACCGCCCCCGAGGACGCACGCATCCTGATCAACCCAACTGAGGCGGTGCTGCTGACCGATGGGCGTTACATCGCCCAGGCCGAGGAGGAATCCAGCCTCCCAGCCGTCATTGAGCGTGACTGGATGGGGGTTGTGCGCGACCGCGCCAAGGGAGGCGCACTCGGGGTGGAAGGCGACCACCTCACCATGGCAACCGCGCGGCGTCTCGAGCAAGAGACCGGCCTCACGCTTGAGCCGCACGACCGCGTGCTTGAACCGCTAAGGATCATCAAAGACGCCGCTGAAGTTGACATCATCCGCCGTGCCGCGCAGCTGACCGACGCGGCCTATGCGCACGTGCTCACGCAATTACGGCCGGGCGTGCGGGAGGTTGACCTGGCGCTCGCCATCGAACAGTACGTCCGCACGCACGGCGGTGAGGGGATGGCGTTCGACATCATTGTCGCGTCCGGACCACGCAGTGCGATGCCGCACGGCACCGCCTCAGGACGCACCATTGAGGCGGGCGAACTGGTGACGTTCGACCTTGGCGCGAAGGTGGACGGCTACTGCGCCGACATGACGCGCACAGTTGCCGTGGGCCCGATCTCAACAGAACACCGCGCCATTTTCGATGCGGTACTTGAAGCGCAAGAACGCGCCGTGGCAGCGGTACGTCCCGGCATCAGCGGTATTGCGCTGGACGCCGTCGCACGCGACTCGCTAACGGAAGCCGGTTTCGGTAAGGCCTTCAGTCACTCGCTCGGCCACGGGGTTGGCATCGATATTCACGAAGCACCCGGCCTGTCACCCAAGTCTGAAGACGTGCTGGAACCGGGGATGATGATCACCATCGAACCGGGCGCGTACCTGCCTGGGGATGCTGGCGTCCGTATCGAGGACCTGGTCCTTGTCACCGAGCAAGGGGGCGAGGTGCTGTCCAGCAGCCCGAAAGCATTCACGGACGTTCTGGCAGGCACATGAACCGAAGCGGCCGCGTCACCGTCGTCAAGTGGGGTGGGTCGGTACTCACAAACCCGCGGAGGCGGCGTGAGGTCTTGCCCGCCTTTCAGGACGCGATCGGTCGCGGCAGCCGGCTTGTGCTCGTGCACGGGGGCGGGCCGGCCATCCAAGAGGCGCTTGACGCGCGCGGGATCACGTCCAACTTTGAAGACGGCTTGCGGGTCACCCAACCTGAGGCGATGGACGCCATCGAAGCGGTGCTATCCAAGCTCGGTCGGCGGGTGGCCCACGCGCTGGGGGCGGCTGTGTCCATGAACGGCTTCGATGCGCGTTCGGTCACAGCAGCCATACGTGACGAACGCTTAGGCAGGGTGGGCCGCGTGACCCACGTCAATGCGGGGATCTTCACGCAACTGCTCGACGCGGGCTTGACACCGGTGGTTGGCTGCGTGGCGGCCGACCAGCACGGCGGTGCGCTCAACGTCAACGCCGATGAGGTGGCGGGGGCCGTGGCAGGCGCCCTCGCCGCTGATGTGGTCTTCTTAAGCGATGTCGCTGGGGTGTACGACGATCCTGACGCCGCTGATCCCACCGTGCGGCCGCACCTGACGCGCCAGGAGGTTGACGCCCGTCTTGCAGACGGCCGGATTGCGGGTGGGATGATTCCGAAGGTTCAGGCCGCCCTGCACGCCCTTCGGCAAGGCGCGCCGTCGGCGCGTGTGGCCGATGGGCGTGTTGCGGAGTCCGTTGCTGCGGCGCTGACAGGGCGTGGCGGCACCCGAATCACGCCAAACTAAGTGAAGTAACTTACAAACACCGTTCAGGACGACGCAAATTGCTTCGTGGCGTCCGCATTTTTGCTATCGTTAGGTTTGTGAAGCGCGTTTTCCTCCCCTTTTTGGTCTTTGCGACGCTTGGTTCTTCCGCATTCGCAGAAACGATCACGGTGCGTGAAGGGGATTCGCTTTGGGATTTGGCGCGTGCGCACGGCACCACCGTGACGGCCCTGATGAACGCTAACGGCCTCACCGAGCCGTTAATTCGCGTGGGTGACCACCTCACCCTGCCGGGTACGCAACCCACGGTGGTGCCGGCCAGCACCACATGGACCGTCGCACCAGGCGACACCCTGTCGGATATTGCGCTCCAGACCGGTGTTCCGGTTGAGCGCCTTCAGGCCCTCAATGGGCTGAGCGGAACCACCATTCGCGTGGGCGATGTGCTTGTCGTCCGCCCAGCGGACGGTCCGGCCGACGTGCGGCAGCCGCTGGTGGTGGAGGTCCGTGTAGGCGACAGCCTTTGGGATATCGCCATGGCGCACGACGTGGCACTGCAGGAACTGCTTCGCGTGAATGGCCTTGAGGAAAGCTCGATCATTCGGCCGGGAGATGCCCTCCAGATCCCCGGCCGTTTTGTTGCTACAGGCCGGCCGGTGGATCAGGGTGGCTTTGCCACGCCGACCATTACGGTCGACCCGGGTGACACCCTTTGGGACATTGCCAACCGTTACAACACCACCATTGAAGCGCTCATGAGCGCGAATAACCTCCGTAACGCCACACTCAGCGTGGGGCAAACCCTCCGAATTGTTGACGCCAACGGCAGTGCAGCCGCCCTAGGCGCGACCGTTGCCCCTACGCCAGCCGATGCTGCCAGGATGGTGTGGCCCCTTCGCGGTGCGATCACCTCCGGCTTTGGTTGGCGGTCGCTGACGGTCGGCGGCAGCAATGCGCACTACGGTGTGGATATCGACGGCGTCACCGGCGATCCGATCGTCTCCGCCACCGCCGGCACGGTGACGTACGCCGGGTGGATGGGTGGCTTCGGCCAGGTCGTGGTCGTCGAGCAAGGCAACCGCGAGTACTACTACGCACACGCGTCGCAACTGCACGTGCAGGAAGGGCAGCGCGTCACACCAGGGCAACTGATCGCTCGGGTGGGCTCTACCGGCCGCGTGACGGGCTCGCACCTCCATTTTGAGGTTCGTATTGACGGCACGCCCGTTGACCCTCTTCCCATCCTCAAAGCGCAAGCCGGCGCGCCTTAAACGCTTCTCGTGCGCCTCATCGTCATCGGCGACGTGCATGCGCAAGAAGCCAAACTCTGGCACCTATTGCGCCGCGCAGGCGTGCGGTCACGGGACGGGCATCCCAACCCCAAACTCTTAAACGGCGACATGCAAGTCGTTCTGCTGGGCGATCTGGTCCACCCAAAGGAACGCAGGCGGTATGCGCAACTGATTCAAGAGGACCGCTACGACGAGTTCAACCCGGACCACCTACGCAAGGCCGAACAAGCCCAAGAGGCGTTCTTGCGTCGCCTGAAGGCATTCACCGACGCACTGCCCGAAGAGGCATTCACGATCCTACTTGGCAATCACGACTACAACGCGATCACTTCAGAGCAAGGTCCGCTACGGAGTGACGATCTTACGCACCTGGAATGGAAACCCGGTTACGGCACGCCCCTCCCGGACGACCTGATCGCATGGATTGCGAGCTGGCCGACCGACCGCACGATTGACGGGGTTCATCTTGCCCACGTCGGTCCAAAACCGGAACACAACCATTACGACCAAAGCTTCTACCTGGAAAACCGCCGTTCGTGGATCCATGAGGACGTTGACCACCTAGCTGGTACCCCCTACCGGATCGGCATGTATGGCCATACGCCTGTACGTGGCGGCCTCAACTTGGCGTCCAAGGGTCGGGCGTTTCTGATGGACGGCTGCGGCCATGCGGACGAGTACGTGTGGGCTGAAGTCCGCTTGAGCGACCGCAAGCTTAGGGTACGTATGCACGGCCTGGTGTTTGACGAGACGCTTGACCTCTAGGCGACCAAAAGCTCTGCGCGTACTGTCGGTACGATCCGCCTAGTTGCAGGTTTCACTTGAATCCGAGAACGGTGGATGCTTGCTGGTATCCGTCCTAAAACTGAAACGTGCGTCCTCGGCAAAGTCCGAATAAGACGTCACGGACGCCACACACCACCCACTTAAGTCTTGATCAAAGGCATTGGCACCACGGAACATCCTGTCCATGGAGTTAGCCGATAACGTGTTCCAACTTCCGATATTACCGTTGAACGAGTGAGCGGTTTCGAACATTTCCTCAAAAGAGATAACGTTTGAAACATCCCACTGGCTAAGGTCCGAGTTAAATGCTGTCGCCTGCTCGAACATGCTTCTCATATATTCGGCACTTGAGGTATTCCAGCCGCTAAGGTCAGCGCTAAACGTTCTTGCTTCATCGAACATGCGGGTAAAGTTTTCCACGTTTGACACATTCCATTCACTAAGGTCTGAATTGAATGCGAAGGCGTCCTCGAACATGTCGCTCATATCCGTGACGCTTGATGTGTTCCACCTACTCAAATCTTGGTTGAAGCGTTGCGCATCATTGAACGTATCATCCATCTCTTCAACGGCACGTGTGTCCCAACCTCCGATATCTTGATTGAACGTGTACGCATTTCGGAATAGGTCAGACATGTCGGTCACACTTGATGTATCCCACCCGCCGACATCTTGATTGAAGCGCTGGGCACCATCGAAGAGAGAGTCCATACTCACAACACTGCTTGTGTTCCACGTGTCAACCCGAGCGTTAAAGGACTCCGCGAGTCTAAACACGGCTGTCATGTTGGTCACCTTGGACGTGTCCCAAGCATACAGGGGTTGATCGAACGCGGCAGCGCTCTCGAATGCGTATGACATATCGAGCACGTCTGAGGTATCCCAGTGGTTGATGGGTTCGTTGAAGTCTGTTCCTTGAAACAAGCCTTTAAACTCCGGCCCGTCAACCTGATTGTTAAGGGCTGTTAAGCCACTGATGCAAGAGTTTGCAACCTCACGGAAATCTCCATCTACGCGCACAAGCGTTTCCAGCTGCGGGTAATGACGTTTGGTGTACGTCTCGGCTGTCTCGCCGTCTAACGCGAT
>CAJXNS010000005.1 GCA_913057165.1 uncultured Trueperaceae bacterium
CCTCGCAGGACGCCCACGTGCTCTGGGGTACCAAGGCTCCCATGGATCTTGCTCAGGCACGCGTGGCGGCTGAGCGCGGTGACCTTCACCGTCACCTGCGGCGCGTGCCGGTGCATGCCGGTTCCATCATCCATAATCCTGCTGGGACGGTGCATGCGGTCGGTCGGGGTTTGCGCATTTTTGAGCTGCAGCAGGCGTCTGACATTACGTACCGACTGGACGATTACGGCCGGCAGGATGCTGGGGGCCACTTGCGCGAACTGCACGTGGAGGAAGGCCTCCGCGTCTCCAACTTGGGTGGGCGCGGCAGTCCGCACCCGGAGGTCCCCGCCGGCGCGCCTGACTGGACCGCGGCCGCCTGTGAGCACTACCTGCTGCGCGACGTTCCCATCCGCGGGGCGCAAGAGATCGCGTTTGCACGTCCAGGCATACGATTCGTGACCGTCATTGAAGGGGAGATCCAGCTCGATGTTCCCGGTGGGCCAGCCCGTTTCGGCCCTTTAACCTACCCAGCGACGGTGGCGGTGCCTGCCGTGATCGCGAGCGTGACCGCTCACGGCCACGGCCGGTTGATGGTGTCTGAAGCGTCGACTTAAACCGCGTCCGGCAGGTAGTTACGCCATGCCGGGTCGACGTCCTTAATCAGCCCGTACGCCGACGTGAACACAAAGCGAGGCGCTTTAGGCGGCTTGTCGAGGCGCATGTTGGCTTCCTCGGGCGTCCGGTCACGCTTGCGGGAGTTGCAGCGCCGGCAGCTTGCGACCACGTTCTCCCAGGTGGTCTTCCCACCGCGGCTGCGGGGCAGCACGTGATCGAGCGTCAACTCGCTACCGCGCTCACCACAGTACTGGCACGTATGGTCATCGCGACGGAACAGGTTCTTGCGGTTAAACGACACACGCTGCCGGAAGGGACGCCGCACGTAACGGTTCAGGCGCACCACACTCGGCACAGGCACCACACTGGACGGGGTTCGCAACACCGCGTTGGCATCTTCCACGCGACTGGCCACTTCGGTCATGAGCAGTTGGATGGCGCGCTTGACGCTGCACACATGCAGCGGTTCAAAACTGGCGTTCAGGATGAGCACGCGGGCGGAGCCGGGGTCGCCAAGAGGTTCAAGCCCTAAAAGGTGTGCGAGATACGCATCTTGCGCACGCCCGTCCTCTTGGTTTTCCGCAGAATCGAACGATTCAACTTGGACGCTTGCGACGTCGGCGGCGACCACCTCCAGTGCGCAATGTACCAAGACCGTGCCATGGCAACGTCAAGATTGTGAACGTTTGGTAAGAGCGTCCTGGATCAGCGCCGCGACAAGATCGGGGTACGCCACACCGCTCGCTTCCCACAGGCGTGGGTACATGGAGACATCGGTGAAGCCTGGCAGCGTGTTGATCTCGTTGAGCAGGATGTCACCATCTTGTGTCACAAAGAAGTCCACCCGCGCAAGGCCGGCTGCGTCCACCGCGGCGTAGGCCGTATGGGCGAGAGCCGTTAGACGTTCAGCAACCTGAGGATCGACCTCTGCTGGAACCTGAAGCGTGGTCGAGCCGTCCTGATACTTCGCGCTGTAGTCGTAGAAACCATCACCACCCACCACAATCTCACCGATCACCGACGCCCTGGCGGGCTGCGTTCCAAGCATCCCGATCTCAAGCTCGCGGCCGTCAACGGCTCGCTCCACGAGAACCCTACGGTCATACCGAAACGCGTCACGGATGGCTTCTGCGAGCGACCCGGCATCGTGCGCTTTGCCGATACCGACCGACGAACCCAAGTTCGACGGTTTGACGAACCACGGACCCTCGAACGACACCGTGAGGTCCTCCAGTACCGCCTCAGCATCGTGCTGCCAGTCCGCGGCGCGCACTTCACGCCACGGCGTTTGCGGAACACCGACCGCTTGCAGTACACGTTTGGTGGTGATCTTGTCCATGCTGACCGCACTGCCGAGCACCCCGCTGCCCACGTACGGCAGCCCGGCCGCCTCGAGAACCGCCTGCAGCCTGCCGTCCTCACCAAACGGCCCGTGCAGCACAGGAAAGACAGCGTCCACACCCGCGGCTGCCAGGTCCGTGAGGCCGTCCAAGAGCGTCTCAGCGTCTTCAGGGTCAAGGCCGTTTGGGGCTCCTTCGAGCACGCGCCGGCTTGCGTCCTCTGGCCACACACTCCCTTGTTTCGACACAAACACCGGCAGCACGTCGAACGTGCCTTTGCACGCTTGCATCACGCTGCGTGCCGACTGAACCGACACGTCATGCTCTTCTGAGGGACCCCCGAAGAGTATCGCGACCTTTAACCTGCTCACGCGTCAACCGTCCTCGCCCGTGACAAACCGTGCCAGGTCGCGACGCCCGTCGTCCGTGTGCGGGTCAACGCGGTCCACCAGCCGACCGTCTTGAAGAAAAAACACATCGTCCGTCATCATCGCACCGTTCGGATCGTGCGTCACCATCATTACCGTCCAACCCCACGCATCCACACCGTCGCGCAGGAGCTGCAAGACGTTCAAGCCAGCCGCCCGGTCGAGATTGCCGGTTGGCTCGTCGGCAAGCACCAATGCGGGTTCGTTTATCAACGCCCGGGCGAGTGCCACGCGCTGACGCTGACCGCCCGAAAGCGTGCCAGGCCTGCGGTTCAGCAGGCCCTCAAGCCCAAGCTGACCTGCGAGCCACGCCAAACGCTCACCGCTCTGCTTGAGGCGGCCTTCCAGAGATGCAGGAAGCGTGATGTTCTCAGCCACCGTGAGGGTGGGGATGAGCTCGAACGACTGGAACACAAACCCGATCCGTGCCGCCCGCAGGCGTGTGCGCTCTGCATCGTTGAGACCAGACGTGGCGCGCCCCTCAAGCCGCACCTCACCTGCCGTGGGCGTGTCGAGCAACCCAAACAGCTTCAGGAGCGTGCTCTTCCCGCTGCCGCTAGGGCCCATTACCGACGCAAACCTGCCCGAATGAACGCTTAGATTAATGTCCGTCAGGGCCGTGACCGGGCCGGCACCCGCGTCGTACGTTTTAGAAAGCCCTTTGGCTTCAAGGGTGGCGTGCGGCATGCTTTTCATCCTCTCAGCCCTCATCCTTTCAGTCCCTCAGCATCAAACGCCTGCGCGGGAGCCAGTCGTGTCACACGCACGGCCGGCCAGACCGACGCCAGCACCCCAAGTGGAATGGCGCCAAACCACAGCCACACGAGCGTGCCAAGCGGTACTGCGGGCGTCAGCGCAAAACCTGTAATCGCCGATGCGCCTTGCGCGACCAGCCGTGACAAGAGCAAACCAAAGGCACTCCCGAAAACGATTCCAACCAGCGTGATGAGCATGCCTTCGGCTGCAGCAAGACGCACCGCTCGTACGCGTGTCATCCCCAGCGCCCGCAGGACCGCCCACTCGTGGGCGCGCACGTTGAGGTTCATGGCTAAGGCGTTGGCCACCCCCAGGCCAGCCAGAAGCATGGCAAGCACCAACAGGCTTTGCGTGGCAGCAAACGACGAATTGACCGCGGCCACAATGGACGCACGGTACTGCTCACTCGACGTGGCCACAAGCTGGGTGTCTGGGAAGGCGTCACGCAACCAAGTGCGGGCATCACCTGCCGACACACCGGCATCCAGGCCAATCACGAACACGTTCGGACGTCCGCCCCCAAACCGCTCAAGGGCGCTGTAACCCACCACCAGCGAATCACCCCCTGCCGTGAAGTCCACCACCGTGCCCGCCACGCGAAACGGCTCAACCCCAGAAAGCGTACGCAGCATGAGGGTCGACCCCGTCTGTAGGTCCATGCGGCGACCCAGTACCTCCGACACCAACACGTCACCGGCCGCCAGGTCACGCGCCAGCGCGGCGGTATCGCCGCGGCCATCTGGCGTGACAAACCCCCCTAAATTTTGTGCGAGCTGGTACCGCTCAGGCTCGACAAACACGGCACTCACCGACCGCGGTCGCGTCGCCTCAGCGTCGGCGCGAACAACCCGGACCGCCACCGGTGACGCTTCGGCAACGCCTGGGATGGCTTCACTCTGTGCACCAAACTCTGCAGGAAACCCAGACGGGCTGGTCACAAACAGATCCCCAGCAATCGTGGCATCGACCCAATGACGCACCTCTGCGTTGATGGACGTGATCATGCCCGCTACACCAAGCACCAAGCCCACACCGACAGCGACCGTGGCCATCGCCACGCCGTTACGTTCCGCGTTGCGCTCCACAAAGCCAGCCAGTAACTGGCGTTCCGTCGTCCTGTTTGCCGGCCGGTGGCGTAACAGGGCCGTAAGCGGGCCGACGGCGTGCTGCCCGCCGATGACGAGGGTGACCGCCAGCGCAACCAGGGCCACGCCGGCAGCAAGCAACGCCGGCCAGCCACTGACCGGCAGCACAGCAGCCGTAAGGCCCACACCCGCTCCCACCAGCACACGCACGCCGCGGTGGGCTGCCGGGCGGGCGCCTGGACTGGGTGTCACGCCAAGGGGTGCATCGAATGCCGCGTCTCGCGCCGGCTTCCAGGCGGCCACCAACCCCGCGAGTACCCCCGCAAGGGCGGCCATCACGACAGCGGCAGGGGAGACGGACAGGGTGGACACCGTAAAACCAAGGACCAACGCGTTCAGGCTGGCGAGCAGCCACGTAAGCAGCAGGCCAAGGATTACGCCTAAGGCCACACCGGCACCAGCGGTGATCGCCGCTTCCCACAGGGCAAGCGCCCGCACGTCACGTGCCGCAAAGCAGACCGTCCGCAGCAGCCGCAGCTCATGGCGGCGGTCCAGCGCCGAGGCGGCAAACGTGTTGTACGCCATGAACGAACCCAGCACCACGAGCATCACCGCGAGGACCTGCAGGCCCGCCTCAAGGGTTTGTAGCAGGCCACCGGAACCACCCGCGGGGGCTGTTGCCCTAAGCGCCATGAGGTTTGCAGGCAAACGCCCATCAAAGCGGGTCAGGGCCGCCTCAACGGCTGATTCGGTGGGGTCCACTAATGTCACATCCAACTGTGTGGCGCGCCCCGCCAACCCAAGCCCTTCGGTGAGCGTCTCGCGCTCCACCATGCCCACGCGACCCTGGTTGAGTGCGGACACCCCCTGGCCATCTTCAAGCACGCCCACCACGGTCAATCCGAGCGGCCCGTAGGGCGTTCCAAACGAGAGTGCTTCGCCGACGGCAAACCCACGCGCGCTTGCGAAGCTGCGGGTGAGGGCAACCTCGTTCGCGCCAACCGCAGGCCAGCGGCCCTCCGCCAAGGCGCCCACCGATCCTTCGTGCCGGTTGCGTGCAAGCCCCACCAGTGTGAATCCTGAATCAAACCCCGGGAGCCTGACGGCAGTGTTCTCCACGGCAGGATCTTGCGGTTCAGCCAGTACCTCAAGCCGCGTGGTGACCTGACGAACCACGGGCTCAGACGCAAGGAGCGCCACCGCAGCGTCCGACTGAAACACCGTCCGTTCGCCTGCTGCGGCCACCACCCGCACGTCGCTTCCAAGGGCCGAACGTTGCAGTTCGGCCGTGAGGTTGGCCTGGACGTTGTCGCCCAGCGACAGGGTCGCTAGTACCGCCGCCACACCCACAGCCACGGACGTGGCCGCCGCCAGCGTCCGCGAAGGACGCCGCCGCACGTTCAGCCACGCGAGCCGCGCGATGGCGACCCCTCGCATCCAACTCGGTGTGATGATGCCTCCTCTTGACGTCCCCTAGACGTAAGGCCTAAGCCCATGTCGCGTCAACGCCTGACCCGCTGCGGTCCGCAAGGGAGCGTACCGTGTCGCCCCAGGCTGGCGGACGCTGGGAATGACGCCCTTTAACGGTGGTACCCTTGGCGGGTGAAAGAAAGCCAGCCTCAAAGGAGTTCATCAACGTGATTAGCGTGACCGATCTACGTAACGGAACCAAAATCGAGATGGACCAAGGTCTGTGGGAATGCTTGGAACAGCAGCACCAAAAAATTGGTCGTGGTGGCGCCAAAGTGGTCGCCAAATTCAAAAACCTCGAAACAGGCAGTATCGTCGAGCGCACCTTCAACGCCGGCGAAAAACTACAAGACATCTTCATCGACTACAAACAGATGCAGTACCTCTTCAACGACGGCGACACGTTCACCTTCATGGACTTAGAGACGTTCGATCAGCCTGCGTTGGATCGCAAGCAGATCGGCGACGCCGCCAAGTGGCTGAAAGAAAACACCGAAGTGACCGTCGATTACTACGGCGAAAAAGCGCTCAAGGTCACCCTCCCCAACGTCGTTGAACTGGCCATCACCGAAACCGATCCTGGGGTCAAAGGCGATACGGTCTCTGGCGGCAGCAAACCTGCGGTGGTGGAGACTGGCGCCACGGTGGCCGTCCCCCTGTTCGTGGAAAACGGCACCGTGATCAAGGTGGATACGCGCACCGGCGAGTACTTAGGAAGGGCGTGACCCGTGGACATTAAAGACGTAAGGCGTCTGATCGATGCCGTCACCTCACGCGACGTTGAAGAGTTTCACTACCAAGAAGGCGACGTGTCCATCCGCATTAAGCGGCCGTCAGCGAACGTCGTCCATGCCCCCGTGCAGCCAGCGCCGCAAGCGATGCCGCAGGCGCCGGTGAGCGCCCCGGCCGAACCCGCACCCGCCCCTGCCGCAGCCGCGCCGTCAGCAAGCGAAAGTGACGCGTCTGGCCACGAGGTCACCGCACCGATCGTGGGTACCTTCTACGCCGCCCCTTCGCCTGATGACGACCCCTACGTCAAGGTCGGCAGCCGCGTCAAACAAGGAGACACCATGTGCATCATCGAGGCGATGAAGCTCATGAACGAAATTGAGGCGGACGCATCGGGCGTCGTGACGGAAATCTTGGTGCAAAACGAAGAACCCGTCGAGTACGGACAAGCCTTGTTCCGAATTAAGCCGGACTAAGCGACATGTTCAAAAAGATCCTCGTCGCCAACAGAGGCGAAATCGCCTTGCGCATCATCCGGGCCGCCCGCGAGTTGGGTATCCGGACGGTGGCCGTGTACTCAGAAGCCGACGAGGCAAGCCTTCCTGTGCTGGTCGCCGACGAGGCTGTCTGCATCGGGCCCCCAGCGGCCAACGGGTCTTACCTTCATGTCCGCAACCTGCTCTCAGCAGCCCTGGTGTCAGGTTGCGAAGCGGTCCACCCCGGCTACGGCTTCCTGTCTGAAAACGCTGAGTTTGCCCGCAAGTGCGAGGAGCACAACCTGGTCTTTATCGGACCGCGTCCTGAAACCATTGAGAAGATCGGCGATAAGGCCAGCGCACGGCTCTTGGCCCGCGAAGCTGGCGTGCCGCTGACGCCAGGTTCGGATGCCCTGGACGGGGTTGATGCCGCCAGGTCGTTTGCGGAGAAGGTTGGCTATCCCGTCATGCTGAAAGCATCAGCGGGCGGTGGGGGTCGCGGCATGCGCGTGGTCCACACACCTGACGATCTGGAACGCCAGTTTGTGAACGCCAGCGAAGAGGCGCGCTCGGCCTTCGGGAACCCCGAGATGTACCTCGAGAAGTACCTAGAAGAACCCAAACACGTCGAAATCCAAGTCATGGGCGACGGCCAAGGCGGTGTCGTGCACTACTACGACCGAGACTGCTCGATTCAACGCCGCTACCAGAAGGTCTTAGAGGAAGCCCCAAGCATTCTGCCTGACGACCTCAGGACCCGCATCGCTGCCTCTGCTGTAGGACTTGCAGCCAGCATCAACTACCGCGGAGCCGGCACGGTCGAGTTCCTTGTCGACAAACATGGCGACTTTTACTTTAGTGAGATGAACACCCGCATCCAAGTTGAGCACCCCGCCACGGAAATGGTGACCCGTAAGGACCTCGTCGCTGAACAAATCCGGATTGCAGCAGGAGAACCACTCAGTTGCTCGCAGGCCGACATCGTCATTGACGGGCACGCGATTGAGGTGCGGATCAATGCGGAAGATCCGGAGCACAACTTCCGGCCAACCGCGGGTGTCATTACCGACGTGCACTGGCCTGGAGGTCCTGGCATTCGCGTGGATTCGCACGTGTATGCCGGCTACCGCGTCCCACCCAACTACGACAGCCTGCTCGCCAAGATCATCGCGTGGGCACCAACGCGGTCAGAAGCCATCGAACGGATGAGTCGCGCCCTGCGTGAAACGGTCATTGAAGGCGTTGCCACGACCGTGCCGTTCCATCTTGAGGTGCTAGGCAACGGTTTCTACCGCAAAGGTGACGTGTACACGAACTTCATTGCACGACGTTTAGGTCGCTAGGATGGACGGCAGCATGAAGCCCACGACCAGCCTGTCGCACGCTGAACTCAGCGATGACGTGCTCTACGGCATCGCGCAGCTTGCCCTCGAGTCGATCGACGGCATTCGGCTGTTGTCGCCCCCCGCCCGCGTCGGCGAACTGCTGACCGGCCGGCGCACCAAAGGGATTCGTGTGGAACGAACGGACGGAGGCGTGCGCGTTGAACTCAACGTCCGTATCCGCTACGGCCTCGTCATACCGGAGGTTGCGCGCGCCGCCCAAACCGCCGTGCGTGACGCGATGCACTCCATGACCGGTTTGGATGTTGAGAAGGTTGCCCTAACCGTCATCGGCATCGATCTTGACAAACCAGCGAAGGCCGATGAGTAGGCGCCGCGCGCGCGACCTTGTGTTCAGGGCCTTGTTTGTCGCCGACCAAGGCAACACGGCGTTTGCTGACGTCTGGCGGCGCATTCGGGCGCACCCGAGCGAGGCGCTGGACGACAGCGAAGATCAAGACAGCTTCGTGCTACCGCAAGAGGACCTGGTGTTCGCCGACCGTATTGCTGAGGCGTACCAACACCATCACGAGGCGATCGATGCAGCCCTCCGTGACGCGATTGAGGGCTGGTCGTTCCAGCAGATGTCACAGACCGACCTCAACGTGTTGCGTGTCGCGGCAACCGAATTGCAGTACTTGCCGGATGTACCGAGTAAGGTCACCGTTGAAATGGCGGTGCGCATGGCAAAAACGTTCGGTGGGGAAGACTCCGGCCGCTTCGTGAACGCGGTTGCCTCGAAGGTTGCGGCACACGGACTCAATGCTGACGGTCAGGAGGTTGACGCGTGAGCGCCACAGTGATGGATGGGCGGGCGACAGCCGCCACGGTGGTTGCGGACGTGGCGAGTCGTGTCAGCACCCTCAAGCGTCCACCGAAGCTGGTGTTCGTGCAGGCGACCGACGACGCGGCAAGCGCATCCTACGTGCGCTCCAAGGCGCGCCTGGCCGCGAAGGCCGGCATCGATAATGAAACCCTCAAGCTACCTCCTACGGTGGACCAAGAAGGTCTCGAAGCCACCGTGCGCGACCTGAATGTTGACGACGGGGTCGATGGCATTCTGGTCCAACTTCCTCTGTACCCGCATCTGAACGCCCAATCGATTCTCGAGGCCATCGATCCGGCCAAAGACGTCGATGGGTTTCACCCTGAAAATGTCGGGCGGCTGTGGTTGGGACAGGCAGCCTGGGCACCGGCCACACCGCAAGGGGTGATCGAGCTTCTCGACCGGCACGCCATTGACGTTGCGGGTGTCAACGTGACCATTGTGGGTCGCAGCATGCTGGTCGGTAAGCCTGCCGCTGCTCTATTCCTGCAGCGTCACGCCAGCGTCACGATGGTGCACTCGCGCTCACGCGACATGGTGCAGCACGTGCGCGCCGCTGACGTGATTGTCGCTGCTGCCGGACGCCCTGGCCTCATTAAGCGCGAGATGGTGAAAGCCGGCGCGGTGGCCATCGATGTGGGCCAAAGCATGAGCGATGGTGCGCTCGTCGGGGACGTGGCTCCAGACGTCGCTGAGGTGGCGTCGTTCGTGACCCCCACGCCTGGCGGGACCGGCCCGATGACCGTCGCCATGGTCGTCAAAAACACGCTGCTGGCGTACGAGACGCGGTTGGGACCGAACGCATGAATCCTGCTGACATCAACCCGCACTTGTGGGCGGCGCTTGCCGCGACTGTGGCTGCGCAAATTCTAAAGCTTGCGTTGGTCGGTGTGACGGAGCGCCGGTTTGCGCCCGAACGGTTGCTTGAAACGGGCGGCATGCCGTCGTCCCATTCGGCTGCGGTGTCCGCACTCGCCATCTCCGTAGGTCTGGGCGAAGGTTGGGCGAGCACCATGTTTGCCGTGTCTGCCGTCCTCGCTGCGATCGTCATGTACGACGCAACCGGTATTCGCCGGGCTGCAGGCATGCAAGCGCAAATGATCAACGATCTCGTCAGCGAACTCAGCCACCTGTTTGATGACGGGTTTAGGCCCCAGTCGCTCCAGACGCTGCTTGGGCATACCTACCCCCAGGTGCTGGTCGGCAGCATTCTAGGGGTCATCACCGCCTTTGTGCTGCAGTAAGCCACGCCCCGTCAACCTGCATTGTGCTGCGCCGTCTTGCCTTAGCGCGTGCGATGCGCGAGGCTATTGAACTCCTCGAGAAGCACCTGACCGGCATCGCTCGCCGGTAGCAAATCCCGCAGCTGGGCGATGGCCTCGTCGGCCATCCTTTCGGCCACGCGCTGCGCTTCAGCGATGGCGCCGCTGGCTTCCAGCAGCCCAAAGGCATCCTCGACCGCAGCGTCGGTTTTGGCGTCTGGTGAAAGTTGATAAAAGTCCGTCAAACGGCCACGTTCGTCGGCACCGAGACGCTCCATCGCGAGTGCAAGAACGAGGGTGCGCTTGCCTTCAATTAAGTCACCTAGGTAAGCCTTACCAAATGAACCGTCGGTATCAGGCGTCAAACTCAGCACGTCATCACGAATCTGAAACGCGGCACCAAGCCGTAGCGCTGGCCTGATGATTGCGTCGTCTGGCGTCTGACCGGCCGCAATGGCACCCAGGCGCAAGGGGGCACTGACGGTGTAATGCCCCGTCTTACGTTCCACCATGCTCAGGTACGAGTCGGCGGAAACATCGACCGTGCCATGCGCAATCCACTGGAGGTCCATATGCTGACCTTCGGCCGTGCGTTCGATCATGTCCAGGAACTCCCGAACCAGCGCGTCGCGCTGCGGTGTCGGGTCGGTCATCAGTAGGCGCCACATGGCGACATGCATGGCGTCGCCCACGTTGATGGCCACCGGCACCCCGACGAGCTTGTGGAGGGCAGGCAGTCCACGCCTGGTATCGGAGTCGTCCTCAACATCGTCGTGAACCAGCACCCAGTTTTGGAACAGCTCCAAAGCGGCGGCAGGCACGATCGCATCCTCTTCACGGCCGCCATGCGCAACGCACGATAAGACGGTAAACAAACCGCGCAGGCCCTTGCCTGGGCGTTCAGGGTAGGCGCGTTGCAGCTCCCAGAACTCCTGCACAAGTTCCGGCGCATCATTCACGGTGGTTGTGGGCGGCAAGGCTGCCAACACGTGCTCGCGAATGCGTTCAATGAGGGCGTCCGCTTGCGTGCGGTTCATGCGGCAGCCCCCAAGGCGGTGACCACCAGCCAGGTCACCAGCGTTAACCCAAGGACGAACGCGACAAACCAAGGCAAGGTGGTGGCGTACACCATCCGAATCAACCGCCAGACGCTGGGTTGAGCCTCTTGATCGCGGTCGTGCGCCTCAGGCATCTACCGGTTGATGCACGCCTTGAAGTGGCCGGGGGAGACCTCTTCTAATGGCGGTACCACGTGGGCGCAGTCATCCGTTGCAATCGGGCAGCGGGTTCTGAACACGCACCCGCTGGGCGGGTTGATTGGGCTTGGGATGTCGCCCTGAAGGATGATGCGCTCGCGCTTGTAGGTGGGATCTGGGATTGGCACGGCCGACAGCAACGCTTCGGTGTAAGGGTGCGTTGGGTTGCGGTACAGCTCCTTGGCGGGGGCGACCTCCATGACACGGCCGAGATACATGACGATCACCTTGTCGCTGATGTACTCCACCACGCCCAAATCGTGCGCAATGAACAGCAACGTCAAACCCAGCTCGTCTTTCAGGTCCTGCAGAAGGTTGACGACCTGCGCTTGAATGGACACATCGAGCGCACTGACGGGCTCGTCCGCCACAATGAACTGTGGGTCGACCGCAAGGGCCCGGGCGATACCGATCCGTTGCCGTTGACCCCCTGAGAACTCGTGCGGGTAGCGGCGCATGTGCGAGGCCGACAGGCCGACCTTCTCAAGCAGGCTGGCGACGCGTTCTTCACGGTCGCGCCCTTGCGCCAGGTTGTGGATTTGTAGCGCCTCACCGATGATGTCACCGACCGACATGCGTGGGTTGAGGCTGGCAAATGGATCTTGGAAGATGATCTGCATCTTCTTGCGGTACTCGCGCATCGTCTGCTTGTTCAACTGTGTGACGTCCACACCGTCAAACTTCACAGAACCGGATGTGGGTTCAATCAAACGCAAGATCGATCGACCTGCGGTTGTCTTACCGGAACCCGATTCGCCCACCAGCCCGACCACTTCGCCAGGGTTGATGGTGAAACTGACGTCCTCAACGGCCTTAACGTTGCCTACCACGCGCGACAGGACGCCGCCACGGATAGGAAAGTACTTCTTGAGGTTTTGGACGTCCAAGAGGGGTTGCACGTCGCCCGTTTCTGCAGCCACGGGGGGGTTGGTTGGTTCGGTCGTCATGCGTTCGCCTCCGCTTGGGTGAGGTCAAGTTCATCCCAGCGAACGCAGCGCACCATGTGCCCGTCGCCTGCGTCCACCAGTTCGGGAACGTCTGCCTTGCAGGCGTCCGTGGCGAACTTGCACCTCGGGTGGAATGCGCAACCTTCGGGCAGGCTCAGCGGGTTCGGAACGTTGCCGGGGATCGCTTCAAGCCGTTCTTGGTGCAAGGCGGCCTTATCGACGCGTGGGATGGAGTTCAACAGTCCGTGGGTGTAAGGCATCCGAGGATTCTTGTAAATATCGCCAACGTCGGCTTCCTCCACGGCGCGGCCTGCGTACATGACGACCACGCGGTCGGCCACTTCAGCCACCACACCCAAATCGTGCGTGATGAAGAGGATCGACATACCGATTTCTTCTTGCAGACTGCGCATCAAATCCAGGATCTGCGCTTGAATCGTCACGTCAAGGGCGGTGGTGGGCTCATCGGCGATGAGAAGCTTCGGACCGCAGGACAGCGCCATGGCGATCATGACGCGCTGACGCATCCCACCCGACATTTGGTGTGGGTAGTTCTTGACGCGCTTGCCAGGCTCAGGAATGCCGACCAGGTCAAGCATTTCCGTGGCCAATTTCATGGCTTGTTTACGGGTTTTGTTTTGGTGCAGCACGATCGCTTCAGCGATCTGATCGCCGACGGTGTACACCGGGTTGAGGCTCGTCATCGGCTCTTGAAAAATCATGGAGATTTCATTGCCTCGGATTTTGCGCATTTCGGCGTCAGACTTTTTAAGAAGGTCGCTGCCTTCAAACAGAATCTGACCCCCGGCGAACCTGCCAGGAGGCTGAGGGATCAGCCGCATGGTGGAGAGGCTCGTCACGGACTTACCCGAACCGGATTCGCCGACCACGGCGAGGGTTTCACCACGGTCGATGTGAAAACTGACGCCGTCGACCGCTTTCACGACGCCTTCATCGGTATCGAAGTACGTTTTTAGATTCTGGACGTCCAGCAAACGTTCTGACTGACTCATGACGGTCCTCTCGAAACCCTCAAGCGCGCGTTAGGTCGTGCGCGAGGGTGGGGGTGTAATACAAGATGAGCAAATTACGAAGTTGCCTCGAGAGAACGCCGAAAGGCGTCTGGAGATACAAGGGCCGTGCAATATGGGTCTAAGTGTAACCAATTGGTCGCTCGGACGTGGGCGCTCTATCCGGGCGTCAATTTAGCGTCGTTTTCGTGGGTCAAAGGCGTCCCTAAGGCCGTCGCCGACCAGGTTCCAACTCAGCACCGCGAGGAAGATCGGAATGCCTGGGATGAGCAACCATGGCACGAACTGAATCGAAATGCCTCGGGCGGTTGCGTCCCTAAGCAGCAAGCCCCAACTTGCGGTGTCGACTTCGCTGGGTCCAAGCCCAATGAACGATAGGCCGGTTTCGGTCAGGATGAAGCCGGGAATGGCAAGCGTGAGGTCGACGATGACGTAACTCGCCGTGGCGGGCAGGAGGTGCTTCGCCAGCACGCGCCTCTCGCTGGCCCCGAGCGCTTTGGCGGCTTGCGCGTAGTCCATTTCACGGATCGATAGAACCAAGCTGCGGATGGTTCGCGCCAGTCCGCCCCAGCCAACCAAACCAAGCACAACCACAATCATCAAGAACGTTTGGGCTGAGTTCATCTCCAGGCCGAACGCTTGCGCGAGCGGGTTGCGTGGGTCTTGCAGGAGGCTCGCAAGCACGACCAGCAAGAACAGTCCAGGGATGGCAGAGAGGACCTCGACGATACGCATGACGAGCTCATCAACCCAACCGCCATAAAAGCCAGCGAGGCCGCCGAACAGCAGCCCGAGTGCCAGCGATACCCAAACGGCGAGCAGTCCGATGGTGAGGCTCACCTGCCCGCCGTACAGCACGCGGCTGAAGACGTCCTTACCTAAGTTATTGGTCCCCCACAAAAAAATGCGGGCCGGGTCGTCGACGCCAAAAAGGTGCCGGTCGGATTCAAACAGCCCCAAGATACGGTAGCTGGCCTCGGGTCGCTTGACGAAGAATTTGATCGGGTAGCGCACGGAGGTGTCTTCAACGTAGACCCGTTGGAACGTGACGGGGTCGCGTTCCGCGGTGACGTCGTAGACAAACGGTCGCGTCAGGCGACCGGTATCCGGGTCCGTCCAGTGGATTTGGGTGGGCGGTCTAAAGGCCGCTGCTGGACGGGTGCGGTACTCGTTGATGCCGTACGGCGCGATGAATCCAGCGAAGGCGGTGAGGGTGTACATCACCACCAGAATGCCGGCACCGATCATGGCCACCCGGTGGCGACGGAACTGCTCGAGCGCAATCTGCGTCTGAGACTTTGCTTCCGAACGGGCGCGCGGGTTCTGTGCCATCAGTCGTACCGAATCCTTGGATCCACGACGGACAGTAAGAGGTCGGAGAGAAGGTTGCCGATCATGAGGAGGAAGGTGGTCACCACCACAAGCCCCAGGACCACATAAATGTCTTGCCTTGAGATGGCCTCCAGCAAGGTTGGGGTAATGCCCGGCCAGGAGACCACCACCTCAACCAGGCCGGCGCCACCGATCAGTACCGGTAGGAGACCACCGATGCCAGCCACGAACGGAATCACGGCGGGCCGCAAGGCGTGCTTGTAGGTGACGCTCCGTTCACCTAAACCTTTCGCGCGCGCGGTGCGAATGAAATCGCTTGATAGGTACTCAATCATTTGCGCACGGAGCACACGCGTGAATCCTGCAATGCCTGACGTTGCAATCACGAACGTTGGCATGAGCGCGTGGACGAATACATCCCACGCTTGCCGGTACCAAGGCCAGTCAAGGGCGTTGCTGCTGGTCATTTGGGCGACCGGAAGCAGCAGTTCGTTGTAACCAAACGTCTCGCGGGTGAAGGTCCGTAGCGTAAACAGGCCGAGAATCAATATTTGCGCAAAAAAGAAGTTGGGAATGGCCAGCCCGAAGTAGGCAAGGGCGGAGATGCTTTGGTCCGCCAGCGAGTACTGACGCACAGCGGTGTACACCCCGAGCGGGACGGCCATGACGTATAGCAGCACGATCGACATGATCACCAGCACCATGGAGTTGCGAATCGGAGCGGCAATCAAGTTGGTGACCGGCTGGTTGCTGCTGAAGGATAGGCCTAAGTCGCCTTGCAGCAGACTGCCGAACCAGCGTATGTACTGCACGGTCCAAGGTAGATCAAGCCCAAACTGCTGCCGCAAACGTTCGATGGTTTCCGGCCGGACGTTGGGCTCGAGCGCGCGTTGCTGCAAGAAGTCGCCCGGCACGAGTTGCGCCACGAGGAACGCCAGAATCGTGGCGCCGATAAACGTGGGCACGAGATTAAGAAACCGTCTGACGACGTAGGCGAACACGGCTACCTCAGATAGGGAAGGTGGCGCATGTTGCCATGCGCCACCGGGGGTTTAGGTGGTCAGTCGACTTTGTACGTCAGTGGCAGCTGGCGGGCCCCGACGGCGGCATTGATCATGCCTTCAGGATGCTCGCCGCGCACGCTGGACAACCAGCTGTAGTGCGCCAGGGGGCTGACCGTGTAGATCTGTGCTTGCAGTTCCGCTAAGGCGCGTTGGATGTCGTAACCGATGTCGCGGGCGGCTTCGGTATCCAGTGTGGCCCTGCCTTCAAAGTAAAGGTCCTCAGCGGTTTGCTCAAGGTCGTCAAGGCACGCGCCGGACTGGTTGTACATGTGCAAGTTGGTGTCGCAAGGGATCACGTTCGGCCCGAATGGGTACACCCGGTTGCCCCCCTGGAGGCCGATGAGGATTGCGTCGAACGGCCGATCATCACCAGTTGAGAGCAGCTGGTCGACCAATAGATTGAAGTCCACCGCTTGGACGTCGACCTCCACGCCAACCGCGCGGGCGGCATCGGCAAAGATGATCGCGATCTCTTCACGTTGCGTGTTACCGGCGTTGGTGGCCAACGTGAAACTGATGGCGTCTCCGTCGGCATTCGCGCGAACACCGTTGTCGTAGAGCTCCGTGAAGCCCAGCTCCTCAAGCAGTTCCACCGCGCGTTCTGGATCGTAGGGAAACTTGGGAACGTCTGGGTCGACCCAGTAGTCGTACACCTGATAGACGTTCGACCACATCGGCGCGGCTGACCCGCCGTAGACCAGGTCGATGATGGCTTCACGGTCGACGAGGTGGCTCATGGCCTGGCGGAAACGCGCATCGCGGAACAGGGACTCTTTAAATGGGTCGCTGGCCTTATTCCAGTTAAACGTAATGAATTGGCTTGAGGCGACGGGCGATTGGTTTGGCAGCAGCGTGGCGTCCAGCTCACCGTTCACGATGGCTTGGTTGATGACCCCGAGGGCGTCCACGGTCGGCGGTGCGAAGCTGTCAAGTTCGCCTGCGAGGTAAAGGTTCAAAGCGGCATCGACGGACTCGACGATGGTGACGGTGTAGCGATCCAAGTACGGCAGCCCGTTACCGGCCTCGTCCTCGTTCCATTCCGCAAAGTACGGGTTGCGTTCAAACACGATGCGCTGTCCGGGCGTGAAGGACACCGGAACGAACGGCGTCGCCCACACGGTCTCGGACACATCACTATCGGTTCCCCACGCGGCTTTCAGGGCTTCAGCGCCACCTTCGCGGTAGATCTCACCAAGAATGTGGTCGGGGGCAGGGGAGATCGCCATGACGGGCAGGGCCGTCCGGTCAGGCTCGGGGAAGGTGAAGCGGAGCGTGTACTCGTCGACAAGCTCACCCACGATGGGCTGACCGTTGATGAACCAGCTGTCGTAACCGTTCGAGCCGACGGCTTCATCGGTCTCCGCGGTGTAAGTGAAGAAGAAGTCGGCGGCTGTGATGTCTTCACCGTCGGACCAGCGCATGCCTTCGCGGACGTTTAACGTGACCACGAGGCCGTCGTCACTCACCGTGAACGACTCGGCCATGTACGGCAAAAAGGCATCCGAGTCAGGGCCTTGGGTAATCAAGGTCGTCAGGTTCGCGGCATCGACCACGTCGTTTTGTTCGGCGCTGACGAACGGGTTGAAGGTACGAGGATCGGACAGGCTGTAACTCCGCAAGGTGCCACCCGTCACGGCTTCCTCTGGCGTGTTGGCGGACCAGGCGTTGGGCCACGTGAACGTTTGCGCCAGCGTGAAGCTGAACATCAACGTGACGGCGAGTGGAACGGCAAGTCGTTTCATCGGTCTCCTCCTCGTGTTTGTGCCGGACTTGCCGGCGAACGTACCACCACGCGCGAGGTTGGTCAAAGACTCCAGGACACAAAAAATGCGCGACCCGGGAAGGTCACGCATTGCAGGTTGGGTGGATATCGCGCAGGCCTTGTCAAGGTTCGGCGCGCGCGCCGTTAGCGAGGAACGATCTGCAGCAGCAACGCGAGGACGGCCCAAGTGACCGCCACGTAAATCGTGATCCGTTGCAGGTTGCCGGCTGTACCGCCTGACGTTGAGAATTCACTACCGCCACCGGCCAGCCCGTCTCCCAAACCTGACTGTTTCGGTTCTTGGAGAAGCACCACGGCCGTTAGGGCAACGGACGCCAACACAAACAAAATAAGCAACAGCCAGAACATGAAAACCTCCGTAATGTGGTGCCGGGAGCGGGATTCGAACCCGCACGGGTTGCCCCGGTAGATTTTGAGTCTACTGCGTCTACCGTTCCGCCATCCCGGCGTGCCAAGGTGAGAGTCTAGCACCGCGCCTCACCCGTCCGCAACGCACGGCACGCTCGCCAAGCGCGGTGGTAGGCTGCGCGCCATGACGCGCCAACGATGGACGTTGCTGGCTTTAGCCGTACCCGCACTCATTCTCGCGGCGTGTGGACCTGTAGGCACACGCGAATGGCACGAAATCGTGGTGTCCGACGCGGGTGGTACGCAGGCCATCGGCGTGGCTTACGGCAACGCGCGCTCGTTTACCGTCAGCGGACAAGAGCTCGAGGTGGGCGAGGTCATCGATACGGTTGAAGGCGACGCCTTCGCTGTGCGTGGTGCGCGCACGATTGCCGGTGAGCCGACGTTCACAGAGACGACCCAAGCGCCTCGTTCGGTGGCGTTGAATGTACAGCGGATCCCACTCACCACGGACTTGACGGTGACCCTTGACCGACCCGTGGACCGCCTTCACTATTTTGACGGGGTGCGCTGGTTTGAATTGCCGGTCCCGACGGATTTGCCCGCCCGCGAACGTGTCGTTCCCAAGCAGACAGGTTTTCCTTTCCGTGGTGCGGGACAGTTAACGCCTGCTGAGGCGGACGCACTGCAACGGTTCTTGGCTGCAGAAGGTGAGCCGCTTGCTGTGGCGGTCTTACCGCCGGAAGACGACCACGACCGGGTGCGCGACGTTCGCGGCCTCGATGAGCACCGACAGACCGAACTGGTGGTCCAACGTGACCTACCGATCGATTCCGGTGCGTACCGCGCCCCGCAGCGCCGCGCGGTATTCGAAGTTGTCTCGCAAGGCAGTATTGGGGCCTTGAGCGAGCAGCCACGCTACGAATTAATCGATTCACAAGATGCCCTGCTCGACTTTTGGTCCGACGTGCATAGCGGGATGACCGAGTTGCCAGCAGCGCCCAGCCCTGACTTTTCGCGTGAAACCCTGGTCGGGATTCGCTTGGCGCAGAAACCGTCCGGTGGTTACGGCGTGGCCGTCGAATCGGTGTTCGTTGACGGCCGCCAGCTGTTCGTGGATGTTCGCCGCAGCGAACCTGCCGAGGGCACGCTCAGCACGTCGGTGTTAACGGCCCCTTGGGTGCTGGTTCGGGTGCTTGGCGTGGACGCGCTTGCCGTGTGGTTCCGCGACGCTGGCACCCAAGAAATCTACGAGGTTGACCGCGTCGAACGACTCGACTAACGCACCGTCATGACGTTGGACGGATCGAACAGTCGGCGGTGTTCCTCGACCGCAAACCGGTCGGTAAAGCCAGCCAAGTAATCCGTCACCGCACGAAGCACGCCGTCGCGCTCGGCAGCCACTTGCCACCTCTCAGGAAGCGACGCGGGTTCCTGCACAAAAGACTCAAACAGACGCTCAATAATGTCGGCGGCCGCCCGGCTGGTCCGAACCTGCCGCGGGTGTTGGTACAGCGCCTGATGCAAAAAGTCTTTGAGGTTCACTCCGGCCTCCGCGAACGGTCTTGAAGGCTGCACCAAACGATCGATCGCCTGCTCATCGGAGTCTGCAATATCGCCTGCTGCGTCCAAGCGGGTGGAGGCCGTCACGATCACGTCCTCAACGCAGGCACCGAGAATTTCGCGGACCAGTTCGTGCCGCCGTAACTCCGGATTGTCCGGCAGGCGCTGACCCGCAATGGCCAACTGGACCAGTGGCAGATCGTGAATCTCGCCGAAGTCAAGCAAGCCGCTGCGTAAACCGTCGTCTAAATCGTGGGCGTTGTAGGTCAGCTCATCGGCCAAATTCACGATGCGTGCCTCGACACTCGCCGGTGGCCAGCGATCTCCGGCGTCCGCAAGGCCCAGCGCCGCGCGTTCACCAGCCTCGTCGTGCTTCATGAGACCCCGCAGCGTTTCAAGCGTGAGGTTGAGTCCGTTAAACCCCTCGTAGCGCTGCTCAAGGTGCGTGACCACACGCAGGCTTTGGCGGTTGTGTTCAAACCCACCGATCGGTTCTGCAAGCCGGTTCAGGGTTCTCTCACCGGCGTGGCCGAACGGAGGGTGACCCAAATCGTGCGCCAGCGCAAGCGTTTCAGCCAGGTCCTCGTTCAAGCCCAAAGCCCGCGCAACCGCCTTGGAAACCTGAGCGACCTCAAGCGTGTGGGTCAAGCGGGTTCGGTAGTGATCCCCCTCGCCGTTGACGAAGACCTGCGTTTTGTACTCAAGGCGGCGAAAGGCGGTGGTGTGCACCACGCGGTCACGGTCCTTCTGAAAGGCGGTCCGGTAGCGACTCGGTTCTTCTGGGTACAGCCGACCGGCCGAGGCGCCGCTTAACACAGCGTACGGCGCCAGCTCCCGACGTTCGCGGGCTTCAAGGTGTTCACGTGGGACAACCATGGCGTCGGTGAGGGTACCGCGTGTTGCTAAGGTATGCGCTTGGAGGCAGGCATGCGTAGCGACACGGAACAACTGCTCAATGCAGCGCTGGAGATGGCGGACGTGGCAGGCCGGATGACCCTTGGTTACTTTCGGACTGGCGTTCGGCCGGACTGGAAGGACGACCGGACCCCTGTCACGGTCGCAGACCGTGAAGCTGAAACGTACCTGCGTGATGAGATCCATCGCCGGTTTCCCACGCACGGCATTGTCGGCGAGGAGTTTGGTGAGGAAGCTGGCGGTGACGGCACGACGTGGTGGATCGATCCGATCGATGGCACCAAAGCGTTCCTGCGTGGTGTGCCGACCTACGGCGTACTCCTCGCGGTCGAGCGCGACGGTGAGGTGTGTGCAGGTGTGGCGTCGTTCCCGGCGCTGGGCGAGACCATTGGTGCGGGGCGCGGTTTGGGTGCACGCCTTAATGGCCGTTTGGTCAACGTTTCGTCCGTCGGGGAGATGCAGCACGCCGCCATCAGCACGACGGACGGCGGCCGGTTCGCTGAACTGGGTGCCGACCAAGCCTGGGCTGACACCATGCGCCGTTTTCATGTGCGCGCTGGATGGGGCGATGCGTACGGCTACATGCTGGTCGCCTCGGGGCGGGTTGAGGCCATGGTGGATCCAGTGGTCAGCCCGTGGGACGTCGCACCCTTCCCGGTCATTATCGAAGAGGCCGGTGGTCAGATGACCGACTGGAACGGACAGCGTGGCTTTACGGGCGGTCATGCTGTGGCCAGCAACGGCCTGTTTCACGAACCGCTTCTTGCATCGTTGCGTGGCGACAGAATTGAGTGACCGCTACGGGTTTCCCGCTGCGGCCTCGGTAAGGTAAGGCATGATTGCTGAACGTCGCGCAACCCCAACCGTATGGGTGGGCTCGGTTCCCGTTGGGTCCGACCATCCCGTTGTCGTGCAGTCGATGACCAACACCGACACCGCCGACGTGGACGCCACCGTCAGGCAGGTGGCCGAACTGGCCGAAGCTGGCAGCGAGGTTGTGCGCATCACCGTCAATAACCAACAGGCCGCCGAGGCCGTCCCCACGATTGTCTCGAGGCTGGCCGACGAGGGTGTTTACACACCCATCGTGGGTGATTTCCATTACAACGGACATATTTTGTTGGACGCCTACCCCGAGACCGCGGCAGCGCTCGCGAAGTACCGCATCAACCCAGGCAACGTCGGGACGGGCGAGCGGCACGACGAAAACTTCGAAAGCATTGTCCGAATCGCCATCAAGCACGACAAGCCGGTGCGTATTGGCGTGAACTGGGGCAGTCTAGACCAGGGCCTACTGACGCACATGATGGACATCAACGCCGAAAAAGACCGGCCGGACGACGCCCATGAAGTGATGATGCAAGCGATGATTGAGTCGGCCATGCAATCGGTAGAACTCGCCGAAAAGGTTGGCCTGGCGCACGACAAGATCGTCCTCAGCGTCAAAATCAGTCGCGCCCCCGACCTATGGGATGCCTACCGCCGTCTGGCCAAACGTACCGACCTGCCGTTCCACTTGGGTTTAACCGAAGCCGGTATGGGCACCAAAGGCGCGGTGGCGTCGGCTGCTGGTCTGGTTCCACTCCTCAGCGAAGGGATTGGGGACACCATTCGGGTGTCGCTGACGCCAGCCCCGGGCGCTTCACGCACCAAAGAGGTTGAGATCGCCCAAGAGATTCTCGCCTCGGTTGGCATCCGTCGTTTCGCGCCGGCGGTGACGGCATGCCCCGGTTGTGGACGCACCACAAGCACGCTCTTTCAGGAAATGGCGCAGGACATCGACGCCTTCATGCGGCGCCAAATGCCGGTGTGGCGGAACACGTACCCGGGGGTTGAGAACCTCAACGTGGCGGTCATGGGGTGTGTGGTGAACGGACCAGGCGAATCAAAGCATGCCGACATTGGCATCAGTCTGCCCGGCACAGGGGAGACACCCCGTGCCCCCGTCTACCAAGATGGCAAGCTACTGACCACCCTACAAGGGGATGGCGAGAGCATCGCCCGCCAGTTCAATGAACTCCTTGAAGACTACGTTCAAAGCCGCTACGGATCGAACGCGTGATGGTCAAGATCACGTGCCGGTCGTAGCGGTCGTTTGATGGGAGGGCATGCCGTGACGGCCGCACCGGACGCGACTGGGACGCTCACAAAGCTGAATCAAGGCGTCGTACGCGACGCGCTGGCGGCATGCGAGCGCACCACCGCCCGTCACTCCAGCACGTTTTCGCTTGGCAGCCGATTCTTCCCAGGGGCACAGCGGCGCGCCGTGACGGCGGTCTACGCCGCCTGCCGGGTCGGTGACGACGCGGTTGATGAGGCCTCCGGCCTGGCAGACGCCCAGCAACGCCTAGAGGCGTGGTGGCAAGGCATTGAGCGTGCCTACAGCGGTCGGCCCGACCTTGAACGCCCCTACGAGGTGGGTCTGGCATGGACGCTTGAACGCTACGACGTTCCCAAAGAGGCGTTTGAAGAACTACGAAAAGGCTTTGAAACCGACCTCGTTCTGAGTTGCATGGACTCAACCGATGACCTGCTGACGTACTGCCGGCGCGTCGCAGGTGTGGTGGGTTGGATGATCACCCCAATCGCCGGCTACAGGGGCGGCAACGAGACACTGCAAGCGGCCCTCGCCTTGGGCAACGCCATGCAGCTCACCAATATCCTGCGAGACGTCGGCGAAGACCTCAACCGCAATCGCTGCTACCTGCCGCAAGAACTGCTCGACAAGCACGGCGTCACCCTGGACGAGCTTCGTAAAGGCTCCGTCAGCGACGCGTACGTGGCACTCCTTGAAGACTTGGCTTTAGAGGCAGAACGGCTCTACGCCCAAGGGTGGGCTGGCGTACCGAAACTGCAAGGCGCCGCAAAATTTGCGGTCGCGGTGGCAGCCGAAAACTACCAAGCGATCCTCAACAAGTTGCGCGCCAACCGTTACGACAACCTCAACCGGCGTGCCTACCTGCGTACGCCCGAACGCCTGAAACTGATCCCCATCGCCGTGTGGCACGCATGGTTTCCGCCGGAGCCCGGTTCCACACGTCATCAGGAGGCTTCATGAGTCAGTACGACATCATCGTGGTCGGTGCAGGGCACAACGCCCTCATCACCGCGGCATACCTCGCCCAGTCCGGTCGTAAAGTCGGCGTGTTTGAACGCCGCGACATGGTCGGGGGGGCCGTCTCAACCGTGGAGGAGGTCCCGGGCTACCAGTTTGACCTTGGAGGCAGCGCCCACATCCTGATTCGTTTGACGCCGATCGTCGAGGAACTCAACCTCGGTCGTTACGGCCTTGAGTACATCGATGTGGACCCGCTTTTCTTTGCGCCATTCCCGGATGGCGATTCGCTATACATCCACCGGAGTGAACAGCGCACCATCGAGGCGCTGGAAGCCAAGTACCCCGGTGAGGGGGAAGCGTACGGCCGTTTCATCGACGAGTGGCGCCCGTTCGCCCGGGTGGTCAAGGATCTGTTCTTAAGCACGCCAAGCCCCTTGAACCTGGGACGCAAGATGATGTTCGGTAAAGCCATCCAAGGCGACTGGAAGCGTGCCCTGCAGGCGATCTTGTCGCCGTACGGTGAGGTGGTCGACCGGTACTTTAAAGAGGAGAAGGTGAAGGCGCCGCTGACGTGGATGGCTGCGCAGTCCGGACCACCCCCATCGGAACCGATGACCAGCCCGTTTTTGTTGTGGCACCCGCTCTATCACGAGGGGGGTATCGCCCGGCCGCGTGGTGGGTCGGGCATGCTGACGCAGGCCCTTGCACGGCATATTGAAGACCATGGTGGCGAGATTCATACCAGCGCTGGTGTTGATGAAATTCTTGTGGAAGGTCGCCGCGTCACCGGCATTCGTGTGGGTTCGGACACGTACCACGCCTCCACCGTGGTGGCCGGAAGCCACGCGCTGGAGACGTTTGGTCGCCTGCTGCCCGAGGAACACCGGCCGGCCACGAGCCGCAACATGCGTGTTGGCAACGGCTTTGGGGCGGTGTTGCGTTTGGCGTTGGACAAACCGGTCCGTTACGCCGCCGATCCCAGCGATGACGCCCGTACCGCCCTGCAACTGATCGCTGACGACCGTGCCCAGATCAGCCGGGCTTATGGCGACTACCTGCGGGGTGAACCGGCCAAGGATCCGCCCATTGTGGGTATGTCGTTTTCCGCTGTGGACGACACGTTGGCCCCTCCAGGGGGAGAGGTGCTGTGGCTGTGGGCCCAGTACTTCCCTTACGAGCTGGCCGGCGGCCAAACGTGGGAGCAGATTGGCCCTAGGGTGGCTGAGTCGATCTTGGATGCGTTTGAACGCCGCGCTCCTGGCACGAAGGAGAGTGTGGTCGGTTCCCTGTTCCAGCATCCTGAATGGCTTGAGGCCAACTTGGGTTTGTTCCGCGGAAACGTCATGCACCTCGAAATGAGTTTGGATCAGATGTTTGCGTTGCGGCCGTTTCTTGGCATGAGCGAATACAGGACGCACCTCAAAGGCCTATACCTCACGGGCGCGAGCACGCACCCAGGTGGCGGCATTATGGGTGCGTCGGGACGCAATGCGGCCAGAACCGTCTTGGGTGACGTGGAACGTCGCCGCTGGATTCCGGTGAAGCGGTGACCATCACGTACGCCATGTTCCACGTCATCTTTACGCTCCCGCCGCTTGCGTTCTTCTTCTGGCGGTATCAACGGGCAAAGCGTTTGACCGGCAGTGGCACGGGTGGCTGGGCACCCACCGCCCGCTTCTCAAACCTGGCGCTCTTGGCGCACTTGATCATTGCGTTTATTTACACCACCCCTTGGGATAACTACCTTGTCTTTCGGGACGTGTGGGGTTACCCCCCAGGGCGCGTCCTCTTTACGATCGGCTACGTTCCCATCGAGGAATACGCATTTTTCTTGATTCAGACGGCTGGGACAGGCTTGTTTTTGTACTTCCTGATGCGGCACTTCACAGTGCCTGCACGTTCTCTACCTCAAGGATCCACGCAGATACGCTGGGTTGGTTCCGTGGTGTTTCTGATGATCGCGGCGGTCTCGGTTGCGGCCTTGACCACCGACGCTGGCACGTATGCTGGCCTGATCCTGGTGTGGGCCGCCCCGGTGCTTGCGTTGCAGTGGGCCTTCGGGGGTGACATGATCGTCCGTTCCTGGCGGATGGTGCTGACCGCGATCGCCGTCCCCACGGTGTACTTATGGTTTGCCGACTGGGTGGCGATCGGCAACGAAATCTGGTGGATTAGCGAATCGCTAACGACCGGGATCAAACCGTTCGGCCTTCCGATTGAGGAGGCGATGTTCTTTTTGGTCACCAACCTGCTGGTGGTGTTCGGCCTGACGATGGCGCACGCGCCTGAGGCGATGGACCGCTTCAAGAGCATCCGCACCACCCCGAAACTGCTGTGGTTGATCCCCCTGACGTTTTGGGCGCTCAGTATGGTGCCCACCCCGCTCATGCCGGCAGGGGCGTTCTACCCGATGGCGCAAATTTCGACCGGTCTGCTTGCCTTCGCTCTGTTGGTGCACGCGGTCTTGCACTACAGGATGCGTGGTGCTGGCGCATTCATTACCGCCGTGGCGCTGGGCTGGTTGGTGGAACGGCTGGGCGAAACGACGGGTGTTCCGTTCGGCGAGTACGCCTACCAAGTGGAGCGCGGATTGCTGTTGGGCGTGCCGTGGTTGGTACCGCTCGGTTGGTTCGCCTTCACGTACGTCGGTATTCACCTCTTTACAGGCAGCAGGTGGTTTCGTGCACTCGGCGCGGCGGTCGGATTGGTCGCCCTCGATTTGAGTTTGGACCCGCTCATGGTGGGTCAAGGTATTTGGGCGTTTGAGCATGGGGCGTACGCCGGTGTCCCCCTCAGCAATTTCGTCGGCTGGTTTGTCTCTGGCCTGATCATCGCGTTCGTCATGCAGAGCGTGCTGGCACGTCCGGTACAACCTGTTGATCCAACCGCCGGCCGTGCTGTCTTTGCGGTTCAAGCGTTCCTGTTCGGTCTGGGGCTTGTGCTGTTCGGCCTTCCGGTACCTGCGCTGGTCGGCACGACAGCCATGCTGGCTGTGTTGGTGTGGGCCCTTGCGGATGCTCGCGCCAAAGCTGGGAAGGGGGCTGCAGCAGGGTGACCGCGCCCGGCCCGGTCGCTGCCTTTAAGCGGCATATCCAAACGCGTTGGATTGCACCGCTGATTCCAATGGTGGCGCGAGGGTCCATGCGACGGGGTTTGGCAGGCGTTTGGTGGAAGGGGGATGAGCGACCGTGGTTGCCTGACGGTCGGGTCCTGCTCATCGCCAACCATCACTCCTGGTGGGATCTTTACCTGGTGTGGTGGTTCACGCACCGGCTTGAGCGCCCGATGGTGGGTCTGATGAACCCAGAGCGTCTTGCGTCATTCCCATTCTTTGGTCACCACGGTGCCGTACCTGCCGATCAGCCGCGACCTTTCGTGCGGGGCGTCCGCGCTGGCGCGACCGGCATTGTGTTTCCCCAAGCGGGACTGCAGGCACCCGGCCCGGTCGTGTTGAGTCCGGCCCAAGCGGAACGAACGGAGCGCCTGGTCCGCCTCACCCAAGCGGCGGTGGTCCCCCTTGCGATCAGGGTGCTGTTGCGCGGCGGTCAACACCCTGAGGCCTACCTTTGGGCGGGCCCACCGTTTCAGCAAAGCAACGCGGCACTTGAGCGCCTCAACGCGATGCTCAGCAGCTTCGAGCAGTCCGCGGCGGACGTTGATCCTGAACAGCCACTGCCAGGCTTTGATGCCGCATTTCAGGGGCGCCAACCCACCCATAAAACCGCCGGTCGCCTGTCGCGGTGGTGGCGATAGTGGTCACGGCAGCCACCGTCATCATTGCGGCGTATCTCGCAGTTCAATTCGCCGTGTTTCTGTCCAACCTGGTGGCGTTTCCGGTGCTAAGGACTCACCAGCGTTCAGGGGCCCAAGCCCCAGCGGGGCGCATCAGCCTGTTGGTGCCGGTCCGCAATGAGGCGGATGTCCTGCCCAGCACCCTGCCGACCTGGCTCGCTCAGGACGTCCATGAAATTGTGGTGCTGAACGACGCATCGAGTGACGATTCAGCTGCCATTTTGGATCGTGCGGCAGGCCAGGACGCCCGCTTGAAGGTGGTGCATGGCGGTGCCGAGCCACCACCTGGCTGGAATGGGAAGAACTGGGCCTGCAACCGGCTGGCTGAGCATGCAGAAGGCGATTTGCTGCTGTTTTTGGATGCCGATGTGTTCCTTGAAAGTGGCGCGGTGCAAGCGGCCGTGGCAGACCGGCACGCGTCAAACGCCGACCTGCTGACCGTCTGGCCGCACCAGCGTCTGGGTTTGCCGCTGGAACGGCTGGTGGTGCCGCTGGTGGACATGATCCTGCTCGGTGGGTTGCCCGCCGCACTCGTCAACCGGATGCCGCAGCCTGCCCTCTCGGGTGCGAACGGACAGTTCATGCTGTGGACGCGCGGCGCGTACGAGCGTGTCGGCGGTCATGCTGCTGTGCGTTCGCAAGCGCTTGAGGACGTCAAACTCGCCCGTGAGGTCAAACGCTCAGGGGGGCGACTTGCGCTCCGCTTGGGTGGACGGTTGGTGCAAGCGCGCATGTACCGATCGAACCGGGCGGTTGCCGAAGGGTTCTCAAAGAACGTGCTTGAGGCGGCAGGTTCAGCACCCGCCTTGGTGTTCTGGACCGCACTTGCGTTGCTTGCCTACACCGCCGTGTGGCCGCTTGCTCTGATGGCGCCGCACTTGTTGCTGCTTGGTGTGGCGGGCATCCTTCTGCGGGCCGTGGTGGAGGTCCGGTCGGGCCGGAACGCTGCGCTTGGGTTGCTGCAGCCGCTCGCGCCCGTTGCGGCCGCGTGGATTGTGTTCTTGGCCTTAAGGCGCGGCCGGTCGTACCACTGGAAAGGTCGCACGTTCAGCCGAGAAGGGTCGACCGGTGCCCCGTAACGAGGTCTTGGTGCTCGGGGGTGGGTTTGCTGGCATGGCGGCCGCAGCATCGCTGGCGATCCGCGGCCATCAGGTTCAGCTGATCGAGCAGACCGGCAGCCTTGGCGGTAAAGCCGCCCGTTTGCAGCGACAGGGCTTTCATTTTGATTTGGGGCCGAGCGTGGTCACGCTCCCGGACATGCTTTCGGCACCGTTCATCGCGGCGGGCGAGACGCCACCCAGATTCGTGCCCGTGGCGCACCCAACGCGTTACGACTTTCCAGACGGACGGACGCTTCACATCGGGACCGACCCACAAGCCGTGGCAGCCCAGCTCAGCGCGAGCGAGTGGACAGCCTATGACGCCCTCTTGGGTGACGCGCGTTCGCTTTACGAGGCAGCCGCACCCACATTTGTGCACGGCCCTCCTCCGTCGTTGTGGGACTTGACGCAATACGGTATGCGTCACGGCCTCGCCGCCAAACCGTGGTTGCGCCTGCCGGGTTACCTGGCCCGGCGGCATCCCAGCAGTCACGTACGCGACGTGTTCTTGCGGTTTGCAACCTACTTTGGGGCGAACCCCTTCCGTGCACCGGCGGTACTGCACAACATCGCGTGGGTTGAGCTCGGTATTGGCGCCGTCAATCCTGAAGGGGGTGTCGCTGGCCTCGTTCATGCGTACGAGCGCTTGCTCCGCAAGCTGGGCGTGCAGATCAACCTACACACCCAGGTGGACCGCATCGCACCCGATGGAACCGGAATTGACGTGCACGTGACCCAGGCGGGCGGCGCCTCACGGCGGTGGCGAGCCGATGGGGCTGTCAGCGCTCTAGACGCGGCCCGAACCTACCGTCTCCTGGGGCGGTCGCACCCTTCGCAACGCTGGACACCAAGCCTGTCAGGGTTCGTGCTGGCGCTTGCCGTGAAGGGTGTTTCACCTGAGCGAATGCAGCACAACCTCATCATGCCGGCAAGATACGAACAAGAGTTTGAGGACCTTGCCCGTGGGCGTCACCCCCGTGACCCCACGTTGTACGTGTCCATCTCATCGAAGGTGGAGCCTGCGCACGCACCGGCCGGCTGGGAAAACTGGTTTGTGCTGGTCAACGCCCCACCCGGCGTGCGAACGGACAAGGCGGCGTACGCACGCCACCTGCTCGGCCTTCTTAAGGCCCGTGGTTGGCTTGAAGCAGGACAGGCAACCGTGCTCGGCGCATTCGATACCGACCACCTAGAACGGTTTGCCACGCACGGCGCCATCTACGGCCGGATGGCGAACAGTTTAGGCGCGACAATCCGCTTGGGCTACGACGTGAAAGGCCTACCGACCCTCAAACTGGCGGGCGGCACGGTCCACCCAGGCGGTGGTGTCCCGCTCGCCGTCCAGTCAGGCGTCCATTCGGCTGACGCGTTGCACCAGCAGCTTTAGGCCTCCGGTGTGCCGACCGTCGACGCTTGATCGGGTTTGACGACATGCACCGTCTGCGTCGGGAACGCAAAATCAAGGCCAAGCGCTTCAAAACGTTCAGCCACCTCAAGCAGAATGGCTTCCTTGCGGTCCATGTGGGCCACGTAGTCGGGGGAGAGCATCCAATAGACCAGCTCAAACTCCAGCGCAAAATCGGCAAACGCGTCAAAGTGAGCACGGTCGAAACGCACATCGTCGTAGCGTTCCACGGCCTCTCGCAAGATGCCAGGCACGGCCCGCAACTGCTGCACGGTCGCGTCATACGTGACGCCTAAGCGCAAGACCACGCGGCGTTCCTCCATGCGTTTGTAGTTACGAATGCGGCTCGCGAGAAGGTCGCCATTCCCAAAAATGAGCTCTTCGCCACCCAGTGCACGCATTCGCGTGGTCCTGAGCCCCACGTGCTCAACGGTGCCCATATCGCTGCCGACGATCACGAAGTCACCGATTTCAAACGGCCGATCGAACACGATCGAGAGCGACGCGAAAAGGTCGGTCAGGACGTTCTGCAGTGCCAGACCGATCGCAACCGACGCCAAACCGATCCCTGCCAGCAGGGCCGTCACGTTCACGCCGACATTTTCAAGGGCCACCAACACCAGCAACGTGTAGAGCACCAACCGGCCCATGAATCCGATCGCTGACAGCATGGTCTTACGGCCACCGTTAAGGTTCTCGTCCGCCCGGTAGTGGGCAAGGGCGGTCTCAAGCGCCCGTGTGCCCGATGCTGCGGCCTGAATAATGACAATCAGAACCGCTGCCGACGCCACCAGCGCCGCGTAGCGCGGCGGTAGTGAAAGGGCGTACGAACCAAGCCATACCGCGACAGCAAGCAGGGTAAGCGGATGGATGTGCCCCACCATGCTTGAGAGCACGTCATCCCAAATGGTTGGCGTTCGGCTGGCGAGACGCGTCAGCCTGCGGCGCGCAATATTGCGAATCACCAGCGTGGCAATGAAGATCAGCGCAGCGATCCCGATCGCAGAAAGCAGTTGCGTGGCAGTTTGTCCAGCCCAGGTCCAGCCAAGAAGGTTCATGGGCGCGAGTGTAACGCTAGGCGCGCGGGTGTGCGGTCAAGGCTGCACGGTTGATGTCCGCCACCCATGCCGGACCGTTGTAGACCAAACCGGTATACACCTGAACCAGATCGGCGCCCGCATCAAGCCTGTCGGTCGCGTCACGCGTCGTCATGATGCCGCCCACGGAAGCAATCGGGAGGTCCGTCTCGGCCTTGAGGAGGCTGAGCCAGTTCAGGCTGAGCTCCGCCAGCGGCCGGCCTGAAAGACCCCCAGACTCATCAACCCCCAACCCAGGCGGACGGCTGACCGTCGTGTTGGTGGCAACCACACCGTCAATCTCGATGGATTGGAGTGCGCGGATCAACGCGTCAACCTGTGCCTCATCACCGTCCGGTGCAACCTTGACCCACACCGGCTTGCCACCCGCGACCTCGCGCACCGCCTCGACCGTGCGGGCGAGAGCGTCGTGCGACTGAAGCTCCCGGAGGTTTGGGGTGTTCGGTGACGACACATTCAACACGAAGTAGTCCGCGAGCGACGCCATGGTGCGGACCACGTACCGGTAGTCCAAGTGCGCATCGGCATTCGGGGTCCACTTGTTTTTCCCGACATTCACACCCACGGTCATGCTCGGCCAGCCACCACGGTCTCGCAGGCGGTGGAGCCGCCGTGCAATCTGGTCGGCACCATGGTTGGGAAACCCCATCCGATTGATCAACGCTTGCTGGTCAGGAACACGGAAGATGCGTGGTTTGGGGTTGCCAGGCTGCGGTTTTGGGGTCACGGTTCCGATTTCGGCGTGCCCGAACCCGACGGCCGCCCATAATCCCAGCGCGACCGCATTCTTATCCAACCCAGCCGCCACCCCGACGCGGTTTGGGTACCGAACACCCGCGAGGGTGACCGCGGAGTCCTGGTTGAGGCGTTGCTGCCGGTCGTTAAGGGCCCGCCATACAGGAGGGACGGCCGTCACGGCACGCCCAAACTGCATGGCGGCATCGTGCACCGCTTCAGCCGGCAGGCGGAACGCCAGCGGACGGATCAAGCGGTAGGCACGCTCACCGACAGACGTCAAAGCAAAACCCTTACTTGGGGCCACCCGGCTGGCTGGGTCGCACCTCAATCTTCGACGGCAGGGTCCGTGCGGGCATGCGGACCAAGGACCGCACCAGATCGGCAATATCTTCAGGTTGGATCTTCCAAGCGTCAGCATCGCTTGGCGTGTGCCCATTAAAGTGCGTGGATACCGAGCCCGGCATGATGGTAGACACGCGCACGCCAAACGGCCGAAGGTCGAGCATGGCCGCCTGGCTGAAACCAAGCAGACCGAACTTACTGGCGTTGTAGGCGGCGCCACCCGCAAAAAAGTTGGTGCCAGCCAGCGAACCGATCGTGATGAACAACCCTTGCTCCTGCTTAAGGTCCTGCACAGCCGCTTGCAGGGTGTTGAACGCGCCGGTGAGGTTGATCCCAATCACGTCATCCCAGTCGTTCGGATCCATCTCGCTGACGTCACCAAAGGCACCAATACCGGCGTTCGCCACGACCAGCGAAGGCGAGTTGAAACGTGCACGGGTTGCGTCAAAGGCTGCCGTCAGAGCGTCACGGTCTTGTACGTCGGCTGCGACCGCCAGAACGCGGGAGGCATGCTCACCACCGAGTTCTGTGACCGCCTGGTCCAAGGCGGCTTGGTTGCGGCCCGTAAACGCCACGTTCCAACCGTCTTCCAGCAGTGCTTTTGCGATGCCGAGCCCAATGCCTTTTGAACCGCCGGTGATGAATGCCGTTTGCGTCATGGGTGCAGGCTAACACCGACCGTTTTGGCGGCGAGTGGCGCACCTTCATGTGGTAGGTTTCAGCGTGCCCGACACGCTGACGCTCATTAGGCATGGACTTACACCGTGGAACGAAACGGGTCGTTTTCAAGGGCACGCAGACCCACCGTTGTCTGAGGCCGGCCGGCAGCAAGCAGAACGCCTGAAACATCGCGTGGCCGCAAGTTTTCCAGCACCGTCTGCGGTGTACAGCAGTCCGCTCACGCGGGCTCGCGAGACGGCAGGCATCGCGTTTGGTGAGTCTGCGATCACGCTTGATGAACGTCTCAAAGAAATCCACTTTGGCGAGTTTGAAGGTGCGACACGTCCTGAAAACGAACGGCATCCAGCCTGGACGTACTGGGCGGAGGATCCCTATCACCGGGCACCACCCGGTGGTGAAAGTTACGCCGACCTGAGGCGGCGCGTGATTCCTTGGTTGGAATCTGTGCATGGCGCAGAAGGCCACCTGGTGGCCGTGGCGCATAGTGGCACCATTCAGATGATCCTCGCTGAACTTCTTGGGGTGACCCACCCGCAGTGGGATCGCCGCGTGTTCGTTCGGCACAGCTCAATTACGCGTGTGATCTACACACCGAACGGTTGGATGGTTGAGCGGATCAACGACACCCGCCATTTAGACGACGAAGGCGTCGATCCGTACTGGCATGGCTGAGCAGGCCGCCGCACAAACCGACGCGCCGGGCTTTACGGTCCACTGGGATGGCCTTTACGAGGGAGACCTAGCGGGCCTTGCACGCGCTTTGCGTGCCGGTAGCGTGACGCTTCAGCAGGTTGACTTGCAGCGACTTGTGCAAGACGTGTTGGCTTGGTTTCATGAGTGGTACGAACGCGACCCGTTGATCGCGAGCGGTGCGCTGCCACAGGCAGCCCAAGTGGTGGAACTGAAACTCAGGCTGATGCTGCCGCGCCGGGTTGAGGCGGACGAGGAGGAGGAAGGCACCCTCTTCACGTCCGCTGAAGCACTCGAAGCGATCGCCCTGCTTGAGGACTTAGAGGACGCCATTCGTTTCTTAACCGACCGTCGCTACGAACGTCGGATGGTGGTGCCCGCGAGCGCCCCACGTCCGTCGTTCCCGCGTGAGCGCAGCCCCAACCGCATCACCCCGCACACGCTGGCGCGAATTGCGTCGTCTTTGCGTCCCTCCGGCTACTTTGAGATGGCCAAGGAGCGCCTGACGCTTGAGAAAGCCATGTCGTGGATTCAGCGTTCGGTGGCGCGTCTTGGGCGTCTTCTCTCACTCCGGGACGCCGCGCCGACCGACAATTGGGCGGACCGCACGGTGACCTTCGCGGCCATGCTTGAACTGGTGCGTAGCGGGGACGTGCGTGCTGAGCAAAACGAACCTTACGGCGATATTCAACTCGGGCCGACTGGACGATCCACCCGATAACGCGAACCTGGCAGCTTGTGGTTTGTGGTTACGACGCGAGGCGTTTGCGTTGTTTTGGGTCCAGCACGGCCTTGCGGATACGCACGGCTTTGGGGGTGATCTCGATGCGTTCGTCGTCCGTCACGTACGTGAGGGCCTCTTCAATACCCATGGCAATCGGCGGGGTGAGCACCATGGCGTCATCTGAACCGGAGGCACGCACGTTCGTGAGTTTCTTGTTTTTCGTCACGTTCACTTCAAGGTCGCCGGCACGAATGTGCTTGCCGATCACCATGCCGACGTAAACGTCGGTGCCTGGGTCAATGAAGAAACTGCCACGGTCCTGAAGTTTGAACAACGAGTACGTCATGGCCGTGCCGGCTTCCATCGCGACCAGGGAGCCGTGCGACCTACGGGTGGCCGTACCCTCCGCAGGCAGGAAGCCTGCCGCGCTCTTATTGAACTGGCCTTCGCCGGACGTCAGACTCATGAACGTATTACGAAACCCGAACAGGGAACGGCTGGGAATACGAAAGAACCCCACGGACCGTTCGGTGCCTTGCTGCAGGTCGGTCATGCGCGCTTGGCGCATGTTGAGCGCCTCAATCACGCCCCCTAGGGAGGCGGTGGGTACGTCCACACGGACGTCCTCGTACGGTTCGCAGAGGACACCGTCGCGTTCAATTTGAACCACGGCGGGAGGGGAGACGGTCAACTCAAACCCTTCCCGCCGCATGTTTTCAAGAAGGATCGATAGGTGAAGCTCACCACGTCCGGACACACGAAAGTGTTCACCGCCGAGTGACTCAACGTGCAGCGCCACGTTCGTCAGCAGTTCCCGCTCAAGCCGGTCGGCGAGCTGTCGTCCGGTGAGCTTGCTTCCGTCACGTCCCGCAAACGGGCTTGAATTTGGCGACACCGTCACGCTGATGGTGGGTGGCTCTACAGTCGGAAACGGTTTGGCTTTTGGCACGCTTGGGTCGGCGATCGTGTCACCAATCTCGACGTCAGCAAGGCCTGCAAGGGCCACGATATTGCCTGCTTGGGCGTCCTCAACAGCCACAAGGTTGGCGCCTTGGAAGGTGGCCACGCGACGCACCGTGAGGTTCTCAACCTTGCCGTCACGCCCCATGCGTTTGAGCGACTGCCCTTTGCGGAGGGTGCCCTGTTCCAGTCGCCCGATAGCAATCCGGCCAACATGATCGTCATGGTCAAGGTTGGCGACCTGCAGGAGGGCGGGTGCGTCCGTACTGGGAGCGTTCAGCGGCGTGGCTTGATCGATGATGGTTTCAAACAGAGCCGCGAGGTCTGTGGCTTGGGGTTCGCCATCCCGCCATGCCGCTCCGTTTTTGGCGATGGCATGCAGGACCGGAAAGTCCAGCTGCCAGTCCGAGGCACCAAGCTCCACCATCAAGTCAAACGTCTCGTTAAGGACTTCATCAGGGCGAGCATCTTTACGGTCGATTTTGTTGATGACCAGGATCGGTTTCAGGTCACGCTGGAGGGCCTTCTGAAGCACAAAGCGGGTTTGTGGCATCGGGCCTTCGGCTGCGTCCACCAATAGCAGCACGGCGTCCACCATGGAGAGTGCACGTTCAACCTCACCCCCGAAGTCGGCGTGCCCTGGCGTGTCGACCAAATTGATGGTGTGGTCGTTCCAGCGGACCGAGACGTTCTTCGCGAGAATGGTGATCCCACGTTCACGTTCAAGTGAAATGGAGTCCATGAAGCGTTCTTCAACATCCGCGCGTTCGTGGAACACACCAGATTGCTGAAGGAGGCCGTCGACCAGTGTGGTTTTGCCGTGGTCAACGTGAGCGATGATGGCAACGTTTTTGTAATCCATAAGGGTTGGTGGCGCCTTGGCTTGCCGGCGCAGCGACGCAGGTTAGCACGCCAAAAGAACACGGACGCCACGCCGAGAGGCGAAGCGTCCGTGCGTACCGCATTGTTGCGGTGGGTGGTGCGTTAGTGGGCTGGCGCGCCGGCGCCGACCTCACCGCAAGCCACGAAGCTGAGGTCGTCTGGCGAGAGGTGCACCATGAGGAGGTGGTTGCCCGTCAGGATGGCGTCCAGCGGCGCGTCGACGACGGTCACCGAACGGCCCGTATCACCGTCAACGTTGTTGAGCGGAATGGCAACCGGGCCTGGCATGTTGCAGTCACCCGTGTGGAAGTGGGCGGGGTGGTTACCGCCGGCAGGCGTGCCGTCCAGAGCGATCGTGACGTTGGTTTGGTCACCACTGCGGCTGAGGGTCACGTGACCGGACACGCCCGAATCGTTCAAGCTGCCCACTTCGTACTCGATCCGGTCGATGGCACCCGCGGTCATGCTGGGCGGCAAGATGACGCGGTCGATCACGTGCACGACACCGTTGCTGGCCATTACGTCGGTGGCCACCACGTTCGCATCGTTGACCATGACGCCGTCGTCCACGGTAATCGTGACGGACTCGCCTTGCACGGTTTCTGCTGAACCGAGCGTGACGACCGTATCGGCTGTGACCTCACCGGCAACCACGTGGTACGTCAAGACTTGAGCAAGGGCTGCTGGATCGTCAAGCAGAGCTTCGAGGGTGCCTTCGGGCAGAGCCGCGAACGCCTCATCGGTAGGCGCGAACACCGTGAACGGACCGTCGCCAGACAGGACGTCAACAAGATCGGCAGCCTGAACCGCCGTGACCAGGGTCGTAAAGTCGTTTTCGACAGCCACGTCAACAATGGTTTGTGCCGACGCCACGGTGCCAAACGTGAGCACGAGAGCGAACAGAAGTTTCTTCATACGAAATTGCCTCCCAGGTGAGCCATAGATTCGTGCCAAGTGGCACTGCCTTGACGCTACGGCGTGGAAGGCTGGCGAACCACGACATGCGTCACGTTCCAAAGGCGGTTTTTTGGTGCCAGGTTACGATGCGGGCGTTCAATCACCAATAGGCTCTAGGTCATGGCGTCAAACCACCCGGAAATTCGTGTGTACACAACCCCCGTGTGCGGCGACTGCGTGGCCGTCAAGCGGGCGCTCGAGCAGTATGGATTGCACTTCACGGAAGTGGATATCACCCAGTCGGAGGAAGCCACCCAAAAGGTGGAACGCGTGAACGACGGAAAACGCAGTGTGCCGACGGTGGAGGTCGGCGATCAAGCCGTCAGCCTCAGCCGTTTTACGATTCGTAAGTTCGTTGATTTCATGACGGCCGCAGGCGTCAGCCTGAGTCGGCCGTAAGCATGCCGGCAAGCAAGCCGCAAGCCGGCGCTCAAGCGAGCACGACGCAAGGTCCCACGCCTGGCCGGCCACAAGGTCAAGCGGTGCAAGGCATGTTTAACGACATTGCGGCGTCGTACGACCGGCTCAACCGCCTTCTTTCTCTTGGGGTTGACCGATCGTGGCGTCAAGACCTTATCGCCAACGTGGTGCGCCACCAGCCCGCGCAGGTGCTCGACGTGGCAACCGGAACGGCCGACGTTGCCCTCGCCCTCAAAAACGCGCTGCCGGATGCTCGCGTTCAAGGCGTGGATTTTGCGGAGGACATGCTTGCCGTCGGAAGAACCAAAGCGCAGCAACGCGCGCTTGACGTCAATCTTGTGCAAGGCGACGGGATGAACCTGGATGTTCCCGATGCCAGCGTGGACGCTCTCACCATTGCCTTCGGACTCAGGAACTTCGAGGACCCTGAACGCGGGCTGGCCGAATTTCACCGCGTCCTCAAGCCAGGTGGACGGCTGTACGTGCTCGAGTTTCCACCACCCGAAGGGCAGCTGCAAAAGCTGTTCTTTCGCCTGTACTTCTCAACGGTGGTGCCGTTGCTTGGGCGCATGGTGTCCGGGCACGCCAGCGCGTATACCTACCTGCCGGAAAGCACCCGGCATTTCCCAAGTCCCAAGCGGCTCGCCGCCGCCATGGAACGGCAAGGATTTCGCGAGGTATCCTGGCGCCTATATACGTTTGGCGTCGCGGCGTTGCACACCGCTCAACGTCCCCACCAGGCGGAAGCCAACAACGGAGCCACACCTGCATGACGCATGTTCCCAGCAATGAGTTTGAAGTGAACACCGATGCCGCTCTGGTTGACCCCGATTGGGAGGGGTTCGTGCAGCATCACGACGCCCGCTACGGTCTTGCCATTCATCACCTCAAGAGCCTTGTGAAAGGCCGCCGGTTTGATAACGAGGCCATGAAGTTACGTGTCGGCCCCGAAGGGTTCTACCTCCAGTCGCGCCGGTTCCCAGCGGCGTTTCACGGTGGTACGGGCCGCTCCGATGTGCGGTTCATTGACTTCGATGAAGCCCAAGCCATCGCCTGGGAGGCCATCGCTCTCTACCGTTCGGGTGACGCGCGGTCACTTACCGTGGTGTACGACGATGACGATCCCCCCGAAGCCTTTTTTGGGTACCGCGTAGGCAGCGAAGAGCGTTTCGAGATGGGCGAGTTGTCCCACGGTCAACCGATTCATCTGCGCGTCACGGTCGATGCGGTTGGCCCGCAAGACCTCATTGAGGGTGGCCGTGGCACCGTGGTCTACCAGCGTGCAGCGGATGGCCGGCACGTCCTCCTGAAGCGGCCTGGGGCTCCGCTGCCCTACCAGCCGCTGCAGCGTCTTCGCGATTAATACGATGAAGGCTCAGCCGCATGGTTGATGTTGCGGTGGTTGGCGGCGGTGTGGCCGGTTGTGAATTGGCGCTGCGACTTGATCGCGCCGGACGGTCGGTGGTGTTGGTGACCACCTCACTCGATACGGTCTACACCAGCGAGCCTCCCTTTCTTGATGTCAGCGAGTTGACGGGCGTTGCGGCTAAGGAAGCGGCTGCGTTGCAGCCGGATGCAGACCGCTTGAGTCGGTGGGAACTCCATACGCACGTCAAACAAGTCTTAGAGCAACATTCCGGCGTGCATCTCATGCAAAGCAGCGTTGAGCAACTCGTACCTGAGACGAACGGCTGGTCGGTCGAGACGTGGGAGGGGGTGCCGATTGAGGCTGAGCGGGTGGTCTTGGCGGTCGGTACGTTTCTAAACGCGGTGTTGCATGTCGGTCGTACTGTCGAAACGTCCGGTCGGCTGGGCGAGATTGCTTATCCTGACCTGTTTCACTGGCTGCAGGGAAAAGACGTGCCACTTGAGCGGCACTCCGATGCAGGCAAGAACGACGATGGCGTAGCGTGGACGCGTGATTATTGGGCAATCCGGAGCGAGGGGACCCCTCCGTTTGCGGTTCCTGGGCTGCCGGGTGTGCACGCCATCGGCCGCTGCCGGACTGGTTGCACAACCTACGAGGCGACGGTGGCCGACGCGACCGCCCTTGCGGACCACGTCATCAATGACGCTCTTGACGCTACTTTTTGAGGGTCGTGTCGTGCCGTGCTTCGGTGTACGACGTCATGGTGTGTAACTCCGACTCGTCCACCCAGAGGGCTTGCGCTTCGGTACCGCCGCGATCACTGGCGGAAAGGATGCGAATCCCGTACGGACCTTCGCGTTTGCCAGCCACCACGTAACGCTTACCGTCGTAGAGGACCTCTTCGCCCACCATAAATTTGGGGCCTTCCTGTGTCATGCCTGCAGCGTACCAGCCTGGGGGGTCCTAGACAGAGGCAAAAGCCTCAAGGATCCAGACAATAAGCGCGAGCGGCCCAACAAGCGTCACCAGCACGTACAGCGCCAACGTCATCACCGGTTTGGCGACTTGGACGCCTGACAACGCCAACGCAAGCCAGCGCACATGAACCAACGGCAGCATGACGACCGACGCCACGAAAGCTGCCTGCGCGTCCAGCAACGCCGCAGGCCAAAGGGACACGGTGACGACAGCGGAAGGCACGAACGACCACGCCAGTAGCGGGTAGGCCAACGCGCCAAGGCCACCGGGACGAAGCAACACCAACGCGCCTAATCCGGCCTGCACGAGCCAGGCGAGTGCCGCCCCCAGCGGCGCGACCAGTAGAACCACCAGCCACCACGTGGAACCTGTCGCCAGAGCCCAATAGAGCGCCAAGTGGGCGGCAGCCAACAGCGATGCTGCTACGCCGGACCCGATGGCGCGCCGCTCCTGGGGTTGCTCTTCAAGTGCATCCGCAAAAGCCACCGGTTTTGAGGTGACGAACCAGGCTTTGCGAAACACGTCCTTCATGGCGTTAGGAAGACGGGAAGGTCCTGCCATGATGTCGCGTCGGGCCGCCCATGGTGCCAGAGCGCCTTTAAGGCCGCCTCACCAGACGCACCCACGTCCTCACTGAACGCGTTGACGTACAGGTCAATATGCTGCTGGCGTACCTCGGGTGATAACTCTTGGGCGTGCGCTGCGACCCATGCTTCTGAGGCTGCCGGTCTATGTTGGGCGGCTTGAACGCTGGCGCGAACCGAGGCGTTGAGCGCCGCATGGACTTGCGTACCGAGTGATCGTTTGGCTGCCACCACACCCAGCGGGATCGCCAGCCCATGCCGTTGCTCCCACCACGTGCCAAGGTCGGTGACGAGGCTTAAGCCGTGATCCTGGTACGTGAAGCGGCTTTCATGGATGATCACACCCGCATCAAACTCGCCTCCAGCCACTGCCGACATGATCCGGTCGTAGCGCACAGGCACTGGGGTGGCACGACCTTCACTGAATGCTCGAAATAGCAGGGCGGCGGTGGTGGTCTCACCGGGTATGGCGACCCGTGCGCCCTCAAGATCGACCCGTTCACGGTTGGCGACCAGTAGTGGGCCCACGCCGTGACCCAGTGCACCTCCGGCACGCAGCAGGGCGTACGTGGGCGCCACATCTGGGTAGAGCGCCGCAGAGATTTTGACGACATCGTGGGTGCCGTCAAGGGCGTGCTGGTTCAGTTCGGCGATATCGGCGAACTGCAAGTCAAAATCGGGGCGCGTCCCATTATTGTGATGGACCGCGTCATGAAAGACGAAGGTGTCGTTGGGGCAAGGTGAAATCCCGAGCTTAAGGTCACGCACAGTGGCAAACTACCACCCGCCGTTGCAAGCCACAGGCGTGGTGACAACGCGTTTGAGTTCGTCGGGCACGTCTGCTAGCATACGGCGCCTCTCGGTGTTGTCTCCGAGGGCAACCTCTGGAGGTGAAGTCAATAGCGAAAGACCTGAAAGTCAACGATCAGATTCGCGTGCGGCAAGTTCGGTTAATTGACGCCGATGGTGGCCAGGTTGGCATTGTCGAGACGCGTGATGCTTTGCGTCAAGCGCGCGAAGGGGACCTTGACCTGGTGCTGGTGGGTGAGCGTGCCCAACCGCCCGTGGCGCGGCTTATGGACTACGGTAAGTACCGCTACGAGCTCCAGCAGGAAGCAAAAGAGGCACGTAAGCGGTCTCGTCAGCAGGAACTCAAGGCGATCAAGTTTCGCGTCAAGATCGGTGATCACGATTACCGCACGAAGGTCAATCACGTGCGCCGCTTCCTGAAAGGTGGCCACAAAGTCAAGGTCACGATCATGTTCAGGGGCCGCGAGCGTGCCCACACCTCTTTGGGAGAGAACATCCTGAACCGGGTGGCTCAAGACGTTTCGGATATCGCTGCTGTGGACCAAGCACCGATGATTGCGGGGATGGACATGAACATGACCCTCAGGCCCGTCGCTGAAACGCCACAAGAGGCCTCCGAGTAAGGTACAGTTGACGGCCGGTGCGTCCGCGTACCGAACGTTCAAAGGAGACACCATGCCGAAGTTAAAGACCCATAAGGGCACCAAAGCCCGTGTCAAAATCACTGGGCGAGGTAAGGCAAAGGCCATGCGATCCGGAAAGCGGCACCTGAACTTCAAAAAGTCAGGCCGCCGAATCCGCCAAGGCCGCACCGATCTCATCCTCGCCAAACCGTCTGCGGACAGCATCAAAAAGCTGCTTCCGTACGAATAAGGAGGGGACCGGATGCCTAGAGCAAAAAGTGGGCCGGCGCGACGCGCCCGCCAGAAAAAGGTTCTAAAGCAAGCCAAAGGTTACTGGGGGCGTCGTTCTAAAACGTTCAAGAACGCCCAGCAGTCGATTCTGAATGCAGCCGATTACGAGTACCGGGACCGCCGGGACAAAAAGACGGCATTCCGCCGCCTGTGGATTGCGCGCATCAATGCGGCCTCCCGTCAGCATGGCATGTCGTACTCGACGTTCATGCACGGCCTGAAGCAAGCCGGTGTGGAACTGGATCGCAAAGTGATCGCCGACATCGCCGTGCGCGACGAGGCGGGCTTCGAAGCGCTCGTTAAAGCGGCCAAATCCGCCTAGCCGAACGTTTGTCATGACGCAAGCGTGCGCGGAGCGAGATAAACCTCGGTCCGCGCACGCTCTTTAGAAACCAGCCAGTTAGGAAGGGACAACGTACGTGACGCTCGTCGAAGGCTTGGACGAAGCCCTCATTCACGCCCACCGCCGCCAAGCGACGTCGGTCAATGACGCTATCGGCTCGCGGGTGCGTGACATCCTCAGCGACGTACGAACACGTGGGGATGAGGCGCTTGTGGAGTACGCACGGCGCCTTGATGGTGTTGAGATTGGTGCCACCACGCTTGATGTGCAAGCAGCCTTCAACGCTGCTCCCGCCCTTGAACCTGACCTGCAACATGCCATCGACCTCGCCATCCGGCGTGTGCGGGCGTACTACGGTCATCAGGTCAGTCGAGGCTTCGTCACCCACCATGAGGGCGTGACGCTTGGTCAGGTCGTGCGACCGCTTGACTCGGTCGGTGTGTACGTTCCAGGTGGCACGGCCACGCTCTTCACGAGCCTCATCATGACCGCGGTGCCGGCACAGGTTGCTGGTGTCCCACGTGTCGTGGCAGCGACACCGCCGCAGGCCGGCGGCGTCGCCCCCGAAGTGCTGTACGTCGCCCATGCCCTAGGGATCGAGCAGCTTGTCCTGGCTGGTGGCGCCCAGGCTGTCGGCGCCCTTGCCTACGGCACATCGTCCATCCAAGCGGTTGACAAGATCGGAGGCCCCGGGAACGCCTATGTCGTTGAGGCGATGCGTCAACTGTTCGGTACGGTTGGCATCGTTTCGCTTCCCGGGCCAACCGAGACGCTGGTGATGGCTGCGCCCGATGCGGACCCTGCCGATGTCGCAGCAGACCTGCTGGCACAAGCTGAACACGCCGAATCGCTCCCCGCGTTGGTCACGTGGTCTAAGCCGCTCGTCCAAGCCGTGGTTGACGCGGCCCGCGAACAGTTGGAAGGGGTGGACCAAGACGCACGGACGCGGGCAGGCGATGCGATGGATCAACGTTTTGTCGCGTATGTGGTTGCAGGCCAGGATGAAGCCCTGCAGGTCGCCAATGCGTTCGCTCCAGAGCACCTCTGCTTTCACGTCGCAGACCCATGGTCGCTCATTGAGCGCATTCAACATGCCGGTGGTGTCTTCATGGGTGCCGACACGCTCGAAGCGTTGGGGGATTACCTCTTAGGCCCGAGCCACGTGATGCCGACCGGAAGGACGGCCCGGTTCTCAAGTTTTGTCAACACGCGTGACTTCGAGCGCGTCATTCCGTTTGCTGAGGTTGGGCCTGACGCCATCGAATCGTTGGGACCCAATGCGGTACGCATGGCGGAACAGGAAGGCCTGCCGTTCCACGCGAATGCCGTGAGGCGAAGGCTGAAACGCTCTTGATGCGACAGGCTGTACGTGCGCACTAACCTCATCGCTGTCCTCATGACGTTGGTGGTGGCGGCAGGGACCGTCATGCTGACAGACGCCGTGGCCGTCGTCACGCACCCTGCACGCACGGCTGCTCCTTCGTGCCAGGCAGGAACGGCGTTTGTGATGGGCGCAGCCCAGTACGACGGTACGCCTTCGCCGGTCTTCAGGCGGCGTTTGGACACCGCCCTCGGATTGTACGAGCAAGGCTGCGTGTCGCGGATTCTGGTGAGTGGGGGAGGCCAGCCAGGAGACGCAACCACCGAAGCGGACAGCGGCCTGGCGTACCTAACCGCACGCTCGGTGCCGGTCAGCCGTGTCGCGGTGGAACCAACCGCCTCGAGTACCTATCAAGCAGCACGGCGCGGTCTACCGCTCGTGTCCGCCCGTCCTGTGGTCGTCGTTACGGACGCCTACCACGGCCGCCGGGCCGCCTGGGTGTTCAAGCAATTCGGCGAAGACGTCGACCTCAAGCTCGTCCCCAGTCGCGCTTCGTCCTGGTCGCATTATGTTCGTGAAGTGGTAGCGCTCAGCGCGTACCGACTCGCCTACGGTTGGCCGTGGCTTCACCCTTCTGACCTTTAGCCACTGCGCCGTCGCAACAACAGTTGACGACCGATTTCGACGTACATCTGAAGGCGGGTTCGTGCACCCCCAGCAAACGACGCCTTTTCTTCCTTCATGACCTGGCCGACCCCACGCAGCCGGACCTGCGTCTGTTGGATGCCCAAATGCTTGAGTCCGCGTTCGATTAGCACCTCAACGCCGTAACCGCTTTCGGTGAACGGACCGAGCGCCCGTAGATCAACGGTGCGAAATCCGCGCTGCCCACTGAGGTTGGGCGCAAGGGTTTGGGCGACCGACGTTGCCCACCGCCCACCAATCAAGACCCCTCGTGACGCCAACGGGATGTTGACATCAAGCGGCTCGACCAACTGCTGAATATGGTGTGACGTCAAACCGGTCAGGTCGGCATCCACAAGCACCGTCAGCGGCGATGCCACCTGCTCAAGTCCGGTCGCTAAAGCCGCCCCTTTGCCTCGGTTGACGTCATGCCGGACAACCCGTGCGCCAAAGCGTTCAGCAGCGGCAGCGGTTTCGTCACTGGAGCCATCATCCACCACCACAACCGGCCCGAGCGCAGCGCCCCGAGCTGCCTCAACAACGGCACCCACGCGAGGGGCTTCGTTGTAAGCACAAATGAGGACGGTGGCTGTGTCCGACACGTCACACCAGCATCGCAGCGATTTCCTGGACGGTAATCAGCACGATCAGCGCTAAGACCGTCATCACCCCAATGAAGTGAACCATCGCTTCCTGCTTAGGAGCGAACGGTCGGCCGCGCATGGCGGCAATCGACGCCACCAGAATACGTCCGCCGTCCAATCCAGGGATGGGGAGCAAGTTAAAGATCGCCAGCGAGAAATTGATCACGGCCGCTAGAAACAGCACCGGTGCGATGCCAACCTGTGTTGCCTGATTCACCATGGAAACGATCCCCACCGGGCCGGCAACATCTTCACTCTGACGGCCCGTGATGGCGGCACCAAAACCACTCGCGAAACTTCGCACCATCTCCGGAACGGAACGCACGACAAACACCGAAGACTCCCATACCGCCTGCGCATACCCGACTGACGCGACCTCCCGCGGTTCAAGTTGAACGCCCAACAGCGGCCGTTCGTTCTCAGCAAGGTCCTCAGGAGGCCAAGCAACGACCACCGTACGCTGCTCGCCGTCCTGCACCACGCGCAGCTCAAGCTCGCCAACCGTGCCCTGGATGGCTTCCACCACCTCGTTCGGGTTTGGGTCATCCACGCCGTTGATACCCACAAGAGCCATTCCCGGTTGAAGTCCCACCTCAGCGGCCACAGAACCGGGCTCAACACCCACAATGTTCGTCCCTTGTACGACGTTCGCGCCCGGATTGACGAACGAGCGGTAGAGCGGTTCAAGGGTGACCGCGCCAGCCATGAGGAACACGCCCAAAATCAGGTTGGCGATCACCCCGCCGATCAGCACCCACACCTTGGCAGGCCAGCCTTTGGCGGCCAAGCCGTCACGCGCAGGCTTTAGTTCTCCAGAATCGTCAACCTCTGGTGCCAAGCCTTCCACGTCCACGTATCCGCCAAGCGGAAGGAGCGAGAAACGCCATTCGGTGCCGTACGCCTGGCGTTTGAACAGGATCGGTCCGAAACCCACGCTAAAGCTACGAACACGCACGCCAACCTGACGTGCGTTGAAATAGTGAGCCAACTCGTGCACGAGCACCGCACTGAGCAGGATGGCGAGAAAGACAAGGGCGGTAACCATGCCGTCAAGTATGGCGCATATTGCCGTTCATGAACGTTGCGGCTGCGCCGTTGGCAGACCGTCAGTTCAAGCGAAGGACCGAACGACCTCATGCGCAAGATGGCGCGCCTCAAGATCGGCAGCCTCGATCGTTTCCCAACTGAGGTCGTGCCCCTCTGCTCGCTCCATGACCGACTCAATCAGCGTGGGGATCTGATCGAACGTCAGGCGGCCTTCCAAAAACATGGGTACCGCCACCTCGTCTGCAGCGTTCAAGGTTGTGGGAAGGGTACGCCCCGCCTGAGCTGCTTCCCGGGCCAGCCTCAAGGCTGGAAAGCGTACGAGGTCGGGTGCCTCAAACTCCCAAGTCCCTAAGGGTTCAAACGGTGCGACAGGTGTTTCTGGCCTTTCAAGGCCGGCAATACCCCAAGCGATGGCGATCCGCATATCGTGCGGGCCGACATGTGCCTTAAGGGAACCATCGTGGAAGCGCACCAAGGCGTGGACGAGCGATTGGGGGTGGACGACCACCTGCACCCGTTCAACCGGTAGGTGAAAGAGGTGAACCGCCTCGATCAGCTCCAGGCCTTTGTTGAATAACGTGGCCGAATCGATCGTGACCTTCGGTCCCATGCTCCACGTTGGGTGGTTCAGTGCTTGTTCAGGGCTGACGTCACGGAGGTCGCCCGCATAAGTCCGAAACGGCCCACCGGATGCCGTTAGAAACACCGTATCGATCCGATCGGGATGCTCCCCAACCAGAAGCTGATCCACACCAGCATGCTCGGAATCCACCGGCGAGAGTCGCCCACCGTGCCGCTCAAGCAGGTCGTGAATCAGAGGGCCGGCTGTCACCATCGCCTCTTTGGTGGCGAGGGCCACATGCTGTCCGGCCTCCAGGGCATGCCGTACGGGCTTCAGCCCAGCAATGCCCGGAATCGCCGCAACCACGGTATCGACCGGCATTTGGCTGGCATCCCGAAGGGCGTCCGGACCTGACGCGACCTGGGTACCCGCCGGCGCCTGAGCCGCAACCGCATGCAAAACGGACGCATCACACACCACCAACTCAGGCTCAAATTCGCGCATTTGCTCAATGAGCACAGCGTCGTTGCGGCCGGCAACCAGCGCCTTGATGCGCCAACCGTGAAAGCGTGCCAGATCCAACGTTTGCGTTCCTATGGATCCTGTGGATCCAAGCACGGTAAGGGTGGTCATGGATCGCATCGTACCGAGCCCACCCACGGGCGGACGCTTGCCGGGTCCGCGGTAAGGTTCACACAACCGCTGGGCGAGACCGCTGAGCGTCAAGAAAGGTTGACCCATCCCGTGAATACCTCCGACCGCAAAGCCTGCCTAAGCCTCCTCCAAGCCGACGGCTTCACTGACTTTATGGACGGTCCAGAGGTGGCGGCATGCCTGACCACCGCCCGCGAGGCAGGCATCGCCACTGTGGAGGCCTGGGGCGGCATGGCGGGCGCGGAAAGACGGTTTCTTTTCGATCGTCAGCGGGTCAGCGCGCCACAGGTCTGCTCGACCGTTCGTTTTGAGCCTGAAGTCGATATCGCTGCCGTGCGGACGCTGCTTGCGGCGTACGGTGTGACTGAAGCACAGATCGGTGACGTCCAGCGGGTTGGTGGGACCCTTGAGGCTCAGGTGCGACTCGGTCGTGAGGAGGCCTTGGCGCCCGTGCAGGATGACCGGATTGTGGCGGTCGATCCGTGCGCGCAACCGGTTTGGAAGACCGTTCAACGCATCGCAGCTTCGATGCGTACCGATGCGCTGGGTGCGGCAGCGTTCAACGCGTCACGCAGCTGGTTCAGCAAAGGTATTGCCGGTGGCAACGTCTTCATCGATGGACGTCAAGCTGGTAAGGCGTCGCCAGTAGAGGTTGGCAGCGAAATTTTCGCGCGAGGGCTTGGGCGTGCACGGCTCGTTGAGGTAGGTGGGCAAACCAAGCGTGGCCGCACGCACGTGACCTTCGAGCTTGAGTCAAGCGGCTAGTTCGCGGTTCGCACGCGTTTACCGCCGCCTTGTGCGCGGTCTTTAAAAACCACCCGCACAGGCACGCGTTCGAATCCGAGGTCTTCCTTAATGCGGTTAATCAAATACTGCTCGTACGAGCGGGTCACGAACGATTCATGATTGACCGAAATGATGAACGTGGGCGGGGCCACGGCCGCCTGGGTGGCGTACAAAATCTTCAGCGGCCGACCTTTGAAGTTCGGGGGAGACTGACGCTCAAGCCAGACCTCCACCCACGCGTTCAGCAGGCCGGTGGCGATACGTTGGTTCGCTTCCTCGTAAACAGATGCACACTCGGCCAACAGTTCCACAAGCCCGTCGCCATGCAGCGCACTGATCGCCAAATGTGGCGCTGAATGGAGGTGTTCTAGCGTGGTGCGGACGTGCTGCATGGCCTCACGCTTCTGTTTGCCTTCCACCAAATCCATCTTATTAAGAGCCACCACGGTGGGTGTTCCGTGTTCAAGCGCCATGTTGGCAAGACGGTGTTCATGGTCACCCAGCTCGAACGGGTCGACCACAAGAATCACCACGTCGGCTCGGCGGATGGCGCGTTCGCTTCGCAATTTCGTATAAAACTCAAGATCCTCACTGGGTTTACGGCGAATCCCGGCCGTATCGATCAACACAAACGGCCGCCCACCCCACTCGAGTTGCACGTCAATCGCGTCGCGGGTGGTTCCCGCCTCACTGCTTACAATGACGCGCTCTTCGCCAAGCAGTCCGTTGAGGAGCGACGACTTGCCGGCATTCGGTCGACCGACAATCGCGACGGTCAGCCGATCGGTGGAGGTGTCGAACGATTCATCCTCAATGGCCAAAGGCCGAATCAGATCCACGATTTCGGGAATGCCGCGACCGTGGTTGGCGGACGTCAAGACAGGCGTACCGAAACCCAACCCGTAGGCTTCCATCACGGCCGCACTGTCGGCATGACGTTCATCATCGATCTTTGTTGCGACCGGAACCACAGCGACATTACGCGCCCTGAGCCAGTCAGCGATGCGTTCGTCGACCGACGAGATGCCTTCCCGACCGTCAAAGCAGAAAAGCACCAGGTCGGCATGCTCAAGGGCGTGCTCCGTCCGCCTCAAGACAGCGCTTTCCCAGGCGTCTGCAGACCAAAGACCGCCCGTATCAAGGAGGGCGTAACGCCAACCCTCTTCGTGTTCGATGATGCGTTCCTTCACGTCACGGGTGACGCCTGGGACATCTTCCACAATCGCGTCACGCGACCCCAGCAGGCGGTTGAACAAGCTGGATTTACCGACATTGGGACGCCCGACGATCGCCACGTTAATCAAAGCGGTCACCCACCTTCACGCCGTTGTTTCTGGCCCATTCATGGGCTGCCACCCGCGATTTTCCGGGTGCGGTGACCTCCCGCAAGCGTACGGCACCTGTCGCGCACGCCACCAGGACGCCATCGTGGTCGATGGCCAGCACCTCACCCAGCGCGGGGTTTTGTGCCCAATGAGGTGCTTCTTCTCCGCTTAAGGTGTTGACTTTAAAAACGTGTCCGTGAATGGCGGTTTGGATGCCGGGCCAATCTTGCAAGGCGCGCCAACGGTTGACCGTTCTCGTAGCGCTTTCGTTCCAGCGGATACGACCGTCGGCTTTGCGGATTTGAGGGGCTTTGGTGGCTCGCGTGTCGTCCTGCGGCTCACAGGCGAGCGTGCCGTTCTCGAGGGCGTCGAGTGCCGCTTCCATCGCGTCGGCCGACCGTTGCGATGCGGCCTTAAACAAGCCTTCAAGGGTCATATCGGGCGGGATGGGAAGGGAGAGGGTTAAACACACAGGCCCGGTATCCATGCCGACATCGGTGCGCATCACGCTCACGCCAGTCTCAGCGAGACCGTCCAGTAACGCGTGCTGTAAAGGTGCCGCGCCCCTGTATGCCGGTAGCAGGCTTGCATGCGCGTTCAGGATTCCGTGACGGGGCGCGTTGATGAGGGATGCCGGCAGGCGCTGACCGTATGCCACCGTAACCGTGACGTCGGTGTCTGCCAGGGCACGCTGAACCTCAGGATCATCGCCCACCTTTTGGGGCGTCCAAACGGCCATGTCACGCTCGCGTGCCCAGCGTTCGACCGGCGTGGCCAACACCCGTTTGCCGCGTCCAGCGGGCTTGGCGGGTTGGGACACGACCGCGGTGACGGTATGCAGCTCGTGCAGACGCTCAAGCGTTGGCAGGGCATACGCCGGGGATCCCATGAAACCGACACGCATGGTGTTACCGCACCCCAGCGTCGAATGTGGGGCCGACCGTGCGAACGATGCGCTTGGCTTCACGCTGGATGTCGGCAAGCTCGCTGCGGTGCTCTTCTAAGAATGTCTTCTTGGCGTCACCTTCAAGTCGGTCGAAGTACAGCACGCCGTTGAGGTGGTCGATTTCGTGCTGCAGCACGTGGGCGAAGTGCCCCTCCGCCGTGAGCGTGCCAGGATCGCCCTGGAGGTCTTGGTAGTTCACCACCACGCGGTCATCACGTGGCATGTCTTCAAACCAAATGCCAGGCACGGACAGGCAGCCGTCCACGCCGTGCTGCAAGCCAGACCGTTCGCTGATCGTGGGATTGACCAACACGTGCGTGATGGCGTTGTCGGGTTCATCATCGCTCGCCGTCTCGTGCAATTCGGTGGCCAGCAACAGCCGGAAGGGCACGCCCACTTGCGGGGCTGCCAATCCCACACCGTTGGCTTCGACCATTGTGCGCTGCATCGCCTCCGCTAAAGCACGTAGGTGTTCGTCAAACGTGGTCACCGGCATGGCTGGCTTGCGGAGAATCGGATCGCCGTAAAGACGAATGGTAAGTGTTTGGCTCATCAAAACCTTCCCAATGCCGCCCCGAGCAGGCGGGCACAGACCCGAAAGTCTACCGGCATCCCGATGTTGCGTAGGTGCCCAGCCAGACGGAAACGGCCGCTGGACTCAAGCGCGATCGCCGTCGCGCCGCTGAAAAAACGCTTTCAGGTCCGGTAGGAGATCGGAAGGGGTCATGTCGGTCCGCAAATGCCCGTTTTGGGCGACTGAGACGTCCCCCCGTTCTTCGCTGACGACAATGACGTAGGCGTCCGATTGTTCCGCCATGCCAAGGGCTGCCCGGTGGCGGGTGCCAAGGCGTGCGTTCCAACCGCCCTGAACGTCCGACAACGGGAATATGGCCCCGGCCATGGCGAGTCGGTCGTTACGGATCACCATTGCACCGTCGTGGAGCGGCCCTTCGGACTGAAATACTGTCTCGATCAGTGACGCTTTCACGGGGGCGTTCAACTCAACCGCTTGGTCGCCCACATCGGCGATCGGTACGTTGCGCTCAAGCGCAATCAGGGCCCCTGTGCGGGTGCGGGACAACGTCCGGACCGCCTGCATGATCTCGTCGATGGGCCGATCGGCACCGGCCCGTCTGAGGCGCCTGCGACCGACCCTTTCAAGGGCGCTTCTCAGTTCAGGTTGGAAGACGATCACGAGCGCCAAAATGCCGACCGGAGCGAGACGGTCAAACAACCAGGTCGTGGCTGACAAGCCAAGCAGGCGAGCCAAGCCGTACACCAGGCCGACCGCCAGGATGCCGCGAAGCAGATTCCAAGCGCGCGTACCCGAGATGAGCACGAACGCCTGGTAGGCAAGCAAGACCAACACCGCCACGTCAATCGCATCGATCCAGTCGAAACGATCGAGGATGGGCATGCAGCGTCTCCTTGCGCATCTTAAATTTGGTTTGGATGCCCTCCAAACCACACGAATGCTGTTCTGTACGTTACCATCGCCAGCATCGTTAGCTGCCGCCCTCAAGGGCGTGGGAGGACCGTTATGCACGAATTTCAAGACCGACTAGCCCAACTCCGGGGGTATCTTTGACCTCGATGCGAAGCGTTCGCAACTAGGCGAACTCGAACCGGAACTCAACGACCCCAACCTGTGGGGCAATCCTGATCACGCCCGAGCGGTGACGCAGCGTGCGTCCCAGTTGCGTAATGTGGTGGGCACGTTCGACGAGGTCGCCTCCGATATTGATGCGTTCTGTGAGCTTGAGGCGATGGCCGGCCCTGAGGACGCGCCCGACCTGGCCGACGAGCGCGAACGTATCGACGCCCGCCTGAGCGAGCTCTACAAAGAAACCTTGTTCAAAGGTCAGCACGTCGACCGGCCGGCGATCGTCACGATCAAGCCGGGAGCAGGGGGGACGGAATCCTCCGATTGGGCCGGCATGCTCCTGCGGATGTACCGCCGCTACGCGGAACGTAACGGCTTTCAAGTCGAACTCTTGGACGCCGTCGGCAACCAAGAAGCTCCCAACGGGGTGGATTACGCCCAGATCATCGTTCGTGGACCGCGCGCTTTCGGTCTGCTAAGTGTTGAGAATGGCGTCCACCGGCTGGTGCGCGTCAGCCCGTTCGACGGTCAAGGACGCAGACATACGAGCTTCGCATCGGTCGAGGTCATGCCCGAAATCGACGACACCGCCGACGTCAGCATCGACCCGTCCGACGTGCGCGTCGACGTGTACCGCTCCTCCGGACCTGGTGGACAGAGCGTCAACACCACCGATTCCGCCGTACGCCTTGTCTACAAGGGCGGCACGCCGGATGAAATTGTGGTGACGTGTCAAGACGGAAAGAGCCAAATCAAAAACCGCGAAAAAGCCATGACGGTGCTCAGGAGCCGTTTGTTTGAGCGTGAAGAACGCAAACGTCTTGAGGAGCAAATGAAGGCTCGCGGCGAACAGAAAGCCATCGAATGGGGTTCGCAAATCCGTAGCTACGTGCTCGATAAGCGTTACGTCAAGGACCACCGCACAGCGCTCATGTCGCACGATCCTGACGCCGTGCTGGACGGTGAACTCAACGATCTTATTTGGAGTGGTTTGGAATGGCGGGCTTCCGGTGGCGAGGAATCGTCCGGCGAGTGAACCTGACGTGACGGCTGACCCCGGCGACCGTTCGGGGTTGCGCATCCTGGCGATCTCGGATGCGGTATCGCCATTCGTCTACTCTTCTAACTTTCCAGACAACCTGCCACCCATCGATCTCATCCTTGCAGCAGGCGATATGCCCGGTTACGTGCTCGAATTCCTGGCGACCAAATCGACCCTCCGGCCGCTGTACGTCCTCGGTAACCACGCCAACGGCTACGTTCGTGATCCGGACACCAACGAGACACGCCTTCCGGGAGGCTGCATCAACCTCCACCGCCGGGTCATTGAACACAAAGGTCTGCTGATCGCCGGCTTTGAAGGCAGTCCGCGCTACCGTCCTGGTGAACACCAGTACCGCGAGTGGGAGTTTGAACGTTTCGCCTGGCAGATGGCCCCGGCGTTACGTTTCAACCAATGGCGCCAAGGTCGCGCCGTTGACATCCTGCTGACGCACGCAGCACCGGTCGGTCCGCATGCCGGTGAGGACTACCCACACCGGGGGGTTCCGGCGTTCAACCGTTTTCACGCGCGCTGGAAGCCTAAACTTCATGTGCACGGGCACGTGCACCTGAACGGTGCAAACGCCCCACGGCAGTACGTCACCGAGGACGGTGTCACCGTCATCAACGCCTTCGAGTTCACCCTCATCGATTGGCCTTTACAAGCCAACACAACACCCCAACCGAACCACAACCCGTAAAATTCGTGGCGTGGCATGGCTTGAACCCCTCAGCGACACAGACTGGCAGCAACTGGCTGACGGTGTGGCCTGGTTTACGCCTTCAGGCAGCCGTTCACTACGGCTGACGGGTCACGACCGGCTTAACTTTTTGAACGGACAGGTCACCCAGGATATGCGCCGGCTGCAGCCTGGCGACCGTCGCCAAACCCTCATGCTCAACATCAAAGGTCAAGCGCAGGCGTTAATGGACGTGCATGTACGACCAGACGACGTGCACATCTGGGTCCACGGTCACCGCCAGCCGTTCGTATGGGACGCGCTCAAGCGACATATTGTTTTTGATGACGTGACCCTGACCGACCTCACAGAGACACTGCAACACGTGGTTGTGACCGGCCGCGAAGCCGAGACGTGGACGCTGGATCGATTAGGCATCGCGATTCCGCAACCCACCTCGTTTCAAGCGGTGGAACGCGCTGGAGCCACGTTGCTGGTGGCCGCATTCGAGCGATCCCCGTTCCCAGCCGTGTCCATCTCCATGCTCGCCAAAGATGCCTCGCGCGTCGTTGACGCCCTTGGTTTAAACGACCATCACGCCCTTTCAGTTGAAGCTGAAGACGTGCTCGGTCTTGCTGCTGGGCACCCCGCAATGACCGAAGGTTACGGCGTGGGTCAGCTCCCACAAGTTCTTGGTCTTGAAGGCCTGGTGGACCACCACAAAGGCTGTTACTTAGGCCAAGAAGTCATGGCCCGACTCGACGCACGGGCCAACCTCAAGCGCGTGATTAAGCCCTTCCATCAAAAGGGCGCTGCTGAAACGGTCGATCCCAGCGAACTGCAAACGGCAAGCGGCGTGAAGGCAGGCGTCGTCTGGCAAGCGTCCACCATGCAGCCAGGCGAGGTTCGCTTCGGCCTGGCCTTGTGCGACAAAGACGTTCTCGGGGAGGAGAGTCTCATGCTGGACGGTGCGCCTGTCATCACCGAACCGCTCGCTCTCATCGGACGCTCAGAACCGTAGGTACACTAAGGCCTGTGAGCGAACAAGGGCAGCTGCCACAGCGCACGAGCGTGTTTGTCCTCCTTTGGTTTCTTCTCATCCCTGCGGCATCCGCTGAGGGTTTCGCACTGCACACCATCCAACCCGGTGAGACGTACGCCGACGTGGCGTCGATGTACAACCTTCCTGTCGATGCGGTCCTCGAAGCGAACGGTACGCAAAGTGTGGTCGTGCACCCAGGAGACCTCATTCGCGTGCCCCTCGGTGAAGCCACCGGCGGTTACGCCTTGCCGGCTCCCGAGCCTCCGCCAGGCTTCAAGCTCCACGTCCTGCAATCGGGAGAGACGTTAAGCGCCATCACCGAACGTTACGGCATCAGCATGGAAAGCTTGGTCGGCGCCAACCCAGACCTCAGCTCGCTCGACCGTTTACCCGTCGGGGTTGAGTTGCTGATTCCTCCGGCTGGCACAGGCCTTCTCGTGCCCTGGGAGCAGGGCCTTGACCTGGCTGGACTCATCCACCACTACGGTGCAGATCCCGTGGATGTGGTGCGTGCCAACCGTTTGCACACACCAAACGATCTCAAACCCGGCATGCTGCTGTGGCTCCCCGGGGTGGAACCCACCGCAGCGCTTGAGCGTCTCGCCAAAGTACGCGAGCTTGAGAACATGTACGTCTGGCCGGTGCACGGCCGGATCACCAGCTACTTCGGGCGTCGCAACCTTGGCATGGGCACATCCAACTTCCATCGCGGTCTCGATATCGCCGCGCCCACAGGCACGCCGATCGTCGCATCGCGCAGCGGCACCGTGAGTTTTGCAGGGTGGTCAGGAAGCTACGGTTACCTCGTGCGCATTCGTCACGCCGGGGGAGATGAAACCTGGTATGCGCACCAAAGCCAAATCCTCACCAGCAACGGTGCGTGGGTGGACCAAAATGAGGTGATCGGTCGGATCGGGTCGACTGGCCTGTCAACCGGACCCCACATTCACTTCGAGATCAGGCGCAACGGAACGGCTCTAAACCCACTTAGCGAACTGCGCTAGACCGTCAACCCTCCGTAGCGAGAATCCGGCCGCACGACGGGCAACGTACCAGGTCGCCTCCGCGCTTCAGTTTCTGCTGAACATGCAAGGGAAGCTGGACGTTGCAGGCACCGCAACGCTTTTCGGCCGTGACCTTCACGATGCCGAGGCCGCGCTTGGCCTTCCGCACGCTGTCGTACTGTTTAAGCAGGGTCGGGTCAATCCCCTCCGCCATGCTGTCTCGTTTAGCCTCAAGTTCTTTTTGGGTGCCGTTGATGTCACCCAACCGGGCCTGTTCGGCTTCCTCAAGTTCTTCAAGTGCAGGCACGACGGAAGCCAGACGCTCATCAAGCGCAGCAAGCTTCGTTTCGACACCCTCCAGCTCCTCCATGAGCGGCAAGATGTCCTCTTCAATCTCCTGAGCGCGTGTGCTGAACTGCAACTCCTGGTTTTGGAATTGGGATGCCTCTTTGGCGGTCCCTGCTTGCAACGCCGAACTGGATGCCAGCTTAATGCGTTCACGCAAGCGCGCCAATTCGGCCTCCGCCTCGTTTACCTTGCCTTGCAGTTCGTTGCGTTCCGCCTCCCGGGCGGCACGTTCGTCATCCAACGCCTTACGGTCCTGCCGCGCCTCAATCAGTTCGGTAGGCACGTCGTTCTTTTTCTCTTCCAACGCCACAATCTCAAGGTCTACGGTTTGTAATTCAAAAAGGTCGTTCACGCCATTCACCTCGTCGTTTCATTTGCGACAGCACCATCAAGACAGCCCATGCAAAACCCCCGCTCGGCCTGCGCCGAGCGGGGGTTCAACGGGACACGTTTGCCGCGTGCATGCTTCACGCCGGCAGGGTAGCACGCGTACCGGGTAGACTCGCCGCGATGCTTGACGACACCCCGCAGGCGGTACTGGCAAACTTTAAAGCCAACGGCGTCCAGGCCCACGTCTTTGCGCGGCCTGAAGGCAGCGCTCTGCTTGAACTCCTGATTGACGGCCAGGTGCTTTACGCCTTTGAGCGAACGAACCCCTACGATGCGACCCCAGGAAAGCATGACGTCGTGCTCAACGTCCAAGCGGACTACGTCGACGTTGCTTCAGAAGACCAAACCCATGAGGCACCCACCTGGCAGTCGCATGAACATGGCCGCTTTACGGCGCACGGCGAAGTCGTGCAGGTCGGCGACGAGTATGCGGTCCTCAACGTGGGTTGGCCCCTGGTCGTCTTCCCAACCCAGGGACGGGAGTTCCGTGAAGGTGAGCGGTGGCACGTCGATTCACCTTGGCCTGTTCACGCCTTCGTGCGTCGCTCCGACACGGGCAACCGAGCGCAAGAACCGATCGACGACGCTGTGTGAACGCGTTCCAACGCGCGGTTAGTTCAGGGGTACGCTTACGCCCATGATCAATCTTGATGAACGCTACTCGCTCGAGGCACATGTCGCCGACGGTGGCCTTGCGGTGCCCTCCTCAGGCGCGTCGACTGACCTGAGGCAACGCCTCGCGGCTGGGCTGCAACGCCTTCAAGGTGACCGCCAGCAACCAGACAGCATGTTGGGTTGGATCGATCAACCGACCCGCACGCTCGATGCGCTTGCCGACCATCAGGCCGTCTTACGTCAAGCCTTCCCGGACGTGACGGATGTGGTGGTCCTCGGTATCGGCGGGTCCGCGCTTGGCATGCTTGCCGTCCACGACGCGTTCAAGCAACACCATGAAACAAAGCCGCAGCTGCACGTTGTTGACAACGTCGATCCCGACGTCATCCAACCCCTGATGGACGGCCTTGACCCCCGGCACACGGTGGTGAACGTCGTATCGAAAAGCGGAACGACCGCTGAAACGATGGCGGCCTACATGCTCTTTGAAGCGTGGCTTCACCGTCACTTAGGGGCGGAGAAGGGCGACCGCCACATCGTGGTCACCACCGATCCTGAAGCCGGCATCTTGCGTCCGATGGCGCAATCGCGCGGCCTCATTACGTTTGATATCCCACCGTCGGTGGGAGGCCGTTACAGCGTGCTAACACCGGTCGGCGTGGTGCCGTCGATCCTGATGGGCTACGACGTCCAAGGCATGGCCGAAGGCGCAGCCTCCGTCAATGAGGACGTGGCGGCGTTGGGCGTCGACAGTCTGCCTGCCCGGTTGGCTCTGACGCACGAGATGCTGCGTCCGCTTGGCCTGAATATGGTCGTGATGATGCCGTATAGCTCACGTCTGAGGCGGCTCTCTGATTGGTTCGTCCAACTGTGGGCCGAATCGCTCGGTAAACGTCTCGACCGTAATGGCGGCATTGTTCATGCAGGGACCACCCCCATTCCTGCGTCTGGGACGACGGATCAGCATGCGCAAGTTCAACTGTTTAACGAGGGCCCTAACGACAAGTGGACGGTGTTCATTAAACTCGCAGAAGCGGCCCATCACGTCGTCCTGCCTGAACCCAACGACAGCCTTCAAGACCTCGCCTACTTGGGCGGCCACCGCCTGCAAGACCTCATGAACGCTGAGCAGCTTGCGACTGCCGCCGCCCTCGCCAACAACGGCCGTCCAAGCGTGACCCTCACCATCGAGCGTCTGACCCCCGCAACCTTCGGTGCGTTGCTACAAACCTTCATGTGGCAGACCGCGCTGGTGGGCGAACTGATGGGGATTGATGCCTTCGATCAGCCTGGCGTTGAAATGGGCAAGCGATACACGTACGCGCTGATGGGGCGTCCAGGATTCGAGTCCGTGCGTGACGAGTTGGGGTTGGACGGAGACGCATGACCGGCGGGACAGCGCAGGCCACGCTGCCGACCATGCTCAGTTTCGTCAAGTTTCAGCACACCCTGTTTGCGCTCCCATTTGCCTTTCTTGGTGTCTTTTTAGCCGCCGATGGGTGGCCTGGCTGGTTGACCGTCGCACTGGTGCTGCTTGCCATGGTGGGTGCACGCACCAGCGCCATGGGGCTTAACCGCATCATCGACCGTGAGATCGACCGCCGAAACCCAAGGACCGCCGACCGCGAACTGCCCTCTGGCCGCTTAAGCCTGGCTGGCGCGTGGGGCGTCACCCTGGCGGGGGCTGCGGCGTTCGTCTTGGCGGGCGTCAACCTGAATCCGCTCACCACCGCGTTGCTGCCGGTCGCCATGCTGTTTTTTGTGGTGTATCCGTACCTCAAGCGCTTCACCTGGCTCTGTCATGTGTGGCTCGGTATTACCGTCGGAGCGGCAGGCGCTGGAGGGTATATCGCTGTCTCTGGCGCGTTCACGCTTGAAGCATGGCTGCTTTGGGCTGCAGCCGCAGCATGGATTGCTGGCTTCGATGTGGTGTACGCCATGCTTGATGAAGCATTCGATCGGCAGCATGGTGTCCACAGCATCCCTGCCGACTTGGGCCGGAACGCAGCAATCGCGGTCACCACTGGCATGTACATCACCGCTGTGGCGTCATGGATCGGGCTTGGGGTGGCTGCTGGGCCCCTAGGTGCCGCGTTCCTGGTGGCGGTCCTTGCCGTTGTGGCACCGCTCCTGGCATGGCAGTTACGCCTTCTTGTGCGGGACGGCGCCGGCCGGGCGCTGGGGGCATTCAACTTAAACCTGTGGATCGGAAGTTTGCTGCTTGTAGCGAGCTTGCTAGACATCGTTTGGTTACGTTAGCGGTCGCAGCTAAGGCGAACCGCTGGTAGCGTGAAGGCCATGAAGGTCCTGCCCTTATTCCCACTTGAAACCGTGGTATTTCCGGGCATGACGCTGCCTCTGCGGGTGTTTGAAGCCCGCTATAAGCGTCTGGTCAAGGCGGCCATGGACATGGAAAAGCCAGCGTTTGTGGTCGGTACCTTGCCGGACACCGGTGAGGCGGAACCGGCTGAGGCGGGCACGCGCATGGAGATCGTAGAAACGCAAGACCAGCCTGACGGCACCATCCACCTTCTCGCCCACGGCATTGAGCGGGTACGTGTCACCTTGGACACGGTTGAACTCGTGGCGGAACCCACCGGTGGGGAGCGCCCCCTCCACTGGGTAAACGCCGAACCGTGGCCTGTGGAGCGTGTCGATCCCAATGCTGAACGGCTGGCTGCTTGGGATGCCGTGACCGCCTTTGAGGCGTACAGCGAGCGTTTCTTTGCGGAGTCCGTCCGTAAGCAAGCACGTGCCGCCATGCCTGATGAGCCGCTCTACCAAGCAAGTTTCGTGTGTGCCAACCTCCACCTGCCTTACACCGAAGCGCGACGCCTACTCGCCGCGCCCTCCTTGGTGCAGCGACTCAGCGACGCGACCGACATGATGTACGAACGCCTGACCGAAGATATTGAAGACGTCCTCGGGGACACTGGGCAAGCTTGACGCTGCGACGCGGTGGGTTCCGGTGGGCGGATCTTCCATCCATCCTGGAAGACCTTCCAGCCTCGGGCGGCACGGCCCGCGAGGAACCCGAAGACTTCATTGTGCGTGAAGTGCCCGCCTACGAACCAAGCGGTCACGGCTCACACTTTTACATGCACATCAGGAAACGCAACCTCACCACCCGTGACGTGGTGAAAGCGTTCGTGGCGCACGGCATCAGCGAATCCCGGATCGGTGTGGCAGGCCTGAAGGATAAGCATGCCGTCACCGAACAGTGGTTATCGGTTCCTTGGTCACAACACGATGACGCGCGTCGCGCCCTTGAGGCACTCGACGGCACGGAGATCTTGCAGGAGTCACGCCACAAAAACAAGCTTGGGGTGGGGCACCTTCACGGCAACCACTTCACCCTTCGTATCCGTGACGCCTCAGATGCGCAGGTTAAGGCGGCCAGCGAACGCTTTCAAGCCCTCACGCAGAGGGGGGTGCCGAACTACTTCGGCCCGCAACGATTTGGCCGTTATGGCGGCAACGTTGAGGACGGCCTCAAGTTGCTTGACGGCGCCCAAGTCAGCGGCGACCATCGCCTGAAACGCTTTTTCCTGTCTGCCGTTCAAAGCTGGCTTTTCAACCGTGTGTTGGCGTTACGCATCGAAGAAGGACTGTTTTTCGGCTTGACCGACGGCGACTGGGCCCGTAAACACGAGACCGGTGGCACATTTAAGGTGGAAGATCCAGCCAGTGAAACCCCACGCGTCCAACATGCTGAAATTAGTGCCCTGATTCCGTTGCACGGCAAGAAGGTGCGGATGTCCGACGGGCATGCGGGTGAGCTTGAGGCCCAGGCGTTTGGCGAACTTGGCGTTCGCTGGGCGCAGCTCGCCACCCGTCGTGGCGACCGGCGCTTAAGCCGCGTGCTACTGACCAACCCAAGCTTTGAGGCGGAGGAGAACGGTTACACCCTCGCGTTCCAACTGCCAAAAGGTTCGTACGCCACAGCGGTGCTGCGCGAGGTCACGTCGCAGCCGGTGGATGAACCGACGGTCCCCCAAGACGAGGTCAAGGTAGACGCGTAAACCACCGTCTCTCAAGCCAAACGGCCATCAGGAAAAACACGCCACTGAGCCACACGAACGGTTGGTAAGGCCGGTCACCGTTCAAGGACCGTAACGTCAAGACGGACCGATCAGGCCACTCCGTCACGGTCGTACCCCCATGTCGCTCGACCCACGCCAGGCCGTCCTCAACGGCAGGATCCAACTCGCGCGTCCCTGGCAGCTGCACCCGACGCCGCTCGCCGGCACCACCCACGACCACAGCCGTGGTCGGCGCACCAGGCACGCGGTCAAGCACCACCTCAAAACGTCCAGGCCTCGTCTCCACCAAAGGCTGTTCGGTACCACCGGTCCGAACGAACCAAGGCTGGTCCCCACCCTCGGTTGGCCCGTTCACGGTCACCCGCACCGCATTCAATCCGACGCTGCTGACGGCAACTTCCACATCCTCGCGCGCGTTTTGCGTCCACCAGGTGGCACGAACGATGTCATCGGTCAGGTCCGACCAATCAGCAGCCGTAAAGGCCACACTACGCCCGGAACCGACGTTGGCAGCGGCCACCCCCACCCGTGCCTCAGCGTCACCCACCAACACCGATGCTGCCGGTTTGGCGGTGGCTTGATGCCAACGCCCCGCCGGGAGCTGCAAACCAGAAGGCGTGGCCGGATGGGCTTGGGTGGTGACGGGCCCGGCAGGATCAATCAACCAAGCTTCCGATTGACGGTCGGACGCTTCATCGACACGATCGGCGATCGCGTCACCGTTCGTCGCAACCGTTACGGAACCACCGGTGGGTACCACCAACGCCTCAAGCTCCTCAACATCCGAGCGATCGCCGATGGCCACCGCTTGCAGCGTGATGCCTGCAGCCTGCGCGCGCAACACGAAAGCCTCCGTGTCAAACGCGCCCGTCAACTGAGGCCGACCCTCCGACAGTTCACCATCCGTGACAATCACGATTTCACGCCGTTCAGCCTCAGTGTCTTCAAGCCACGCAAGGGCCTGGTTTAAGGCAGGATCAATGTAGGTGGCCCCGTTCGGCTCAAGCCCCCGCAAGGCAGCTTCAGCTTGGGCACGCCCCGATGACGTCACCAGGCCGAACGGAACGTCGGTTTGAAACTCCGTCGCGAAGGACACCACCCCAAACCGGTCGTTTGCCTCAAGCCGCGAGAGTAGCCGCACGATGCCTGTCACAGAACGACCAAGTCGGTCTCCCTGGGCCATGGATGTGGAGCGATCGAGCACCACAACCAACGCCTCACCCGATCCCGGCTGTGGCGGCAGACGCACCGGCAGCGCCGCAGCGACCCGTTCGGCCTGCCAACCGCCAGCCCTAAACGATGCCTCACCCCCAACCAACACCAGGCCACCACCACGGTCGACGAACGACGCGACGTCCCCAAGGGCGGCCTCTGTTTCGGCCAGGGAACGGCCTGTGACCACCACGTCTGGCCGTGAGGGGAATGGCGTCCCAGCCTCCAACGGCATCACCTGAAAACCAGCCGACGTGAGGGGCGCGACCAAGTCAGGCGCCCCGACAAGGCCGACAAGCGCGGGCTGTGCTACCTGAACGGTGTCACGCCAGACGTCAACCACCTCCCCTGATGGACCGTCCGTGAGCTGAATGGCCAGGGGTAACGCTCCGCGCGCCTCGTTCGGAACGGTCAGCGGCACCACGGTCGGGCCAGCATCCCCAGCGACCACGGGGACCGATCCCGACGCGTCCCCGAGCGACCAAGACAAACGCAGTGGACGACCATCAGGTTGGGCGGCAACGGTGACTTGCGCTTCACCGGTGCTGCCAGCCGGTAACCGCCACGGTGTGGCCACACCGGCAATGCGCGGTGACGCGATCGTTGGTACCAGCACCATCGTCAAACGCTCCGGCGGTCCTGGAAGATCCAAACTGGCGTCCGTGAAGCGGCCGTCGGACACCACGATCACCTCGTCGCTACGTGTCATCGCCACCGCCACTGCCGAAGCGATATTGGAACGGTCGGAGGGTTCGCGGTTGATGCCTAGTGCACGCGGCTGCGACACCCCAGGCTGGCTTGCCCAGCGCACGTCGTCAAGACGCAAACGCTCTATATCGCCCGCTACCTCACGCAACGCACCGGCATCCACACTGCGTGAGTCGTCGATCACCACCACCGGTTTGCTCGGAGCAAGGTTGGGTGCAAGCCAGGGCGCTATCAGCATCACCATTGACGCCACTAGAGACACAGCCGAAGCCCAACGTAAACGCATGATTGAAGCGTAGCAACCGCCTGCTCGAACCGGCGAAGTAACGCAACACCGCAGCGGTAAAGTCGAACCATGGCTGCGGCTGAGACGCATGACGGTTGGCACTACGAACGCACCCTCTACGCCGCAGGCTTCACCCCAGTCGCTGGGGTTGACGAAGCCGGCCGGGGAGCGTGGGCCGGCCCTGTCACCGCCGCGGCGGTCGTCCTACCCCACGCAAAGCATGCGTTCGTTGACTCGAAACGTCTCACGCCCGCCCGCCGTCAGGTCTTAGCAGACGAGGTGCGGCGGGTTGCCCTCGCGTTTAGTGTGGTGCACGCACCGGCATCACTGGTGGATGACATCGGTGTCCTTGAGGCCACACGGTGGGCGGTACGTCGTTGTGTCACCACGCTTCACGTGCCACCTGCAGCGTTGGTGACGGACTACCTCACACGCGTCGGCCTACCGGTTCGCGCGCCTGCGAAGGGCGAGCACGTCAGCTGGCAGGTGGCGGCTGCGAGCCTTCTAGCGAAAACGGAACGAGACCGTTACATGACCGACGTCGCCCACGCGGCCGACGACCGATTTGGGTTTGCAGGGCACAAAGGCTACGGTGCAGCAGCCCACCGCGAGGCCCTCGCCAAGTTCGGCCCCAGCCGAGAGCATCGCAAGACGTTTGCTCCCGTTCGTTCGTTGCTTAAAGGCGCCGACCCGGTCCACGAGGACGGTCGCTCCAACGTGACCGAAAATGGTCTATTCTAGGGCTTGCTCATGTCTGATTGCATTGCGATTCGCCTCAACCAAGGGCCCAAGCTGACGTGGTTTACGGCACCGGCCGATCCGCCACCCAAGGATGCCGCTGTGGTGGTTCAAACCAAGCGTGGCCTTGAGATTGGCACGGTTCGTAGCGACGTGATGCCGCGTGATCCCGCTCGCGGTGAATTCGTGCGGGTGGCTGAATCGGACGACCTTCGCCAGCAAGAAGCCCTGGATGCAAAAGCCAACGACTTGCTTTGGCTGGCACGCTCGCGTGCCCGCGAGGTCCTGCCGGATGAACGCATTAAGATCGTGTCGGCGTCCTTCTCGTTGGACGAACGCGTGTTGACCATCACCTACTCCACTGAAGCCAAGCCCGACTTGCGGTTTTTGGTGCAAGCCGTACGGCCGTACACCGAAGCCCGCGTTGAGCTTGTCAACGTCGGCCCACGCGATGAAGCGCGCGTTATTGGCACGCTTGGGGCGTGTGGCTCCGGCTCCTGCTCGTCAACGTGGCTTCAGAGTTTTTCGACCGTGTCGATTCGCATGGCGCGCGATCAGCAGTTGCCACTGAACCCCGACAAGATCAGCGGCACCTGCGGACGGTTGATGTGCTGCTTGCAGTACGAGCACGATATGTACCGCGAGTTGGTCAAAAACCTTCCCAAAAAGGGGTCAAAAGCCTGTCATGCCCATAGCGGAGCGTGCGGCAAGGTCGTCAAGGTGCACGCACTGGATCAAAGTGTGGACCTTAAAACGGACGACGGCTACCTCGAGCGGGTCCCCAAAGATGAACTGGTGTCACCTTCAAGAAACGACCGCAGCGAGCGCTAACGCCAAGTGCGTGGAAAGCGTGCGCTGGGAGACGTAGGCCGCTTTCGCCTCGCGTCGTTCAACCATGATGTGAACCAGCGCCCCCAACCACTCCGGTCTTTCGGCGCGCACAAGCTCCACCAGATTCCCCTCAAAGTCGACCTCAGGATGCTTCCGTTCCGCCTCCACAAAGCGCTCACACGCGTCCAGCAAGGCGGCGGTGTCGTGGTCCATGGCTGTCACCAACGCCTCAATCGGTTCACGCCACTCCCCGTCGGACACGTCGGCGCTTCTTGAACGCATCACCGCACCCACGCGACCGTAACGGATGTCCGATCGCCAGGCAGGCTCGTTCGCTCCCGGTGTGACCGGCACCGATCCAAAGCGGACGGTTTCTGCACGCGATGCGACCGTGGGCAGGACCGAAGAGCGACTGGGGGCGATCAGCACGATCTTCGTGTTTGCGGGCGGCTCCTCAAGCGTCTTCAAAAACGCGTTAGCAGCCGATTCCGTCATTTTGTCGGACGCCATCACGATGGCCATCTTGACGGTTCCACTTGGGGCAGAACGCAACCACGGAATCAGCGGGTTGGGGTCGGCCCCCGGGCCACGGCGAAGGGCAATCTGATCAAGACGCAGGACAGGATTCGCAGCTTGCGCACCCGACCGGGTGGTGGCCACCGGTTCTTTAATCAGCACGTCGGGGTGATAGCCGGTTTGCCAACGTTGGCACGAAGCACAACGCCCGCAAGGACGCGTATCGCTTTCGCAGTTCAGGTAGGCAAACCACCAGAGCGCGGTCGTACGCCTACCCACATTGGGTGGACCAACAAACAAAAATGTGGCCGCGGTGCTGTGGGTCAGGTGGTCGCGAACGGCGTCATGACCCTGAACATGCAAGGTGGCAGGGAAGACGGCAGCCGTTTCGTGTTCCACGCTAAAAACCTACCAAGCCGGTGCGGATGGCGACGCGAGCCCGAGACGCACCTCAACGGCCAGGTGCATAGACCCGTCACCAAGCATGACGAACGTGGATGTTGCCGAGTTGCGCTCGTAGGAGACAGCCAAACGGCCCATGGTCGGAGACGTAGGGGTTCCTGCGGTGCTCGCCTGCACGACGGTGCGTCCACCTGCGGCATCAAATGCGAGTTGGGCATCAAATCCGGGTGCGACGAACCGCTCTGATGCGGTTTCACGCACCAACCACCACTGGCGACCACGGGCGCTCGGCCCCCGCCTACGGTTGGTTTCAAGCCCCCAGGCAACCCCGACCTCGCTTCGTCCATGCGGCTCAAGCTGGAGGGTGGTTGCGGCCAACGCGGTGGTATCCCGCGACCATAATCGTGGTGCGGCAAGCGGCACGGTGATGGCGTGCATGTCCAGAAACCGTTCAACACGGACCGTACTCAGAACTTCGGGCCGGCCACGAAAGCGCATCTCAAGCAGGTCGTACGGTCCCGACACCCCAGCAGGTCGCGTGCCGTAGGCCTGAGGGAGTGCTTGCAGGTCTTGCGCCCACGAGCGCTCGGCGGCAAGGTAAACCGGTCCCACGCGCGTCGTGGCATGCAAGCCGGACGCCTGCAGCCCAGTCCCCGGGTGGAGCCCTGAGCGCCACCACGTGTCAAGGGACGAGGACGCGCCTGTGAACCACGTTCGCCGCAGCGACGCATCAACACCCACCGTGGCCTCAGGGGTAAGGCCAGCCGAGGCCGCGAACTGTCCAGCCGAACCGATTTCAACCGATGCGCGCACACCGAATGCTGGGTTGTCTGCCACCCAACCACCGGTAGCCGTGAGCGTTTGGCCGGTCGCCAGGCCTGAGATGGCTGCCACTAGACACGTGAGGAAAACCGTACGAAGCATGCGCTTGAACGATAGCGTGGATTGACGGCTTCCCACGTGGTGGTAGCCTTTTTGTAAGCGGCAGCTTCGTTCCACCCCGTCACCTTGGGCCGCTGTTTTGGAGAATCCTATGAACATTCTCGGTCGAATGACCGTCTCAACCGCTCTTCCAGAAGCCCTCAAGCCACTTGATGCCCTGGCACAAAACCTGTACTGGACATGGACACCCGAGGTTCGCGCGTTATTCAGAACCCTCGATGCGGAGTTGTGGGAGCAGACCGGCCACAACCCGATCCTTGTGCTTCGCAACGTGCCGCAAGAGCGGGTGGACGCCCTCGCGCAGGATGCGACGTTTGTGGACGCTGTCCGTCGGGCCCACGCCGACTTCGAAGCGTACTTGGCAGGCCCAGCGGACCCGTCGGTTGCAGAAGGGGATACGTACGCATACTTCTGCGCGGAGTACGGCTGGCATGAGGGTGTGGCGCTCTACTCGGGTGGTTTAGGCGTGCTCGCGGGTGATCACACCAAGGCGGCGTCCGATGTGGGCTTGCCCCTAATCGCGGTGGGCCTTTGGTACTCGGAAGGCTACTTCCATCAACGGATTGCTGCGGACGGCACGCAAGAAGCCATTTATGAACGTAAAAACCCCGCCGACCTTCCGATGCACCTGGCAACAACCCGCGACGGTGAGACGGCCACCGTGACGGTTGAAGCGTTCGGAGAGACCATGCAAGTGCGCGCCTGGGTCCTAAAGGCAGGCCGCACGCCGATTTACCTCCTGGATGTAGACCATGACGGCAACGCAAGTCATATTCGCGAGATCACCAAACGTCTCTACGGTGGGGACCAGCGCACCCGGATCCTGCAAGAAATGCTGCTCGGTATCGGAGGCGTACGCATGCTACGCAAGCTCGGTATCGCGCCAACCGCTTGGCATATGAACGAAGGGCACTCTGCCTTTATGGCGATTGAGCGTGCCCGTGAGCATGTCGAGTCGGGTGTCTCCCTTGACGCCGCCAAGTTGGCGGTGCAGGCTTCGACCACCTTTACGGTGCATACGCCCGTCGCGGCCGGCAACGACGCGTTTCCGTTTGAACTGGTGGATGAAGCGTTCACCGGCTGGCCAGAACGGCTCGGTATCGATCGGGAACGCTTCCATCAATGGGGTGCCTCCGATCACGGTTGGGGCCCCGTTTTCAGCATGCCGGCATTAGCGCTTAAGTCGTCATCGAAACGTAACGGCGTCAGTGAACTTCACGGCCACACCAGTCGGGGCATCTGGCGCGACTTGTGGTCCAACCTGCCTCAAGCAGATGTGCCTATCGCCCATGTCACCAACGGCGTGCATGCTGCCACCTGGATGGCGCCTGAGATCCAATCCCTTGCTCGTCGCCACCTCGGCGAAGATGCCATGCAACGTATCGATGACGTTAGCGCCTGGCGTGCCATGGAAAACGTCGATCCGACCGAATTGTGGGCCGTTCGCCGCGAACTTAAAGCCCGATCCGTTCGTTTCCTACGCCGCCGTTTGGTTCGACAGCTGCAACGTCAGCGCGCGTCGCAAGCCACCATGCATGCTGGCGAAGGCCTGTTCGACCCTGACGCACTGACGATCGGTTTCGCGAGACGGTTTGCCACGTACAAACGCGCGACGTTGATCTTCCGTGACTTAGATCGCCTCAAACGCATCCTCAACCACCCGGAACGTCCCGTCCAATTGGTGTTTGCCGGTAAGGCACACCCAGCCGACCATGCCGGGCAACAGTTAATTCAAACGATCGACGCGATCGCACGCGATCCTGAATTTAGCGGCAAAATCTTGTTCGCAGAGGATTACGACATGGCGGTCGGCCGGGCACTCACCCGCGGGGTAGACGTATGGCTCAACACACCGAGGCGGCCGCTTGAAGCGTCAGGCACGTCGGGCCAGAAGGCAGCGATGAACGGGGTGCTCAACCTTTCGATCTTGGACGGTTGGTGGCCTGAAGGCTACGACCAGGAGAACGGTTGGGCGTTCGGTTCCACGCACGAAGGGGTCACGCCAGATCAGCGTGACGAACGTGACGCAGATGCGCTTTACGACCTGCTTGAGCACGAGGTCGTCCCGCTCTACTACGACCGTAATGCTGCTGGAGTGCCGGTGGAGTGGATGGGCCGCGCGGCCGATGCCATTGCGAGTGTCGCTCCCGTGTTCAACGCCCGTCGCATGGTGAAGGATTACCTTGCGTGGGCGTACAGGCCCCTTTCAGACCTAGGCGCCTACGCCGGTGAAAACCACTATAAGAAGGCCGAACAGTGGGCTGATGACGTACGGCGCATCGAAAACGAATGGCAGGGTGCACACCTCACCGCCGAAGTGGCGAACGACGCCCGTCTTGACGTGGGTGAAGGCCTCCAGATCGAAGCCACGCTTCATGGGGTAAGCCACGATTTACCTGTCGTCGTGCAAGCGGTGTTTAGTCCAGAAGCGGACGCCCTTGAAGAGAATCTTCACGTAAGCACACTCGAATTGGCCGGTAGCGACGAGACCTCGCGCCGTTTCCGCGGTTGGATCCAACCTCCAACCGGCGGGCGTTACGCCTTTGGTGTTCGCGCATTTGCGACCGTTGATGGTTACTGGAATCCGCTTGAACTGCCGTTTGTCGTGTGGGCTGGTGAGTCGACCGGTCAGCCCGAAGCGGTGGTAAACGCCGTATAGGAGTCCCAGGCGGTGACGTGGGCTGCAGGGGTTTCACGCCGGCTCCCTGTGCCCTCAACCGTCCGTGCAAGCGCCTCGCGTTTCTGGTCGCCCAAGGCCAGAAGCCAAACCTGGCGTGATGAACAAAGCGTTCGAAGCGTGAGTGAAAGCCGTGCGTACGGTGCGTCAGGTGGAACGCTTGCCACAGCAATCGCGTCCGATAATGCGGCGTCGGTGGTCGGGAAAAGGCCTGCCGTGTGCGCATCGGTACCCAAACCCAAAAGCGTGAGGTCAAACCACGGGGTCTCGTCCGGATCGGATCCCAGCAAGCGACCGAGCTGATGCGCGTACGTATCGGCCAAGTCGCTAGGGTCGGCATCCTGCACGTACGGCCACGGCCACAGGTGATCCTCGGGAATGCCGACATGATTAAGCAAGCTTTCTCGCGCCATGCGTTCATTGCGGTCATCATCGTCCGGATCGACGTTGCGCTCATCGCCCCACACCACCACGGTATGCGCCCATGGCATCGGCCGTGAGCGCAACGCCTCGTATAGCGCACGTGGGGTACTTCCACCCGAGAGGTTCAGCACGAAACGCCCGCGCGCTGCCACGGCATCGTGCGCAAGTGCCACGGTTCGGTCAGCAAGCAGGGATGACCAGGTGTCGGACGGCAACGTCTCAATCTTCATCACGCCGGCAAGGGTAACGCTTCGTGCGGACTCCTGATAGCGTATCTTCATGGTTGAACAAGCACGCGAGTTAATGCAGGCATGGACGCAAAGCGAATCGCTTCGCCGGCATATGGAGGTTGTCGGTGTGGCCCTCAGGGCGCACGCGGAGGACCGCGGTGGCGACCCTGACTTGTGGCAAGCGACCGGCATTCTTCACGACTTTGACTATGAGAACCATCCTGAGCCAGGCCCTGATGGGCATCCCGCCGTGGGAGCGGCCCACCTTCGTCAAGAGGGATGGCCCGAAACGATGGTGGACGCCATCATGGGCCATGCGGACTACACCGGCACGCCTCGAACCACCGAGCTGGCGAAGTGCCTATATGCCGTCGATGAACTGTCAGGCTTGATTGTTGCGGCGGTTTTGGTCCGTCCAGACCGGGACGTCGAAGGTTTGACCCTCAAGAGCCTCAAGAAAAAGTTCAAAGACAAAGCGTTTGCCAAAGGCGTACACCGGGAGGATGTGCAACGAGGCGCAGACGATCTTGGCGTTGATGTGTGGGAGCACGCCCAGTTTGTACTGGAGGCAATCCAGCGTCAGCCTGACGTCCTAAACTTGCACTAACGACGATCGTCAGGAACGGCATCAAACGCGTCTGGGGGCGTGAGTGCCCGCCAGTTCCACTCGCCGTCTCGGCGTGGCGGCCAAATGACTGCTGAACCACGACCGGCAATGGAAAGCTGCGTGATCGAGCCGAAGTATCTTGAGTCTTCGCTGCCTCCTGCGCTGATTTGCCTGTTATCACCCATGATCCAGTAGCGGTCCTCAGGCAGCACCACCTCAGCACGCACGCCAACGGCTGTGTTTGCCGTATCGGGTGGTAGGACGAGATGGTCGATCAGCTCACCGTAGTAAAGCTGCACGCTGGGATCATTGACCGGCACGGCCGGTGGCAGCAACCGCGTTGGAAGTCGAGGGATCGCCGTTCCCGCCCGGCTGCGGCCAAAGTCGACATGCAAGCCGCTGATCGCGCCGTTGTCGACCTCCACCAAGGGAAACTGGATCGGGTCGGGTGTGATCTCGCCGCTGTCACGGATGAAACCATCATCGATGGCAACGCCGTTAACCAGTACGATGCCGTCTTCAATCCGAATGCGGTCACCAGGGACGCCAATGACGCGCTTAATAAAGAACGGCCTGCGGTCTCGCTCCTGCGCGGTAGGCGCGTTGGCTGGCTCACGCACCACCACGACGGCACCACGCTCGTACCCCGGCATGACGCCCATACGCCGCAACCACGTCTCATACTTGGGAATAAACACGCGATCACCGGTGAGGAGGGCTGTTACCAACGAGCCGCCTTGGGTGCCACCGTCCAGGTTTGGTTGCATCGAACTCCCCACCACACCAACGGTATTGAAGCCAAAGGTTATGACCACATAAGCAATTGCGATGGCTTCGGCGTATCCACGGACTTCCTTGAGGACACGTTGTTTGAAGGTGAGGTTTGGTGGGGTCGTTTGTTCTTTGGCGGCGGGCATGCGGTCAGCCTACCCGCCCAGACGCTCCTGTACGACAGATGGGGTTAGGCCTGCAGGGAGCTTGTCTGGCCGGTCGTGCGCCACACCCAAAAAGGCTGCTTTGGCTGTCGACTCACCCGTATCGCGAATGGCTTCGTACTCGCGAAACGACTCAATCCTGTATTGCGGCATGTCCAATTGAATGCGTACGTCCGCGGGATGCAGCGAGTACTGAATGTCCGTCAAGATGCTTTGCATGACATCCGTGGTCCGCAACAGCATTTGCGCCATCGGGTTACGGCGCTCAAGGCGCACCGTGGCAACCATGCGCTCCCACCACGCCCCACCATCCTGCATGTCGTAGGTTGAACGCCGCGGCGGGGTGACGTCAGAGGCGATCACGTACGGACACTGAAGCAGGGACATTGCCGACACAGGCAGGTTGTTCGTGATACCGCCATCCGCCAACGTCAGGCCGTTCATTTCGACCGGCTCGAACGCCCCAGGGAAACTGCTGGAGGCCCGCACCGCCTCAGGCAACGGACCCGACATGAGCACAACCTCTTCGCCCGTTTCGACGTTGGTGGTGGTCACCGCAAGCGGCATGCTCAGGTCTTCAAACGTCGCCGGCAGGTGCTTCGAGAGCGTTTTGTGCAGACGGTCGCCTTTAAGGACGCCCGTCTGCAAACTAAAGTCGATCAAATCACGCCAACCCAGTGACGATGCGAGCTCATCAATCTCAGCGGCGCGGTAGCCCGACGCGTAAAGCGCACCGATGATGGCACCCATGGACGTCCCCGCGATACAGGCCACCGATAATCCGAGACGCTCAATGACCTTGAGGACCCCAATGTGCGCAAAACCGCGCGCTGCGCCTCCCGATAGGACCAGGCCAATGCCTGCATGTTCGCTCATAACGCAAGGCTAGCACCGCGCTGCTTAAGAGCCACCGCCAAGGTGCACAGCAACCCCGTCACCGCTGTTTATTCCTCCTGAGGAACAACCCGGAGTACGACATCCACCGTCACCGTTTCGCTGCCTCGACGAACGGTCACCGACACCGTGTCACCTTCCGACTTGGCGAAGACGCGCCGCTGCAGTTCGCTGGTGTTGCGAATCGGTTCACCATCAACCTCAACAATGACGTCTTCTGGGATCGGCACGGTCATGCCGTTTAAGTCCAACGCAAACTGGCTGCCACGAAGGCCTGCTTCTTCAGCCGCCCCGCCAGGCTCCACCTGCAGAATGGCAACACCTCGGTCAGGTAGCCCCAGACGGTTGCGCACCGCCTCAGGGTAGGAAGCGACATTACGCACGGCAACCCCAAGTCTGGCGCGCGTTTGAACGCTTACGAAACCACCCGATGACAATTCTTCTAAAACGGTGTTAACCGTCGCGCTTGGAACCGCGAAGCCGATACCCAACGAGCCGCGTTGCCCGTTAAGGCCGATCGCGGGGATGATGGCGGTATTAACCCCAATCACCTCACCGCTGGAGTTAAGCAGCGGCCCGCCCGAATTACCGGGATTGATTGCGGCATCGGTCTGAATCAACGGAATGTCAATCTCGCCAACACCAGGTAGCGAACGACCAAGCGCCGAGACGATGCC
>CAJXNS010000006.1 GCA_913057165.1 uncultured Trueperaceae bacterium
ATCTGATTGTGACGTTCACATCATCGGGTCGGACCGCGCTTCGGGTGTCTAGGAATCGGCCAGCCAGCGGAATCCTCGCGATCACCCCAAGCGAACGCGCGTACCGGCAACTGGCGGTGGCGTGGGGTGTCATTCCGCACATGAGCGACGACATTCACAACACCGACGAAATGGTTGAAGTTAGTACGGCCGCCATTCGCGAGCTAAATCTCGTGGCCCCAGGAGGGCGTTTCGTCATCACCGCCGGCGTACCGTTCGGCATGCGTGGCACCACCAACCTCATCCGCATCGAACGCTACCGGGACGCCGACTGAACTAACGCCCAAACTCATCTTTGGGACGACTGGTTGTATCCCGCACACCTGGCTCGTACGGTTCGGCATGCAGCGTCACCGTGGCGCCACCCAAATCGCTTGAGATGGCATCCTCAACAGCGGTCACGATCTCGTGCGCTTCATGCACCGTAAGGGCAGGGTCAACGAAGACGTCGGCGTCAACAAAACGAAGCCTGCCAGCTTGGCGGGTTCTAAGGCGATGAAAACCAAGCACGTCTGGATGGGCGTCAAACCGTCGCATGACGGCGGCTTCGTCGTCATCGCTCAAACGGACGTCCATAAGGTTCGAGGCGGCACGCTTAAGCAGCAAGATCCCTTCACGCCCGACACCCACAGACACCACGAGGGCGACGGCGGCGTCCACACGAAACCAACCGGTCGTTGCCACAAGGATCACCCCTAGACCGACGCCTGCCGACGTCCAAACATCGGTGCGGAGATGGCGCGCGTGAGCCACCAAGGCAGACGAGTCAAGTTGAACGCCGGCACGCGCAAACCCGCGAGCGGCCATAAGGTTAATCAACGTCGCCACTAGCAGCAGCCCTAAGCCCACCCCCGTCTGTTCAAGCGGTTCTGGCTGAATGAGTTTCGGAGCCGACGTGACCACAATCCAAACGGCTGAACCGAGTACCAACGCCCCTTCTAAAGCGGACGACAGGTACTCCGCTTTGGCGTGTCCGTACGGATGTTCGTAGTCAGGTGGGCGTGCGGCCAACCGTACGGCCAACACCACCGACAGCGCCCCCGTGACGTTGACAAGAGACTCAGCGGCATCCGATAAGAGCGCCATCGACCCGGTCAGCAAGAACGCACCGAGCTTTAAGGCCAACACCGCCCATGAGACCACCAACGCCCACAAGGCCACACAACGCGATCGGTTCATGCCATTAATGTAGCGGACGCTAAGCGGAAGCGGCAGGTTGAAGCGGCCGCTCTGGCATGCGTGAGCCACCGCCAGGACCACGACCCGAGCGCGACTGGTTGCCCACCAGGAGCCGCAAACCGTTGGCCACCACCAAGATGGTGCCGCCTTCGTGGCCCAACACACCAAGCGGTAACGGCAGGTCGCCCACCAGGGTCCACACCACCATGATCGCCATCACACCAAGCGCAAATGCAAGGTTTTGGCGGACGATTCGCTGGGCGCGCTTGGCAAGCTGGTGGGCTTCAGGTAACCGCGTCAAATCGTTTGAAAGAAGCGCCACATCGGCCGTTTCAAGGGCCACATCGCTGCCGGCGACACCCATGGCGATTCCTACGTCCGCGGTGGCTAGCGCGGCTGCGTCGTTCACGCCGTCTCCAACGAACGCCACGTGTCGACCTTCCTGCTGAAGGGAACGTACCTGCTCAACCTTTTGTTCGGGAAGCAGCTCGGCGTGAACCTCGTGTTTCTTGAGCCCAATCTTCTTCGCCACAGACGCCGCCACGTTCGGGTGGTCACCCGTCAGCATGGCCAGGCGGTCAACCCCTCCGCTCCTCAGGGCCGTTACAGCCGATGCCGCATCCTCTCGTGAGACGTCCTTGATGCCAACCACCCCGCGTACGGACGTGTCATCCCCCATCAGGACGGCCGTCTCACCGCGTTCGGTGAGGGTGTCGATCAGCGATTGGTGGTGATCACTCAGGGTGATGTGACGCTTTTGCGCCATGGTGGGGTTGCCTGCCCATAGCGATGCACCGTCAACGGTGCCTTCCACACCACTACCGCTATTGGTGGCCACATCTTCAGGCTCCGTTAAAACCAACCCGCGTTCGCGTGCCCCTTCCACGATGGCGACGGCGAGCGGGTGGTCACTATGGCTCTCAAGGCTCGCCAAGCGCCCAACCAGCGTCGCTTCATCGTCGCTAAACGCATGGACGGACGTGAGTGTCATCTTGCCTGTGGTGAGCGTGCCGGTCTTATCAAACGCGAACGTATCCACCTGACCGAACGCCTCCAGCGCCCCGCCGCCTTTAAAGAGCACCCCACGGCGGGCGGCGGCAGCCAAGGCAGAAAGCACGGAAGCGGGCACGCTAATCACGACCGCGCAGGGGCTGGCCACCACAAGCAACGTTGCTGTTTTGTAGAAGGCGTCATCCCACGACGGCCCAAAGAACCCAAACGCAAGAAGGGCCAGGAGCGACCCACCAAGGACGCCGAGGGTGTAACGCTGACCAAACCAGTCACTGATGCGTTCGCTAGGGGCTTTCGCTGCTTGCGCTTCGGTGACCAGGTCGATCATGCGTGCCAGGGTGGACCCCTCAGGCTCGGTTTGGACCGAAACCTCCAGCGTGCCGTTTTCGTTGACGGTGCCCGCGAATACGTCGTCACCGACCGCTTTATCGACCGGGACCGACTCGCCCGTTAGGGTGGATTGATCCACCGCAGCACCGCCTTTTTCAATGCGCCCATCGACCGGAATGCGTTCGCCAGCGCGAACACGAACGCGGTCACCAACCGTGAGCTCACCGACGGCAACGGTTTCTTCTCCGCCGTCTGAAATACGGCGCGCTTCATCGGGACGAAGGTTCATGAGCCCGGCAACCGCGCGTTTGGTGGTGCCCATGGCGTAGTCCTCAAGGGTTTCTGCTAACTGAAAGAGGAAGAGGAGGATCGCCCCATCGCGTGCTTCGCCGACAGCAGCGGCGGCCAGGGCGGCGAGCACCATTAACAGGTCGATGTTGAGTTTGCCCTTAAGGAGGGAGGAGACCGCATCCTTGGTGGCGGTAAACCCGCCGCTGAGGTACGCCACGAGGTAAGCCCAGCCTGCGTACGCCTCAAGCCCGAAGAGGGGGGCGAGGAGGCCTGACAGAAGGCCTACGCCCGTGATCGCGGTCAACGCGACATTACGCTTTAACGCCGCGCGTTCTTCGTTGAGGTCTTGGCGAAGCTGTTTGGCTGCGGCTGTTTCCATGAAATAAAGTATAACTCGGAATGATTCCGATTAATGCATGGGTGGGGATAAAAGAACACGCCCTGGCCACGTCCGTTTTGGATCGGCCAGGGCGTGAACGGTCAGACCGATAGGTTAATCGGCTTGAACGATGACTTTCAGGTCAATCTGCACTTCAGGGTGCGGACGGTACGGCAGGGTGTACTCACCCAAGGTTTTGATCGGCTCCGTGAGCTCAATCTTGCGCCGGTCGATGTCCACGTCGTAAGCCGCTTTCAAAGCGTCGGCCACATCGGCGTTGCCAACGGAACCGTAAATGCGTTCTTCGCCGGCCTTGACGCGAATTTCGACTGCGGCATCGGCAAGCATTTCAGCCAAACGTTCGGCGTCGGCTTTGCGTGCAGCAAGCTGCTTCGCGCGTTGGGCCAAGCGGGCGTCCAGCTCGGCGCGGTTGGCGGAGTTTTCAGGCAACGCCAAACCGTTGGGAACCAAGTAGTTCCGCGCGTAGCCAGGTTTGACGCTCACCACGTCACCCGCTTCCCCGAGATTATGAACGGGTTCAAGCAGGATGACGTTCACTTGCGCACCAGCGTTTCTTTGATCGGCACAAGCGCCAACACACGCGAACGCTTGATGGTGGTCGCGAGACGCCGTTGGTGCTTCGCGCACACGCCCGTACGACGGCGCGGAAGGATCTTGGCGGTATCGCTAATAAAGCGCCGCACCATGCGGGAGTCGTGGTACGCCGTGATTTCCATTTCACCCGTACAGAACGGGCAAACCTTGGGCCGACGTCCACGCCGGCCGCCGCCACGACGGCGGTTTTTAGAATCGCGTTCTCTTGGCATTAAAAGGGAAGGTCCTCTTCTGGTGGGAATTCTTCATCGATATCCAAACGACTTTCAGACGGCGCAGGGGCCGGCGGGTTGGGGCTGGCAGCCGGTTGGCTGCGGCCACCACCACCCGCGGGGGTTCCGGATCCACCGCTCTCGGAACCGCGCGTCAGAAATTCAATGCGCGACGCTTCAATCTTCGTCGTGCGTCGTTGGTTGCCTTCTCGGTCTGTCCACGAATCGTTTTTAAGGCGTCCCGTCACGAACACAGGCGCGCCCTTTTGCAGGTCGGCTGATGCTTCAGCCAGTTCGCGCCACAAGTCCACATCCACAAAGTGGGTGCTTTCCTGGTCCTGTCCGCTGCGGTCACGGTAGCGCTCGTTCACCGCCACACTCAAGCCGAGCACCGCGTCACCGGAAGGGGTGTAGCGAAGTTCAGCATCGCGGGTCAGGTTGCCGATGATGCGCGCTTCGTTCAGCGCGAACCGCAAGCGGTCCTGCCCGCGGGCGTCTTGCACGGTTGGTTGATCGCTGCGGGTGCCGTACGTGACGCGCTCCACGCGGTTGGCGTTCAGGCTCAACATGCTGCGCCGTTGGCCTTCGGGGGTTTCCCAAGAGCGGAAGTTCAAGCGAGCGTCGATAAACACAGGATCACCGGCGTTGAGCTGGTCGGCCATCATTTCGGCTTGGTTGCCGAAGAGCGAAACGCGGTGGTACCACGCAAGCTCGCGTTCTTGACCGTCGCTGCCGACGACGTGGTCGTTTCCGGCCACGTTGAGTTCAAGAATCGCTAAACCGTTTGCGGTGTACCGCATTTCGGGCGCTTGGGTCAGCGTCCCGACAAGGTTCACGGAGTTCAATCCTCGTGCCATGGGTTCCTCAAAACGATGGTGGGGGCGGTCAGCTGGCCGGGGCGGCCGCTTCGTCCGCGGGGGCTTCGGGCGCCTGCTTCTGGGTGCGCCATTCGGGTCGGTCCTTGACGACCAGCACACGCATCACGTTGTCGCGTTGACGCAGGCTGCCTTCGATCGTCTTGGGCGAATCGACGGGCAGTGTCAAGCGGTAGATCAGGTAGTACCCTTCGTTGAACTTGCGGATCGGGTAGGCCAACCGTTGGTTGCCCCACTCGTCAAGCTTGTTCTGGGTGCCTTTGTAACGCTCGATCAGCTGGTCGATTGCGTCTTTCTCGCTTTGAACCTGTGCTTCTGAGAGGTTCGGGGTGAGAATGACGTTGAGATCGTACTGAGCGGTATTGCTCACGAAGTCCCTCCTTTCCACAAAAGTCTCCGCGCGGTGGCTGTAGGCCGGTTGGCCAAAACGCCGCCGCTGGGCGGGATGCCCGCAAGGGCAGTTGCACACAGTAGCACGAACGGGCGGGCTACGCCTCAGGCAAGCGCTCAAGCCACGGCGTGACGGCTTCGTCAGCGGAGCGCACCGCATCGTTGACACCGACACCCCCGCCGTACGCCCCGCCGCATAGCGCCAGGCCAGGCAGGGCCGCTGCGTGTTGTTTCACGCGTTGCGCCCAGCTGTGGTGGCCTAAGCCGTACTGCGGGATGGCGTCAGACCAGGTGACCTGGTGGACGTGAACCGGTCGTGCGTGGATGCCTAACGTCCGCTGGAGGTCGCGGGTTGCCACAGCGAGCGCGTCCTCTCCGCTCAGTGTGACCGCGTCTGGGTCGCGTACGCCGCCCATCAGGACCCGCAGGTGGACATGCCCACGGGGGGCTTGGTTGGGAAACAGACTCGAGCTGAAGAGGACACCCAAACTTCGAACCCGTGGTTGTTCGGGCACCAAAAAGCCGTACCCATCTAAGGCGTGCGGCACGTCTTCGCGGCGGTAGCCAAGGCCGACCACGCGCATGGGTGCGTACGGAACCGACGCCAGTAACTCGGCCAGGGTTGGGTCCACGCTGCGGAGCAGGGAGGCTGAAACCTGCGCGCCTGTGGCCAGTAGGACGTGAGAGAAAACCCCGTCACGCTGTTGCGCATCGCGGGCGACCCAGTCGCCTCCATCACGCCGGAGGCTGGTCACAGGGCGGCTTAGGTGCACACCATGGCGAACGTGCGCATGCAGACCCTCAACCAGCGCTTCCATTCGTCCTGGCCCAAAGGCGTGCAGCTTGCGTGGGCGCTTGCCTGCCTGCTTGCGTTGGGCGATCAAGCCGCGAAGGAGGCTGCCGTGCGACCTTTCAAGCGTTCGCCAGGTTGGAAACATGGCGTCTACTGACGTGCTTCGTGGGTCACCGGCGGTGATGCCCACCAGGGCCACTTCGGAGAATGCGTCCGCCACCCCCCGTCCGAAGCGACGCGATAAAAAGGCGTGCACCGTTTCATCATCCTCACGCCCCACACGCCGCCACGGCTCAAGGAGTGCAGAAGCCGCCCGCCACGGTGGCAGGTGGTCGCCGTTGAACACCCCCAGTGGACTCGATGGGAAGGCTTTAAGGTGGCCGTCACGCACCACCCAACGCCGTGTGGCATCCGGGTCGGCCGGCACCACCGGCACACCCAGCTCGCGTGCGAGGGGCACCGCACCGGTGTCGTCCTCAAGCACCCCAACAGGACCGGCTTCGGTTGTAAAACCGTCCTCATCGTGGCTGCCGACCATGCCGCCCGCCCGGCTTGAAGCCTCCCAGACTTCAAAGGGAACCCCGGCTTGCTGCAGCCGAAACGCCGCCGTCAAGCCGGCCACGCCGGCGCCAACGATGAGCACACGCCGGCGAGCATGCGGTTCTGCTGGGGAGCCCTCAACCACGAACCAGGCTCAGTCCGTGGGGTACAGCCGGTTTTTCTTATCGGGCGTGACCGCCATGCGCTTGTACGGCGCGACCGGGTTGAGGATGTTGCGGCATTGCGGGTTGACGCAGCCGGGACAACGCATGCCGTACTGCGGCGAGCAGACCTCTCCTGACTGCAAGTGGTCACGCACGATTTCAGCCAAGGCATCTTGGAACAGTTCCATGCCGTTAAGGGCCGGGGCGCGCTTGTAGTTCTCGATGCCGACCTCTTCTGCAAGCTCGCCGTACTCGATGTCAAGCTCATGCAGCGTCTCGATGTGATCGCTCGTGAAGGCGATCGGGACGATCAGCACGTTCTTGCGTTTTTTCTTTCCAAGCTGCTCGATGACCGTTTCCGTGGACGGCCCAAGCCAGGGCACGGGACCCACCTCGGATTGGTACGCCACCAAATGCTCGTACGGGCGGTCGAGGCGTTGCATCACCTCGTGCGTGGTGGCGCCCACCTCGGCTGGGTAGGCGTCCCCACGATTAACGACGCTCATGGGAAGCGAATGTGCGCTGAACACAATGAGGACGTCGTCGCGTTCTTCGTCGCTGAATTCAGCAAGCCCTTGGCGCACCGTTTCCGTCATGGCTTCCACGAAGGTGGATTGGGTGGGCCAGCGGTCGATGACACTCCAGTCGAAGGCGTCTTGCAGGCCAACGCGGCGGGATGCGCGCCATAGTTCGTTGAGGGACGAACCGGTGGTGGCGCACGAGAATTGGGGGTACTGCGTAAACGCGACCGCGCGCTTCACGCCGTCTTCTTTCATTTGTTTCAGGGCGTCTTCACTGAACGGATTGATGTACCGAAACGCCACGTAGAACTTGTGTGGTGCCGTTTCTGGGGACATCCGGTCGAGCCGTTCAACCATCCCGCGGCCTTGCAGCTCGGTCCAATCCAAGATCGGGCTGCCGCCGCCGATGTCGTCGTAGTTTTGTTGCACGCTTTTGGTGCGGCGGTTGGCGATGAACGGCCCTAAGAAGTTTTGGGCGGGCAGCTGGATGATCTCCCGGTCGGCAAACAACTGCTTGAGGAACGGGTTGACCTCATTGAGGTTTTTGGGGCCTCCGAGGTTCATCATCACGATTCCGGTGGGTCCTTGGCTCATGGTTACGTCCTTTCTTTACGTTGAGGATGGCGTGGAGTGGGCGGCGGTGAGGACTTCGTGTTCAACGTCGGCTGCGGTGCGGCCGGCGTAGGCGCGAGGTTGGAAGTACGGCAGTGCGTTGGCTTCAGGCGTGCCGGGCTCGGGGTGGTGATCGAACGCCCAGGAGGCGTTGCCGGGCATGCTCATGAGGATGGCTTCAATATTGCCGCGGGTTTCAAGGCCGAAGCGGGTACCGCGGTCGTACACCAGGTTGAATTCCACGTAACGCCCGCGGCGGATCCGCTGCCAGTGAACCTGGCTGTCGTCGTAAGGGTCCGCCACGTGCCGTTCAGCGATCGGTAGGTAGGCGGGCATGAGGGTGGACAGCAGGTCTTCGCTGGCGGCAAAGTCTGCCTCGAAGTCGCCTGAACCGGGGGTGCTGAGTTCGTCGTAGAAAATGCCGCCAATGCCGCGCATTTCGTTGCGGTGGCGGACCGTGAAGTAGTCGTCACAGACGGCCTTGATCGTGTCGTAATCGGGTTGCGGGTGGCGGTCGCAGAAGGCTTTGAGTTCGTCGTGGAAGGCGACCGCGTCGGCGGCTTGCGGGTAGTTCGGGGTTAGGTCGGCACCCCCACCGAACCACCACACCCCGGATTGTTCACCGAGGCCGATCTCGAAGTAGCGCACGTTGGCGTGGAAGCTTGGCACGTGCGGGTTGATGGGGTGTAAGACCATTGATAAGCCCGTTGCGAAGTACGGCTGCCCGGCTACCCCATCGTGCTGCTTGGCGATGGCATCGGGCGCCCGTTCGCCATGCACCGCGGAGACGTTGACACCCCCGCGTTCAAACACGCCACCCTGTTCGATCACTCGGGCGCGACCTCCGCCGCCACCGGGGCGGTCCCAGGCGTGCTCTTTAAAGCGTGACTGGCCGTCAAGGGCTTCAAGTTGCGAGACGATGCGTTCCTGCCAGGTGCGCATCATGACCGCCACGCGTTCACGGCGGCTGCCGGGCGCGGCAGCCAGCGCGCGCATGTCGTCAATTTGCGGTTCAGTGGCGTCCCTTGGGGCACGCCGTGCGTTTGGGTTCATGCAGAGTCTCCGTGTTCGCTTGGGTTGTGGCGGTTGAAGCGGTGAACCTCATCGATGAGGGCGTGCACGCGCTCCGGTGAAGCAGCGGGCAGCATGCCGTGACCGAGGTTGAAGACGTGCGGACCACCAAGGCCGGCACGCAAGGTGGTTCGCACCTCGCGCCTTAATGCATCTTCGGGCGCCAGCAGGGCGGTGGGGTCAAGGTTGCCCTGCAGGGCGGTGACGCGCGGTTGTGTGAGCGCGCGTGCTTGGTCAAGGGGTGTCCGCCAGTCGACACTTAAGGCGCTCAGCGGCAGGTCGGCCATGGCGTCAAGCAGGTGTTGGGCGCCCACGGCAATCGCGAGCGTGGGTACCCCGCGGTCTATCACAGCCTGCAAGATTTCGCGTGCGTAAGGCAGACCGAACGTCTCGTAGAGCGGCCTTGGGTAGAGGCCAGCCCACGAGTCGAACAGTTGCACCGCGTCCACCCCTGCGTCGATCTGGTGGTTGAGGTAACCGATGGTCGCGTCGGTCAGGGTGCGCATGAGCGCGTGGGCGTCGTTTGGGTTGGTGCGAAAAAACGCGCGGGCGTGCGGGTAGTCCTTGCTTCCAGCGCCTTCGATCAGGTACGTCGCGACGGTTAGTGGAGCCCCAGCAAAGCCGATCAGTGGCACGGACAGTTCAGGCTTGATGAGGCGGATGGCTTCACCCACGAACGGCGCGATTTCGTCCTGATGGGGCACGCGTAACGCGGCCACCGCGGCGGCATCACGTATCGGTGCGTCCATCACGGGTCCGGGGTTGAACGCAAGCGGAGCGCCCATGCCCGGCAGGGGGGTCATGATGTCTTGAAAGACAATGGCGGCGTCAAGGGGGTAGCGGCGTAGCGGCTGGAGGGTGACTTCGGCCGCCAGTTCGGGGGTGCGCGCAAGCGTCCAAAAGTCGTGTTTGGCTTTAAGGTCACGGTATTCGGGCAGGTGCCGTCCGGCTTGCCGCATCAACCAAACGGGGGCCCGTTCTTCGTTCGCGCCGGCGAGCGTGCGGAGTAGGAGGTCGTTCACGGGTTGCCTTCCGGAGTGAAGCGGTAACCCACACCCCAGACGGTGTGAATGAAGGTGGGTTCGCTTGGGTTGGGTTCGAACAGCTTGCGGAGTTTGACGACCACGTTGTCCACCGTTCGGCTGGAGGGGAAGACGTCATCGCCCCATACTTCATCGAGGATGTCGTCGCGAGGGACGACCTCCCCAGGACGCGACGCGAGTAGTTTGAGAAGCCCCATCTCGCGTTCGCTTAGGTTTTCGTGTTGGCCGTTCGCCAGCGTGACCCGCCACGCAAGCAGGTCCACCTCATGCCCACCGAACGTGAGCGTCCGCTCCGGTGCGCTGCGACCACGGCGGAGCAGGGCACGCACCCGCAACAGAAACTCAGGCAGGTGGAACGGTTTCGCGAGGTAATCATCCCCACCTGCTTCTAGGCCAGCGACACGTTCGTCGGCCTGCCCCAACGCCGACAGGAACAACACCGGGGTGTCGTCGCCTTCGCTACGCCGTGTCTTACAGACATTGAGTCCGTTCATGGCCGGCAGCATCACGTCAAGCACCACCAAGTCAGGCGCGCCATCCCGCCAGGCCGTGAGTGCTGCATGCCCGTCGTGCGCCACTTGCACGTCATGACCTTCGTCACGAAGGTTGTCCGCCAGCACGTCCGCCAACGCCTGCTCATCCTCGACGATCAAAACCTTGCTTCCACTCATCCGGCCGCCCCCTCTGCCGCCGACGGCGCCTTTGAGGCGACCACCCTGCGAGGCAGCGTAATGGTGAAGCGCGCACCCCCTTCAGGCGACACGCTGGCCGACAACCAACCGTTCATGCCCTCCATCGTTTTGCTGGCCAGATGCAAGCCCAGGCCGGTCCCAGCGGCCTTACGGACACTTTCGTCTTGGCTGCGGTAGAACCGCTCAAAGATCCGCGAACGTTCACCTTCGGCCACACCCGGTCCGTCATCATCGATATGCAACCTGAGAAGGTTGCCGTCCTGCTCGCTTCGTACGTGAATACGTGCGTCAGCACCGGCGTACTTCACGGCGTTGTCCAGCAGGTTGCTGAGCACCAATGCGAACGCGTCTTGATCGAGCGACACAGGGGCGGGTTCGGAGCCTAAGTCAAGTTGGAGGCGCACCCCTTGCGTTTCAGTTCCAGGCCGCAGGCGCCGCACGATGGATTCTGTGGCGTCACGCAAGTCCGCAGGCTCCAAAATGGGTGGCGAATCCTGCTCTTCAAGGCGGGCGGCGGCCAACACTTGGTTGCTGGTCCGTTCGATCCGGTTTAATTCCGACGCCATGCGGGTGAGGTACTCCGTGCGCTTGTCGGCGGTGAGCTCCCGCATTTGGTGGGTTTCCACCAGCAGCCGTAGCGTCGCGAGAGGGGTTTTGAATTCGTGCGTTACAGCCGCTAAAAAGTTTTGTTGCTGTTTTTTAAGCTGCCGTTCCTGCCGCAGGCTTTGGTAGATCAAGCCAAGCATGGCCAGCACGACCAGCACAAAGAACGGACCTTCAAACGCGAACATGCGTAAGACGCCTTGCTGTTCATCAAGGTAGGCCGCTTGCGCACCGGGGTTGATTTCAAACTGGCCGTTCACCAACCGCAAGTGCGGGTAGGTGTTCAGGAGTTGCTCGCTGAGGGCGTCTGGGTTGCGGCTCACGTCAAAGCTTGCTTGGGCGGCCTGTGCGTCCGCTTGCCAAGCAGCCATCGTGGCGTCGACGGTTCGTTCAACGTAATTGCGTTGAAAGATAATCCACCACACCACCTGAGCCAACACGAACACGATGATGACGGTGAATGCCACGCGGGTGACCTGCCGCCGGTTCATGCGTCCGTCCATCCCTCTTCCGCGGCGGTGACCGCGTGATACGAGAGGATCAAGTCCGCCCCAGCGCGGCGGATGCCGATCAGGGTTTCGCGGACGGCAGCGGCGCGGTCGAGGAGGCCGTGTGCAGCGGCGTGCTCAAGCATGGCGTACTCACCGCTAACGTGGTACGCCACGACCGGCAGATGCGTTTGCTCCCTGACCGAGCGAATGACGTCAAGGTAGGGACCGGCAGGCTTCACAATCAGCATGTCAGCCCCTTCGCGCACATCAAGCTCCACCTCGCGCCGTGCTTCACGCACGTTCCGAGGGTCCATCTGATAGGTCTTTCGGTCGTCGGGCGGTCGCCACGCCTGGGTTTCACCACCACCACCAGGAGCGCTCCCAGCGGCATCCCGAAAGGGACCGTAGAACGCACTGGCGTACTTGACGGCGTAACTGACAATCCCGACGTCGGTGTGGCCGGCCCCGTCCAATCCCGCGCGGATGGCAGCCACGCGGCCGTCCATCATGTCGCTAGGGCTGACAAAATCGGCGCCTGCGCCGGCGTGCACGGCAGCCATGGCTGCCAGCCTAGGCAGGCTTGCGTCGTTATCGACGGTGGCACCATGAGGTCCGGACGCGAGCACCCCGCAGTGGCCGTGGTCGGTGTGCGCGCATAAGCAGACGTCCGTCATGAGGGTGAGGTCTTGACCAAACGCTTCACGTGCGGCCCGCAAAGCGGTGGGTACCGGACCGTTTGGGTCTTCGGCACTGCTGCCGCTTGCGTCCTTGCGGTCTTCTTGAAGCACCCCGAACAGCATCACGGCGCGAATACCAGCCTTGGCGGCACGCTCTAGCTCGGAAAGCAGCTGGTTTACACCAAGGCGCGCCACGCCAGGAAGGCTCGCGACAGGCGTGCGCTCGTCGGGCTGGGACGTCACAAAGTACGGCATGATCAGGTGCCTCGGTAGCAGCGTGGTTTCAGCCGCAAGGTCGCGGACGGCGGCATGACGCCGCAAGCGTCTGGGGCGTTCAACCGTCATGCTTCAAGCCCCCGCCCAAACGCGTGGGGGTGCGACTCAGAGGCGTTTTGCACCGCCTCGTATAAGCCTTGGGTGTTCGGTTGTGTGGCCACCACCGGCATGACGCCGCGCTCCATGATCGCCCCACCGGTCATTGACCCGATGGCCACAAGGGTGCACCGCCTGAGCATCTCGTCTGGGACGGCACTGGCCGCCGAGGGGCTCGCCACGACAATCACGTCTGGGGTGAGCCCTTCAGGCCAGTCTTTGACGTGCGTGTCGTACAGCGTGACGGGGTGAACGGTGTGCCCTGAGTCGTGCAGGCTGTCAGCCAGCGTGGTTCGCGCCAGGCTGCCTTGCGGCAAGCCGACGGGCCCGCGGGCGTGCGGGTGGCGCATGAACGCAACGGCAAGCCCTTCAGCCCGTTCGGGAAACCCGACCACGTCGACCCGGCCGCCGGCTTCCTCCAGGCTGCGTTTGGTGGCGCGACCGACCGCGCCCAGACGGGGGCCGACCAGGGGAAGTTCAAGAGCCTTCCAAGCCTTCACGGCGGCGCGGCTGGTGAACAGGATCCACGGATCGTCCAGCAACGCTTCGGCGTGACGGTGCGTGCCGTCGTCCAGGCGAGGCTCGATGCGAATCAGTGGGGTGTGTTGCACCTCATGCCCTTGGTCTTCTAGGCGGCTTTGCAGGTCGGTCAGGGTGCCGGGTGCGTGGGTGAGTAAGACCTTCATGCGGCGTCACCTTCGGGTGTGTGGAGGATCTGGTACACGCGCATGGCGGCCTCTTCGGCGTTGCGTTCGTGCGCTTCGGCGCGGCGACCTCGGTACCACGCCGCCAGGTGGACGCGACCGTCTTGCTTGCGGGCGTGGGCGCCAAGCTCAAGCTGGCAGCCGCCTTCAAGCATCGCCATCAGGCCACGTTCAGCAGCGATGGCGGGGTGCCCTTGGACGTCGTGCAGGTCGCTCAAAATGCGGTCAAGTTCATCATCGCTGCGGCGGATCTCAAGCGCCAGGGCGCCCTGGGCTGGGGCGGGCATGAACACGTCCGGCTCCAGTGGCATGACGTGTAAGCCTGTCAGGTCGGGCTTGAGGCGTTCCAGGCCCGCCATGGCGAGCAGAAGCGCGTCGGCTTGCCCTTCTCTGAGTTTCCGTAGGCGCGTGTCAAGGTTGCCTCGCATGGGAACGGCCTGCACGTCGGGTCTAAGTTGCGCCAGTTGGGCCCGCCTGCGGGCGGCGCCGGTGCCCACGCGGACCCCTCCTGCGAGAGGAAGTCCGGGTTGGGTGTCGAGGATGACCCCTGCTGGCGCGACGATGGCGTCGCGCGCGTCGGCACGGGTGGGGACGGCGGCGACGTGAAGCCCGTCTGTTGGGGCGCTGGGGAGGTCTTTGTAGGAGTGCACCGCGAGGTCGGCGTCGCCCGTCAGGACGGCGTCTTGAACGGCTTTGGTGAAGATGCCAACCGTGCCGAGACTGCCGAGTGGGGCGTCGCTTTTGTCCCCTTCGGAGAGCACCTCAATGCGTTCGGTGGTGTGACCGAGCGCGTGCAGCATGCCTGCGACATGGTCGGCCTGCCAGAGGGCGAGGCGGCTGGCGCGGGTGGCGATCCGGACGTGACTCATTCTTGAATGCCTGTCTCTTGGAGGTAGGTTCGTGCGACGTCAACGCCGTGTTCGCGAGCGATCGCGCGCAGGCCCTTGATGGGGTCGTGGACAAGGCGGCCGACCAGCCGGTCGGCGTCTTCTTGGCCGAGGCGTTCTTCGAGGGTGCTGCGCATGCGCTCCTTCATCTTGACGATGGACGGCCCAAGCTGGCGTTCGTTCCATTCGTTCATGGCTTCGTCAAGTTCGGCCAACAGTAGCCGTTCTGCGCGCCCGAGTTCTGTCTCGATGGATGCACGCCGGGTTCGACCCATCTTTTCAAGCTGTTCTGCGTCGATAAGTTCGGCGTCTGCAGCGGCGTCTGGGTGGACGTTGCGTGGCATGCCAAGATCGACGATGGCCACAGCGCCGGTGTTTTCGATGGTGCTTCTGGGTAGCAGGTCTTTGGCGGGGGTGGCCGTGACGATGACGTCGTAGGCACCAGGGTTTTTAAGGACGTCCCCGAGGGGCAAAAAGCGCGCGTTCAGGGCGGCTGCGGCTTCCTGGCCGCGTGTTTCGCTGCGGTTGGCGAGGTCAACGTCGAAGCCGATGGAGGCAAGGCTGCGCGCCGCCAGTTGCCCCATCTCGCCAGCGCCGATCACCAGTGCGGCGGTGGCGCCCTTCGCGTGCAGCGCTTCAAGGCGCGGACGGGCCAAACTAAAGAGGCTGGTGTTGACGGGGGCGAGTGCGACGGTGCGACGGATCCGTTTGGCGGCCTGCATGCTTCGTTCAAACGCGAACGAGAGTTCGTGGTTGATGCGGCCGGCATCGCGGGCGGCAAGGTAGGCGTGTCTGACCTGCTGCATGATCTGGTCTTCGCCGGGGTTGAGGCTGTCGAGGCCAGCGGCGATGCGCATGAGGCGCTCGACGGCGGCCTCACCGACGTAAGCGTAAGGGGGTTTATCGTCGTTTGCTTTAAGGGCGTCGCGTAATGTGCGAACGTCCAGTTCGGCCGGCAGGGCCGTGACGACCTCCCAGCGGTTGCACGTTGCAAGCGTGACGTGATGCGTCAGCCCGTACGCGTCCGCGAGGTCAAGGTTGAGGTGGCGTTCGTGCCAGTCCGCCAACCGGGATGACCCGTGGCGGCGTTGGGAGACGCCCAGGAGGGCAAGCCGTTTCACCAACCTCCCATGCTAGACCGCATGGGCCAGGTTTTGTGTCACAAGACTGTCACGCGCTCAACCGACCAGGCCGCGCAGCACAAACCCTAGGTTTGCGGGACGTTCAGCCAGCCGGCGGGTGAAGTAGCCGTACCAGTCCGCCCCAAACGGAAGGTATATGCCGACCGACTCACCAGCGTCCACCAAGCTTTTTTGCAGGTTGGGTTTGACGCCGTACAGCAATTGGAAGGTGACGCGTTCTTTGGGCACCCCGAGTTTGTCTCGTTGCTGCTGAACGTGCCGGATGATGCCTTCATCGTGCGTGGCGATGTGCACCAGGCCGCCACCGACCAGCATCCGGTCGGCCAGTTCGACGTACGCACGGTCGACGTCGTTTTTCTTTGGGTACGCCACGTCGGCAGGTTCTTTGTAGGCGCCTTTCACGAGGCGAAGTTCCGGCACTGGGTTGCGTTCAAGCAAGCGGTCAAGGTCGCTTGGTGTGCGGTAGAGGTAGGACTGAAGCACGGTGCTTACGTGCGTGTGGCCTTCGTCATGCAGTGCGGTCAGCATCCGCAGGGTGGCGTCAACGCGTGGGTGGTCCTCCATGTCCATCGCCAGGTGCACGCCCGCTTCGCGGGCCACCTCAGCCAAACGGCGCATGTGGTTGAGGGTGAGGTTTTCATCGATCCCAAGGCCGATCTGGGTGGGTTTGACGGATAACCGGCGGGGTCCCGGGACATCTGCGAAGGCCCGTAAGGCGCTTGCGACACCGTCGGCCATGGTTTGTGCGTCTTCTTGGCGGGTGACGAATTCGCCGAGCAGGTCAAGAACGGCGTGTTTGCCTTGCGCGTGGAGTTCGCGTGCGACGCGAATGCCGTCTTGAAGTTGTTCGCCAGCCACAAACCGGTTCGCGCCGAGCGATAGGCCGCGCCGGCGGGCGAAGCGTTCGAGGGGTCCCCAACCTGCAATGCCCAAGAGGGTGTTGCGGTAGATGCTCATGGGACGGCCGCCGTGGCGTCAGCGGTCACCGAGTCTGGGGCGCGCTGTTGAAACCGGTCGATGAGGAGCGTGCGGAAGTAGCCCACGTGTTCACGCATGGCCTGCTCGGCTTGGTCGGCGTCGCCCGCCAGGATCGCTTGGGCGACGGCGCGGTGTTGTTTGGTGGTGACTTCGTTGGCGTTTTGGTCGCGGGTGAGGACCTTGAGGGGGGTGACGTGACCTGAGATGGTCTCAAGCGCGCGGATGAGGGCCGCGTTGCTGGACATGGCAGCGACCTGCTGGTGGAATTCAAGGTCAGCCTCGACCTGGACGGCTTCATCCTCACTGGCGCTGGCTTCAACCGCCTGAAGGACCGCCATCAGGGTTTCTTTGTCGCGGTCATCGCCGCGTTCTGCTGCGAGGCGGGCGGCTTTGGCCTCAAGGTCTTCACGGACCTCGTACGCATCCAGGGCGTCTTGCCAGGTGGGCTCGCGCACTTGAACGCCTTGGGTGAGGCGCGACTCGAGCAAGCCTTCGTGTAGCAGGCGTCCAACCGCTTCACGTACCGGCGTGCGGGACACCTCAAAGCGTTCGGTGAGTTCAACCTCACGTAGGCGTGTGCCTGGCGGCCAGCTGCCAAGAAGCAGCTCGTGGCGCAGGCGCCTATAGACCTCGTCAGCAACGGTGGGGGCGCGAACGATGGGTCGTGTCATGCGACTGCCTTAAAACCGCTCCGTGACGGTTTTGGCTTCCATGAACAACCGCAGGTAGTCGGGTCCGCCCGCTTTGCTGTTGGTGCCGCTCATGTCGAAACCACCGAACGGTTGCGTGCCGACCAGGCTTCCGGTGATCTTGCGGTTGATGTAAAGGTTGCCGACGCGCACCTCTTGGCGGGCGCGTTCGATGCGGTCGCGCAGGCGGCTGAACAGCCCGCCGGTGAGGGCGTAGCGGGTGCCGTTTGCGAGTTCGATGGCGTGATCGAAGTCGCGAGCGCGCAGCATGGCGACCACGGGACCGAATACCTCTTCTTGGGCGAGTTCGCTGTCAGGGTCGACGTTGCTGAAGAGGGTGGGTTGGATGTACCAGCCGCCTTCGCGGGCGGGTGCGCCGCCGAGCTCAAGGGTGGCTGTGGCCTTGGCGCGGTCGATAAACCCTAGGATCTTTTGGTACTGGGTTTCGTCGATGACGGCGCAGACGTCGGCGTTGTCGGTGGCTTCGCCGACGGTGAGTCGTTCCATGCGTGTTTTGACGCGTTCCAGCAGGGCGTCGTGGACGGCGTCGACGACAATCAGGCGGCTCATGGCGGAGCACTTTTGGCCTTGGAAACCGAAGGCGCTTGCGACCGCTGCGTCGGCGGCAGCGTCAAGGTCTGCGGTTTCGTCAACGATGAGGGCGTCTTTGCCGCCAAGTTCCAGGAACGTCTTTTTAAGGAACTGTTGGTTGGGGCGTATTTTGGCGGCCTTTTCGTGGATTTTGAGGCCGGTGGCCACGGAGCCTGTGAAGTTGATGAAGCGGGTGTGTTCGTGCTCCACGAGGGCGTCACCCAGGACGGCATCTTCGCCGGTGAGGAGGTTGATGACGCCTGCTGGGAAGCCGGCTTCGTGCACGATGTCCATAAAGACGCCAGCGATGATGGGTGTTTTGGGGCTGGGCTTCAGGACGACGGTGTTGCCGGTGACCACAGGCGCCACGGCGGTCCCGACCATGATGGCCAGCAAGAAGTTCCACGGTGGGATGACGACGCCAACCCCGACGGGTTGCAGGGTGGTGGTGTTTTCTTCGCCTTTGAAGTCGTGGGTGGGGAGGATGTCATCAAGCGTCATCGCTTGGCGGGCGTAGTAGTCGCAGAAGTCGATCGCTTCAGCGACGTCCGCTTCGGCCTCCAGGTAGTTTTTGCCGGCTTCGTAAACCTCCCAGGCGGCCAGTTCCCACCGGCGCCTACGCATGATGGCGGCGAGTTTGGCGAGCGCGCGGGCGCGTTCCACCATGGGCCGCGCGCCCCATGCAGGCTGGGCGTCTAGGGCGGCTTGGACGGCTTGGTCGACGTGTTCAGCTTGCGCGGCAGCGGCGCGGCCGACGAGCCTGGATGTGTTGCACGGGTCATGGGATTCGATCCAGTGACCGGTGGTGATGTGTTCCCCGCCAATCACCAGCGGCCAGTCTTGGCCGAGTCGGGTGGCGCCTTCTTGGAGGTGGGTTTTGAACGCTTCTGCGACCTCGGGCTTTGTGACGGTGTACGGCTCGTTGATGTACGGCTCAAACGGGTTTTGCATGGTGGTCTCCTCACAAGAAGTAACTTTGTATACAGAATACCGTTGTTGGGCTACCGGTTTCAAGCCCAAACGAGGCGTGTTTCACGCGGTTTGCTGGCGGTTGGCCTTATGCTGAGCGGGCCATGCGTCAACTCTCCGCCCTGCTGCTCACGTGTGCCGTGCTGACGGCCCTGGTGATCCCCCAGCCTGCGTGGGCTCAGTCGGACCTCACCGCGCCGGCTGTGGCCAACGACTTGGTGCTGCCGTTCAATGTGGCGATCGGCCGGGATCAGCAGCCACGGTTGGTCTTGGGTGTCAACTCGTTCCTGCCGTCGCAGTTGGCCCGCTTTCTCGCCGGCCTCGACACGTTCCTCGAGCGTGCCGGACGGGAGACCATCCAACGTCAAGTGGTGTGGCAGGTCAACGGCGAGCGTGGCTACATCAGCGTTTCCACCACGCCCTTTGATAGCGGCCCGGCGTTTTTGTTGACCCTCCGCGGGGAAGAAGTCCGGGGTTATCAAGACGAAGCAGCGCTGCTTGTGTCGATGACCCGGCTGGCATCGCGGGTATTGACCGCCATTGAAGTCGTGGGCGTCACACCCACGTCGCCCGTCACCCCAGAGGGCAGCGAAGCGCCAGAAAACACCGATGCCAACGGCGTTTCTACAAACGAGACGTTAGACTCCGCCCCATGAGCCACGGCGCCAAACCCAACGACCCGCGCGCCTTGGTTGAGCGCCTGCATGCGACACCGCACCGCCTGGTGTACGCCTTCGCGGGTGCTGGCGCGAAGGTCTTGTACTGGCTTCATGACGTGCCCGGCAGTAGCCGCACGGTGCTTGAGGCGGCCGACCGCTACCACCCGAGCAGCCTTCGTGACGCCCTGGACGGCGCAGCGGACGGTTCGGCAAGCGGCGGCGTGGCTGGCGCGCTGGCGGCCGTGTCGCATCGCCGGGCCCAACAGCTCACAGTGGGGGACGACGAAGCGACCCCAACCTTTGGTGTGGGGGTGGCGGCGGCGCTGACGACCGACCGGCAGCGCCGCGGTGAGGACCGGGCGCATATCGCGTCAAGGGATGTCCTTGGGACGTCGGGTTTGACGTTGCGTTTTGAGAAGGGTGCCTGGTCGAGACACGACCAGGAGACGCTGGTCAGCCGCTGGGCGCTGACCGAGATGGCACGCTCGTCAGGGTTGATGGGCCCGTTCCAGCCGGCCACGCAAGCGGGGGTGGTGGTCGAGCCGTGGTTCACCCCAAGCGAGGTGTACCGGACGTTTTTAGACGACCCGCAAGCGCTGCTGGTGTTGAACACCACCGGCCATGTTGCCGAAGCACGCGAGCCGCAAGAGACGACGGCATGGGTGTCGGGTAGTTTTCATCCCATGCACGAAGGCCACCGGCTGTTGGCTGCACGCGCAGAAGCGCATTTGGGCCGCAAGGTGGGCTACGAGCTAGCCCTCAAAAACGCCGAGAAGGCCGAGACAGACGCCCTTGAGGGCCGCCGGCGGGCACAGCAAGCGTGGGGTGACCGGCCGGTGGCCCTGAGCCACGCGGCGTTGTTTCACGTCAAGGCCGAACGGTTTCCAGGCGCGGTGTTCGTGGTCGGCGTCGATACGGCACGGCGGGTGCTTGACCCCTCGTTCTACGGTGGTGAGGATGCCATGGCCTCGTCGCTGGCGCGTATTCAAGCGCTGGGTTGCCGCTTTTTGGTGGCCGGTCGCTACGCCGAAGGGTCGTTTCGAACGCTGGCCGATCTGGCGGTTCCTGAGGTTTGGTCGCCGCTGTTTGAGGCCCTTCCGGATTTCCGAAAAGACCTGTCAAGCACCGAAGTCAGGGCCGGTTGGTCGTAACGGCTGGGCGTTGCCCCACACCACCTTGGCTTGTGCCTAGAGGTGCGCACAGCCACACACCACGCGGCTTACCCTACGTCACGTGATGCCAGCGCCATAGGGCGCGAGCGGGTTCTTCGGCGAGTGTCCGCTTGATTCGCCTGCTGGCCTCGCGGGACGTGCATCGGTCCGGCATATGCCGATCACGCCCTCCGGTTGAGGTCGCCCGCCATAGCGCGGGCGACTTTCATTAAGGCAAAACAACGACCTGCTCAACGGCATCCCAGGCGCGCTGTGTATCGCGGACATGCCGCAGCCATGCGCGACGCGCCCGATCCTCTAGTTGGCTTACGTTGTTGGCACCTTCGCTTTGAGCGTGCCGGAAGCGCGCCTCGGCAATCCGCCAGTCTTCAAGCGACAACCTGGCCTGCTCTAAATCCAACGCTTGGGCGTCCTGCCGGAGTTCGGCTTCGCGTGCATCAAAACGCGCCAGGTCGGCCCGCGCGGCAGCCCGCTCGTCAAGCCGCCTACGGCCATCCAACGAGAACGCCACGCTTCCGCGCAGCCCAACCCAACTTCGCTCACGGTCGCTGCCCACGACGCTTGCACCTGCCGTGACGGAAGGCCTCCCCGCATCAAAGCCCACTTCGGTTTCAAGCCTGCCATCTGAGCCTGCATGGCCCCACCCGACCAACCAGCCCCCCACCGTCTCATCGCGGTAACGCCGTTCGGCCCGAAGCACGCGTGCGACCAGCCGATGGCGGTCCGCTCGGTACGACCGAAGGGTCGTCACCTGCACGGCTGGCGGTAGCGGCAGCGCCACACGACGCTCTGCAGGCAGGTCTGGTGGCAGGGCGGCGAGCCCCAAGCGCGCCTGTTGGGCGTCGAGCCGTGCCGAGGCAAGATCAAGCTGCCATGCAGCCACGGCATCACGGCCTGCTTGTGGGGCACCGTTCTCTAACGCCGCAAGCTCATGTTCAGCCTCACGCAGATCGCTGGTGAGCCGCTCCCGCCTTACCGCGTTCGCGAGAGGGGCGAGGATGACCTCGTTCCAAGCCTCAATGAGATCCACCTCCAACTCCGCCAGTCGTGCCGTCTCACGTGCGATGCGGTCGGCGACCGGCGACCATGACGCCGTCACCTGCGGGGTGATGCGCCCTTCTGTGGTGGCGGGGCGTGGTGGGTCAAAACGACGAAGACGTTCGGCGTCGATGTCCATCTCAACTGCCAAGGAGACACCACGGCGTTCGTGCTGAAGCGCGCGGGATTGAAACCGCCAGGCGTCTTCAAGGACGCGAATGTCGGCTGGGACAGGGCCCGACCAAGCCTGCGGGGCCAAGTCGCGCGGGGACTGGGTCAAAGCCGACTCGGCCTGCGCCCCACCAAGCAGGCCTATGGCGACGGCCAGGGAGCTTTTAAGCAGCATGAAAGGCCTACAACGTGACATGCGGGACGCTACAAAGGTGGCGGCACGCGTCACGACCAACACGCAGGTTTGCGCCTAGGCCACCTGGGCGTGGGCCCAGGCCACTTACAGGCCGTGTGTGTTGGCAGCGCGCGGCCGCTGGCGTTACCATCCGCGAATGCCGAATCCAGGCCGCCCCTACCTCCAAGGCATACGCGACGTCCTGCCGATGCTCTTAGGGGTCCTGCCGTTCGGACTCATCACCGGCGTTACCGCCGTCGGCGTGGGCGTCAAACCCATCGACGCCACCGTCATGTCCGTCTTGATGTACGCCGGTGCTTCGCAACTAAGCGTCCTCGCGTTACTTCAAGACGGTGCCGCCGTCGCCGTCATGGTCCTCACCGCCACCCTCATCAACCTCCGCCACATCATGTACAGCGCCTCTCTAGCCCCGTGGCTCAAACCGCTACGGGCAACCACCCGCGCGGCCATGTCCGCCGTCATGGTGGATCAGGTGTACGCCTTCAGCTTGCTTCGCTACCGCCGCCAACCCGACCTGACACCCAACCAACGGCGCAATTACTACTTAGGCGTCGCCACCCCCCTAATCATTGGGTGGCCCGGATCGACCGCTGTCGGGGCGTTCCTAGGCGCCCAAGTCCCACCCTCCTGGCAGCTTGATTACGCCATCCCGCTGGTCTTCCTAGCCCTCCTCGCGCCCGCCGTGACCGACCGCCCCAGCCTGCTGGCCGCCGTAATCGGAGGAACGCTCGCTTGGGCCTTACAGGGCCTGCCGTACAACCTCGGGCTGGTGGTCGCCGCCACCGCCGGTATTGCTGCAGGCGCCCTTGCGGAAACCCAAGTCAGCAAGAAGGCGCAAGCGTGACGCTTCAACGTCCCGAACTGCTCGCGCTGTTCGTTCTCCTCGGCGTGATCACCTTCGCGCTCCGCGCATCGTTCGTGTTGCTTCAAGACCGGGTCACCCTTCCCGCGTCCATCCGGCGGGCCCTCACGTACGTTCCCTCCGCCGTGATTGCCGCCATCGTGACGCCCGCCCTGCTTGAGCCCAGCGGCGTCACCCTTGCAAACGTGGACGTGCGTTACCTCATCGCCCCCGTCGCGATTCTTGTGGCGTGGCGCAGCAAGAACGTGGTGATCACCATCGTGTTCGGCATGACGGCACTGTGGATCCTGACCGCCCTCGCGGGTGGTTAAGGCACCCACTCCCGCAAACGCTCGTCCTCCAGGACCGCTTTGATGTCACCCACCCGCGACTTCGGCAGCACCAACACCGTATCGCCCCGCTTGACGATCACGAGATCCTTCACGCCGTACGCCACCAGCACGTCGTCCGCCCCATCGGTGTAGACGATGTTGCCTTGCGCGTCGTGGCCGGCATGCGGACCGAACACCGCGCCACCCGCACCATCTGCAGCAGGAAGCAACCGCTCCAGGGCAGCCCAATCGCCGATGTCATCCCAACCAAAGTTGCCTTCCACCACGAACGCCCGGTCGGTCTTTTCCATCACGGCGTAATCGATGCTGATTTTGGGTAGACGCCCGAAGGCTTGATCCACACTCCCGTCAGCAAACGCACGATCGAGTGGGTTCATCAGGTCCGCGGCGTGCAAACGCAGTTCATTGAGGATGGTGTCGACCGGCCATACGAACATGCCGGCGTTCCACAGGTGCCGCCCGCCTGCGACATACGCTTCCGCCTTGGCGCGGTTGGGCTTCTCAACAAACCGGACGACTTCAAAGCCGGCCCCGCTCGGGTCGCCACGTTCGACGTAGCCGTAACCGGTCGCTGGACGTGTTGGGGTGACCCCAATGCTGACCAGGCCCTGTTGCTGTTCGGCAAGGCTGACGGCATCGGACACCACCCGATGAAAGGCCGCAGCGTCCTCGACGCGGTGGTCGCTGCTGAACACCCCCATCGTGACGTCCCCAAGGCGCGCCTTAATGCGGAGTGCCGACAGGGCAATGGCTGGCGCCGAGTCACGCGCCTCAGGCTCGACCAGCAGGTTGGCTTCAGGGAGTTCTGGAAGTTGCTCACGGATGAGTGGCAGGTAGCGCGTCCCGCTGGCGACAAACAGGCGTTCTGGCGAGCCCAGCAGCGGAAGCACCCGATCGACGGTGGTCTGCAGCAGCGTGCGCCCTGTCTGCTCAAGATCCAAAAACTGTTTGGGTCTGGCCTCGGTGGACAGCGGCCAAAACCGTTGCCCGCGACCGCCAGCCATGATTAACGCAACGGGTTGCGGCATGCGCCGAGTGTACCCAGCCCGTCCGCGCGTTTACTTGGTGACCGGAAGCCGGTGGTGCGCATTGACGGTGCGGCGTACGCCCTTCTCCGTCTCGGCTTCGGCGACGACCGTAGGCACGACCGTTTCGAATCCTTGCCCTGCAAACCAGGCATCCAGCGTGGCTGCATCCGGCATGATCATCTGGCGGTCTGGACCGCCAAACCCACGAAAGGCGTACGGGACGCCCTCAACGGGGGTGAGTGGCACGCCATCGGGATTAGACGACGCCTCAAAGTTGGCGGTCAACACGTGCCCACCAGGCTTAAGCGCCTGCGCGGCCAAACCCAGCGCTGCCTTAAACGCCTCGGCGGTCGGCAGGTCTTGCAGCACCCCAAGGAACAACACGAGATCGAGGCTCTCTTCTGGGATGGCCTCCCAGGCATCAGGGTCGTTCGCGCTACCGAGCCACACCCGCGACTGCGCCTCCTCCGCTCCCACATGCGCCGCAAGACGCGCCCGCGTGGCGTCCACCATGACCGGCATCAGGTCAAACGCGTAGCAATCCAACCCACGTTCCGCGGCATGGTGGGTATTGCGACCGCCAGCGCAGCCAACATCAAGCACGCGCTGGATGTCCGGATGCGCGTCCAAGAGGGCTGTGAAGCGGTGGTCGGCGGGACGGTCGCCCATACGTTTTGCCATCTCTGGGTTGTTCCAGAACGCCGTCAGCTCTCCTGTCGTCACGTTCGCTCCCAGGTGGGCGCGAAGGTCGGGTTCACCAAGCGGCGTTCCGACTCCAGATCGAACAGCGCCACCATCTCATCCTCCCGCAGGTTGAAATCGAGCGCGCCGAGGTTGGCTTCGCGATGCTTGGCGCTGGCAGCCTTCGGAATCGCCGTCACGCGCGGTTGCTGCAGCAACCAACGCAGCGCCACCTGTGCGGGGGTTTTGCCGTGCGCGTCAGCAATCTCCATGATGACTGGGTCTGACACGACCTCCCCTTGCGCCAAGGGACAGTAGGCCGTCAGGAGCATGTCGAGGTCGTGCATGACGTCAAGCAGGAAACGCTGGTGAAGGTACGGGTGGTACTCCACCTGGTTGACCAAGACAGGCGCCAACGATCGCGCCGCACGCGTCATGGTGGGCGTAAAGTTCGACACCCCTAAATGGCGCACCCGACCGTGATCAACCAGGGGTTTAAGGGCAGCGAAGGTTTCCTCAAGGGGCACGTTCTCGTTTGGCCAGTGCAGCAGCAACAGGTCAACGTAATCCACACCGAGCGCCTGCAAACTGGCTTCGGTTTTGACAGCGGCGTCCGCTGCACCAAACCACTCAGGCTTCAGTTTGGTGGTGAGCCACACCTCGTCGCGCGGCACGCCGGAACGCGCCAGCCCTTCACCGACCTCACGCTCGTTGCCGTAACCCTGTGCGGTGTCGATGTGCCGGTAGCCAAGCGCCAACGCATGTTCAACCCCGTTGCGGCATTCATCCCCCACCATTCGGGAGGTCCCAAACCCGAGCGCTGGTACGCGCACGCCTTGGGCGCTGCGCTCAATCACCCGTCCGGTTGAACGTCGTCCTGCGTCAGCCACGCCGCAGGCGGTTCAATCGTCTCGCTGGTGTCTGGGCCGGTATCGCTCCAACCTTCCGATTCAAGCGTCATCAGCGGTGTGACTTCCATGTCGTGATCAAGCAGGATCTGGCACGATAGGCGCGCCTCCCCTAAAAGCCCACTGTCTTTGAGCTTGGCTGCCTCGGCCTCGGTCAGGACGTTCGGTTCACCCGACTCAAACGTGACCCGGCAGGTGGTGCAGCGCGCCTTGCCGCCACAGCGGTGGCCGATGTCCACCCCAAGGGCTTCAATGGCGCGAACCAAGCGGGTGCCTTCTTCAAACGTTCCGGTTTTATCTCCGACCTTTAAGGTGGGCATAGGGCCTCCATCGTGCGTTTGGATTTCATGAACCCTACCGGTGATTCACCGGCGGCGGCGTGGTGTAGGTATCTAGACGCTGCGGCGTGGGAGCCGCGCCTCATCAAGGCGTAAGGCACGACCAGCGAGCAGGTACACCACCAGGCCGGTGATACCGCCGGCCGTGAGGCGTGCCAGCCACCCCCACCAGTTCGCTGCTGGTACAGCGGAGGCAGCCACCCAAGCGGCCGCACTGGCGGCCGCGGTGAGCACCACGACCCCTAAGACGAATCCTGCGAGTGAGGCCAAGTTAAGCCGTTCTTGACGCGCGGTGAGCGCGCCCATCAGCAGCAGTTGCACCCACGCTGCCGCTGCGGCCCCCCACGCCAAACCGGCCACACCCAAGACCGGCCCAAGGTTAAAGAACAACACACCCTGCAGGGTCAAAAACACGAGCGCCACAGCGATGGGCGTGCGCACCCGACCACGGACGTACCAAGCGCGGGTGAGAAGTTGATGCAAACCGAGCGGTAGGACCGCCAGCCCGATCGGCCGTGCAGCCTCAACGGTCAGGCGTAACCGCGCGTCATCCAGGCCACCGCCGACAAGCGATAACCAGTCGAACACCACACGCACGGCCGGCTCGGCAAGCGTCAGCAGTAACCCGCCCGCCAGCGCGGACCAGAAGGCGATAAAACGCAAGCCGGCCTGGAGGGTGCTACCGAAGTCGTCGCTTCGTCCCTCCCGCTCCAGGTTCGAAAGCCGCGCGTACCACGCAACGGCAGGACTGACGGCGAACAGCCCTAACGCCAAAGACAAGAACAGGTCGGCGTTGAACCACGCGGTCTGACTGCCGGCGGGGAGGTCGTTCAGGACGCGTGTGGCGACCACATTGAGGGCCTGTCGGCCGCTGGTGGTGAACGCGAAGGGCAGCATCAGCACCAGCACCGGCACGAGTTGCGGGTGCCATGGCCATGCCGGTCGCGGCAGCGCCCCTAGACGCGCAAGGGCCGGCAGTTGCACGAGGAACTGCGTTAAGCCACCTAGGGCGAACGCCACAGCCAACGGGACGGCAGCGCCGGGGTAGGCCAGCATGCCGGCCACCGCAACGACGTTGAGGGCGACCGGCGCCCAGGCGGGCGCCAGGAAACGTTCGCGAGCTTGCAGGATGCCCATCGCCCACGCCGACAGGCTGACCGCCAGCAGGAACGGAAAGACAGCCCGCGTCAGAAGGATGGCCAGGTCGCGGTCAACACTGCCAGGCCCACCGAGAAGCAGGTCCACAATCCATGGGGCGGCCAGCACCGCCACCAACGTTAAGGCACCGTTGATCAGCAGCAGCAGGCTGAATAGCGCACGTGCGATGGCGTTGCGGGCTTCAGAATCGGCTTTGGCGTAGGTGGGCACAAAACTGTTCGCGAGGGCGCCTTCGGCCAACAGTTCACGGAACAGGTTGGGGACCCGCACGGCCACGGTGAACGCGTCGGTGACGCGCGAGTCGAACAGCTGGTTGAGCAGCGATGTGCGTAGCAGACCGGTGATGCGGCTCGCCAGCGTGCCGCCCATCATGACGACCGCCCCCCGTCGTGCCGAAGGAGGGCGGTTGCCTTGACTCATCGTGGGGTGGGCGTTACGCGAGACGTTTGAACACCAGTGCGGCGTTCTGACCGCCGAACGCAAAGTTTTCGCTGACCGCGACGTTGACGGACTGTTCACGGGCTTCGTTTGGCACGTAATCCAAGTCCAGTTCAGGGTCCGGCTCGGTCAAGTTTCGGGTGGGTGGCAGCACGCCGTGATGGACCGCTTGGATGGTGGCGATCGCTTCGATCCCCCCAGCGGCCCCCAACGTATGGCCCGTCATGCTTTTGGTGCTGCTGACAGGCGGTGCTTCGCCGCGCTCACCAAAGATGCTTTTGATGGCCAGGGTCTCGTTCAGGTCGTTCGCAGGCGTACTGGTGCCGTGGGCGTTGACGTAGCTCACGTCACCGGCATCAATGCCGGCATCGTCAAGCGCCCAGCGAATGCTGCGGGCCGCGCCGGCACCGCCCGGAGCGGGGGCGGTGATGTGGTGCGCGTCGGCACTGGTGGCGTAACCCACGATCTCGGCGTAAATGCGTGCCCCACGAGCACGAGCATGCTCAAGCTCTTCAAGGACGACCATGCCGGCACCTTCACCAGCCACAAACCCGTCGCGGCTGAGGCTGAACGGCCGGCTGGCGGTTTCGGGATCGTCGTTGCGGGTCGACAGGGCCTTCATGACCGCGAAGCCGGCAATGCCAGGAGGGTTGATGGGGGCTTCAGCCCCGCCGGTGACCATGACGTCTGCCTCACCGCGCTGAATGATGCGGAAGGCATCACCAATGGCGCCGCTGCCACTTGCGCAGGCGGTGACCACGCTGGTCGATGGGCCGGTCAGGCCGTGCCGCATGGCCACGTGGCCCGACGCCATGTTGGGGATGACCATTGGAATAAAAAACGGGCTGACGCGCATCGCGCCTTTGGAGAACATCTTTTCGGTTTCTTGGTACCAAGAACCAAGGCCGCCAATACCCGTGCCGACGGCTGTGCCGGACCGTTCCCCCGCCACGTCATCAGCGCTTAGACCCGCGTCGGCGAGGGCGAGATCGCTGCCAATCAGGGCGAACTGCACGTAGCGGTCCAGCCGCCGGGCTTCTTTTTTCTCAAGCCACTGGTGAATGTCTAGATCAATTTCGCCCGCGATTTGGACGCTCAGGTCGGAGGCGTCAAACGATTCGATACGCCGAATGCCACTTTTTGCGTCGTGTTGGCCTTGCAGGAAGGCTTCAGCGCCGACACCGATGTTCGTGACGGGACCCAGCCCAGTGATGACAACTCGCTTCATGCCTGCCGTCCATTCACCGGCAGGGCGGTCCTAACCGAACCGCCCTGCGCAGTTGTGGGGTTACTGCTTGCCTTCGATGAACTGGATGGCGTCGCCGACGGTGCGGATGCCTTCCGCTTCTTCGTCGCTGATTTCGATATCGAACTCGTCTTCGAGGCCCATCACCAGCTCGACCACGTCGAGCGAGTCGGCGCCAAGGTCGTCAATAAACGAGGCGGTGTCGGTGACGTCGTCGGCGTTCGCGTCAAGCTTCTCTACGACCACGTCTTTGATCTTGGCAAGAATGTCAGCTTTTTCCATGGTGTTCCTCCCAATGGTGGCGTCTCTTGGACGGTTTGAAGTCTAGCACGGGTGCGACCCGGCCGATTTTGGCCGTATTGGGGCGTTACCGCATCACCATCCCACCATCGACGGACAGGGTTTGGCCGGTGATGTAACCCGCGTTGTCTGACGCCAGGAATGCAATGGCGTGCGCAATGTCTTCAGGATCACCGAAACGGCCGGCAGGGATTTGCTGCAGGTACGCCTCGCGTAGGGTCTCGTCCAAGCCTGCGGTCATGTCGCTTTCAATAAACCCGGGCGCCACCGCGTTGACGGTGACCCCACGGGCGGATACCTCGCGCGCCAGGGCTTTGGTCAGCCCGATCAAGCCCGCTTTGGACGCCACGTAGTTGGCTTGACCGGCGTTGCCCATCAGGCCGACCACGCTGGAGACGTTGATAATCCGTCCGAACCGGCGTTTGAGCATGCCGCGCAGCACCCCCCGCGCCAAGCGGAACGCCCCAGACAGGTTGGTATCGATGACGGCGTCCCAATCGTCGTCTTTCATGCGCATCGCCAACGTGTCACGGGTGATGCCGGCGTTGTTGACGAGCACATCAATCGGCCCAAGTTCCGCTTCAACCTGCGCGAGCAGCCCTTTGGTGGCGTCTGGTTCCGCGACGTTCGCACCGAAGGCAGCGGCTTGAACACCCAACTGGCTGGCTTCAGCGACCACCTCCCGGGCGGCCTCTTCGCCGCGCACGTAATGCACCGCCACCGCATGCCCGCGGCGGGCTAACTCAAGGGCGGTGGCACGGCCAAGGCCGCGGCTGGAACCGGTGATCAGCGCAACGCGTGCACCGTTCGTGGTTTCGCTCATGAGGACTCCTTTTCCAAGGCCTGGCTGAGGGTGTCAGGGTCGTGCACAGGCGCTGCCTCCCGGCCGTCCACAATGCGGCCGACCAGGCCGGTGAGTACCTTGCCGGACCCAAACTCTAAGAAGCGTTCTGTCGGGTACGTGCCAGCAAGGAACCGCACCGTGTCGGTCCAACGTACGGTGCCGGTGACCTGTTCCGTAAGCCGCTTCGGGGCGTCTTGAGGGTCTGCGAGAGGGGCTGCTGTCACGTTGCACACGATCGGGGCGCTGGCGGCATGAAACGACACGGCCGCAAGGTCGGAGGCCAACCGCTCGGCGGCAGGCTCCATGAGGGGGCAGTGAAACGGCGCGCTCACCGCGAGCGGAACCGCCCGCCCACCCGCCGTTTTGGCGGCCTCTGAAACCGCGCCAACAGCCTCCGCCTCGCCAGAGACGACCTGCTGGGCAGGCGCGTTGTCGTTGGCGATGGTGACCAGGCCGGGGGCTTGGTCGCAGAAGGCTTGCACCTGCGTCGCATCCAACTTCAAGACCGCCGCCATGGCCCCCTCACCCGCTGGAACGGCGTCCTGCATGTACCGGCCGCGGGCGTGCACGAGGGTGATGGCGTCCTCAAGGGTCAGGCTGCCGGCGGCAACATGGGCGGTGAACTCACCCAGGCTGTGCCCCGCAAAAGCGGTGGCATCCGACCCGCCGCTGGCTTTCCATGCGGCGTACGCTGCAGCGCCGGCGGCCACCAAAGCCGGTTGCTGCCACGCCGTCATGGTGAGGTCTTCCATAGGGCCTTCGAACATCAACCGCTTCAGACCGGGCAAGGCAGCATCGCTGCGGTCGATCACGTCCTGTGCGGCGGGATGCTGGTCGTACAGGGCCCGTCCCATGCCGACAGCATGCGAGCCTTGCCCTGGAAATAACGCAATCATGCGGACTCCTTCGCGGTCTTGTAGCGTCCCCCACCCCAGGTGATCACGCCTGCAGCCCAACTAAGGCCACCCCCGAACGCCACCATGAGCAGCCGGTCACCGTCTTGGATGCGGCCGTCATCAAGGGCGTGCGTCAGGGCCATCGGAATGCTGGCGGTGGAGTTGTTGCCGTACTCGTCAAGCGTGACCACGACACGGTCTTCGCTGAGCCCCAACCGTTCGCGGGCGGCGTCAATGATCCGCGTGTTGGCCTGGTGCGGCACGAACAATTCGATGTCATCGGGCGTGAGGCCGGCCTTATCAATCGCTTCCAGCGTGCTGGTATTCATCACCCGCACAGCAAACTTGAAGACCTCACGGCCGTTCATGGTCAGTTTTTCCTTGAGTTCCGTGCCGCTCGGTAGGCGTTTGGCGGTCCCACCCACGGTGAGATGCTCCGCGCCTCCGCCGTCCGCACCGATCACCATTGGGGCGAGGCCGTAGGGCGCCTCTACTGCCTCCACGATCGCGGCGCCAGCACCATCCCCAAAAAGCACGGCCGTGCGCCGGTCGGTCCAGTCCACCACCTTCGTGAGGGCGTCCGAACCGATCGTGAGAACCTTGCGAGCTTGGCCACTTTCGATGTACGCCTTGGCGACGCTGACGGCATAAAGCCAACCTGGGCAGGCTGCGAGCAGGTCAAACGCGCCAGCCTGAAGCCCAAAACGGTGCTGCACCAAAGCAGCGGTTTGCGGAAACATCGCGTCAGGCGTGTCGGTGGCGACGATCACCATGTCCGTGCCGTCCAGTGCCTCTTGGCCGTAGCGGCGAACGAGATCTTCAACGGCGGAGAACGCCATGTCGCTCGTGTACTCGTCCTCACCGGCGACATGGCGGCGGCGGATGCCGGTACGCGACCGAATCCACTCGTCGCTCGTATCCATGATTTTTGAGAGATCGTCGTTCGTGAGGACCTTCGCTGGAGCGTAAGCCCCAAGCGCGGTGATGCCAGCTCGTCGCGTCATGGGTGTCCTTTACGGGCGCGGTGGCGCTTGCGCATCATAACGAAAGGGACCGCCGTAGCGGTCCCCAAATTCGCATTGGCAGGCGCGATTACGCCTCGACGTTAATGACTTGCTTGCCGCCGTAGTACCCGCAATCGGGGCACACTTCGTGCTGCGGTTTTTTCGACGAGCACTGCGGGCAGGTGGTCAGGTTTTTCGGCGTCAGCGCGTGGTGGCTGCGGCGTTGGTCGCGGCGTGCTTTGGACGTCCGCTTCTTCGGAACGGGATGCTTGGCCATGATTCCTCCAGGTCTTGCGTCTCAGCCGGAGAAGCGTACCAGAAAACCTCAGTCATTACCAAGGTCTAGGTCGCGAAGGGCTTCAAACGGTGAGGCTTCGGGTTCGACTTCCGTCGCGTCATCGGCACGGTGGTCGGGATGCTCGTTGAGGTTGACGCCGTCGGTTGAAAGTCCACGGCAGTCTTCGCGGCACAGGACCGTCAACGGCTGCTCAATCGCAAAAAGTTGCAGCAGCAGCGGCGCGAAATCCACCTCGGGTGCCGCGAAACTCAGGCGGTCTTCACCGGTTTCATCAAGCCCTTCAAGGTCCTCCACCTCATCAGGAAGCGGGGCTTCGATCAACGTCAGGTTGGCGTCCTGGCTTGGTTGGTAATGCATCGGGTAGAGAAACTCCGCTGCGACGGGCGTCTCAACGTCCGTGAGGCAGCGACGGCATTCCATGATGCTTTTGCCTGCCACGCGCCCTTCGGCGATGAAGTCGTCGTCACCACCGGTGCTGCGTACGGTGACCGACCACTCAAGCGGCCCAGCGAGCGTCACGCCAACGCCTTCGAGCTCGGCCGTCAGGGGCATTAACAGGCCCTCACCTTCCACCTCCAGCGGCGCGCCGGGTGCGGAGGTAAGCAGGCTTGACAGGTTGAGAAGCGCTTCGTTTGACGTCGTCACGCCTGAGCGTATGGGCGCAGCGTGGCGGCTGTCAACAACGTTGACCCAGCCGGTCTGGTGCAAGCCTCACGCCGCTTTGCTAGCTGTGCCCCTACAGTCGGACTCCACGGTCGCTTAAGCGGCCTAGAGAGGAGAGTGAAGCATGAAAATGATTCGTTTCTTTTGGATGGTCGGTCTGCTGGCGTTGCCGCTGGCGTTCGCGTCGCAGGTGGCGTGGGATGCCAGTGCTTTTGATCCGTACGAGGACGATGTCGCGTACCTTGACCTGGCGCTTGAGGGGGACACCCTCACGGTGTCCATCGCCTCAACGGAAGGCAACCTGCCGTACACCATGGAAGGCACACAACTTCCCCTTTACGAGGACTTTTCCGAGTCGTTGTTGAACAGCGATACGACCCTTGCCGAGGTCGGAGGGTTGCCGTACGAGATTGAACCCAGGTACGTCAGCGTGACCGTCGAAGGCGACCGGGAGGTGATCCCTTCGGCCATGATGGCGCGACTCACGGCTCTCGGGCTGACCGTGACGCCCACGTCTGAGGGTGGGCCGGTGGAGACGTACGACCTCACCAGCGACGGCAACCGCTGGGCCCTGGCGGTCATCGATCGCGGCCTGTCGGCCACCTTCACCTTCACGCAATACCGCTAACACCCCACCTTTGGTGCCTCCCGGTAGCCCCGCATGCCTAGGCTTGCGGGGCTATGCTTGGCCGCATGCTGGAGATCATCCCCGCCGTGGATGTGCAACGCGGCCGCGCCGTCCGTCTGTTTGAAGGCGACCCCAACCAAGAAACCGTGTACTTCGATACCCCGCTTGAGGCTGCCCGTCACTGGGCCGACCTAGGCGCGCGCACCCTCCATTTTGTGGACTTGGATGCCGCCCTTGGTTCGGGTGACAACCGCGAAGCGATCGAGGCGATGGCCGCTGCGGTTGACGTGACCACCGAGGTTGGCGGTGGCGTGCGCAGTGTCGAAACGGCCGAACGTTGGTTAGAGGTTGTGGACCGGGTGGTGCTTGGCACGGTCGTTCTTGACGACCCGAGCGTGGCTGACCGGCTGATCGAACGGTTCGGCCCGGAGCGGGTGGTCGTGTCGGTCGACGCGAAACATGGCCGTGTCGCGGTCCGTGGCTGGAAGGACGTGACCGACGTGGACGCCACCGACCTGGCGCGCCAAATGGCGGAACGCGGCGTGCGTGAACTGATCTATACCGACGTGACGCGCGACGGCACCTTGCAAGGCGTCGACGCGGAACCGGTGCAAGCGATCCGTGACGTGTTTCCGCACCGGCTGGTCGCCGGTGGTGGCGTGGCAACCGATGACGATGTGACGCTTTACGAACGTCTTGGACTTCAAGGCGCCATTGTGGGACGCGCCTTGTACGAAGGAACGATCACCTATCCCCGAGCTTCCTGAAGTCGAAACCGTCCGGCGGGAGCTTGAGCCGTGGCTGACCGGTCGGCGCATCTTAAGCGCGGCGTTGGTTGACGCCCAGCCCGGACCGAAGTACGCCAACTTAAAGCACGCCGAAGGACAGCAGATCGTTCGCGTGGACCGGCGAGGAAAGTTCCTGCTGCTACCCCTCGCGTCCCCCGACCCGCAGCGGGACGGCACGGAGCGCGACGTGCTGGTCATTCACCTCGGCATGACAGGGGTCGTGACGCACGTCCAACCGGCTGCGCATGAGCGCGTGCGGCTGACGCTGGACGGTCGCGACAAAACCACCTTGCACTTTCAGGACGTCCGCCGCTTCGGGCGGTTTTTGTTGCTTGAGGAAGGCAATCCTGCCGCCCTACCGACGCTGGCTGCGATGGGTCCTGAACCACTGGCGGACGACTTCACGACGGAGGCGTTGTGGCGCGGTGTTCGCGGTCGGGAGGCCGCGATCAAAACGTTGCTTCTCTCGCAACGACCCGTCGCCGGCGTGGGCAACATTTACGCCGATGAGGCGCTCTGGCGGGTTGGGATTCACCCCAGGCGCCCTGCGCGGCAGCTCACCAAAAAACAGGTCGCTCACTTGCATGGCGCCATCCGTGACGTCCTGCAAGCCTCGATTGAAGCGCAAGGCACCACCTTGTACGACTACCGCACGGTCAACGGTGAGGTCGGCGCGTACCTAGAGAAACTGGATGCGTACGGCCATGAAGGCGAACCCTGCCGCCGCTGCGGCACGACGATTGAACGCATTGTGGTCGGGCAGCGCAGTTCGCACGTCTGCCCTACCTGCCAGCGCCCACCCCGCGCACGCCGAAAACAGCGCCCAACCCGCCGCTGAATGCGCCGGTGGCGCGGTACGCTGAGCCGACCATGACAACCACCAATGAGCGCGGTGCACCCCCTGCTGGGACACGCACGCACGAACTTCCCATCCAACTGCGTTTCCGTGATGCAGACGCGTACGGGCACGTCAACAATGCCGTCTACAACACTTGGGCGGAGTCGGCCCGCATTGCGCTCGCGCGTGACATCAACCCACCCCTAGGGGACCTGATTCTGGCCCGCATCGAGATCGACTTTGTAGAACAGGTCCGCCTCGAGGACACAGTGACGGTCCAAACGTGGCTTGAGCGCATCGGGACGACCAGCATGCACGTCCGCCACCGCGTCCTCGCGAACGGTGTGGCGGCCGCTCAGATCCGGACGGTTGTGGTGCTGTACGACTATTCGGCCATGGCCAAACGCCCCTTCACGGACGACGAACGGGCCGCCCTCGCGCCGTACCTTGCCCCACACGCCGGCGACGCTTGACCGTCCCGAAGGCCGGTAGGGTTCAACCATGAACGGCACCGAACTGCGCATTCAACAACCGGGCTCACCCTTCGCCCAACGCCTGTTCGTGGGGTACCTGCCTGGCGTCAGCGATCCCGTCATTGCGTTTCTGACCGACGCGGGCCCGCGCATTCTTGGGGTCATGGTCGATGAGGATGCCGGCAACGCCTTGCTTGAAGCGATCGTGCAGCTCGAAGACGCCGCCATCAGCGTGCATGACGTCCAGGGCGGCGAGAGTGATCTTTAACCGATAGACTGACCCCACGCAAGATTCACACCAGGCGGCCGCGGATACGCCGTATCGGGCGTGCGGCCCTAAGGGAGCCCACCATGGATTTAGGTTTGAACGGAAAACGCGCCGTTGTGCTTGCCGCAAGCAGCGGGTTGGGTCGTGCCACAGCCACCGAACTGGCACGCGAGGGTGCACGCGTCGTGCTGTGCAGCCGCGATGAAGCCCGCGCCCAAGAGGCCGCCGCAGCGATCGCTGCTGAGACAGGGGGCGACGTGCAAGGCCGCCAAGCGGACGTCTCCGACGCGTCGTCACTCACCGCCTTTGTTGAGGACGCCGCAGCCACGTTGGGTGGTGTCGACATCCTCGTTTGCAACGCCGGTGGGCCTCCCCCCGGCAACTTTCAGTCCACCGCCGAGGACGCTTGGGACAAGGCGTACCAACTCACGCTTCAAAGTGTCGTACGCAGCGTCCGGGTGGCACTCCCGCACCTTCAACGGTCGGACGCCCCAGCGGTGTTGATGACCGCCAGCAGCAGCGTGGTCCAAGGCATTCCTAACCTGTTGTTGAGCAACGTCTTCCGGCCTGCCGTGCGGGCGCTCGCCAAGCACCTCGCCGAAGAACTCGCGCCCGACGGCGTGCGGGTCAACGTCCTGTCTCCCGGCCGGGTGCATACCCCGCGGGTGGATCAGCTTGACCAAGCGAAAGCCGAACGCAGCGGCCAGTCTTTCGAGGCGGTGCGGGCCGACGCGGTCGCCAAGATTCCTTTGGGACGCCTGGGTGAACCGGCCGAGTTCGGGCGGGTGGGTGCCTTCTTGTGCAGCCCTGCCGCGTCGTACGTGACAGGCGAGCATCTGCTCGTTGACGGCGGTCTTGTTCGCGGGATGTAAGCCGGACCTTAGGCTTTAGTCGGCTCGGCGCTTCCTGCAAGCGCCGGGTCGTGCAAGTGGCAGCGTGACGCGTGCGTTGCCGACAGCTCGTGAAACGTAGGCGCCACCTCCCGGCAGGCGTCAAAGGCGTGTGGGCAGCGCGTCCTGAAGCGGCATCCGGACGGCACATTCGCAGGTGAAGGAATTTCACCTTTAAGGTGCCGCTGGGTTGGCTTGAGGGCCTCCTCAGCTTCAGAAACGACAGGAATGGAAGCCAGCAGGCCTTGGGTGTACGGGTGTTGCGGCCGCAAGAACAGGTCATCTGACGTGCCCATTTCAGCCAGTTTGCCGAGGTACATCACGCCAACGCGGTCTGAGAAGTTCCGCATCAGGCTCAGGTCGTGGCTGATGAACAGGTACGCCAAATCAAGCTCGTCACGGATGCGTAACAGCAACTCAATCACTTTGGCTTGGACCGATACGTCCAGTGCGGACGTCGGCTCGTCCAGCACGATCAGTTCAGGTTGAACAGCCAACGCGCGGGCGATCGCCACGCGCTGCTTCTGACCGCCTGACAGTTCGTGTGGGTATTTCTGGGCAAAGGTGGCCGGTAGTTCCACCATCTCCAACAGCGAACGAATCCGCTCAGCCCACGTGCTGGACGGCACGCCGTGCACCCGCAGCGGCACTTTGAGCGCGTCAGCGACCGAACGCCGCGGGTTGAGTGATGAGCCTGGGTTTTGAAACACCATCTGCACACGACGCTTAAATGCCAGCGTCCCAAGCTGTTTGGAAACGTCCTCACCGTCGAACGTGACGGTGCCTTCCGTCGGCGTGAGCAGCCCAACGATCATGCGCGCCACAGTGGATTTCCCTGAACCTGATTCGCCCGCCAGGCCGACAATCTCCCCGCGGCCGATGGTGAGGTCAACCCCGTCGACGGCGTTGACGTGCCCCACCACCCGCTGAAACAGCCCTTTGCGGACGGGGAAGCGTTTACTGAGTTGGTTGAGTTCAAGCAGGTTACCGCTCATGCGTGCGCCTCCGGTTCATGCAGCCAGCAGGCTGCGGTGTGCCCCGGACGGACCGTGAACGCCGGCGGCCGCGTGAGGCAACGGTCGGTGGCGTGCGGGCAGCGTGGGTGGAAACGGCAGCCGGCGGGCGGGTCTGTGTAGTCCGGGAGGCTACCGCCGATCCCTTCGTACGTGGCCGTCCCGTCCAGTTTCGGGACGCAAGCGAGAAGCGCCTTTGTGTAAGGGTGCGATGGGTTGTCAAACAGTTCCGCCGTGGGGCTATCTTCCACGACCGATCCGGCGTACATGACGTACACGTGATCGGTCATCTGCCGCACCACCCCTAAGTTGTGGGTGATCATCAGCAGTGACAGGCCTTCCTCGCGGACGAGGTCGTCCATCAGCCGCAAAATTTCGTCCTGTGTGGTGACGTCAAGCGCCGTGCCGGGCTCGTCGGCGATCAGCAGGCGAGGCTCGTTCAGCAGGGCCATGCCGATGATGATGCGCTGCCGCATCCCTCCTGAAAGCTGGATGGGAAACGCGTCGTAAATCCGTTCACCGTCGGCGAGACGAACCATCTCCAGAACCTCAAGGACGCGCGCTTTGCGGGCCTTGTGGTTGCGCTGGATGCCGCGGCGGCGGTCCGACCAACGCACGATGTCTTCCATTTGGTGTCCCACTCGGAAGACCGGGTTGAGGGACGTGGTGGGGTCCTGAAACACCATGGACATGTCCGTGCCTTTCAGCCGGTTTCGTCTTGCGGCGGGCATGGTGAGCAGGTCTTGTCCGTCGAACATGATTTGGCCGTGGGTGACCCGCGCGGGCGGTGTAGCGAGCGTGCCCATGATCGTTTTCATGGTGACGCTTTTGCCGCAACCCGACTCACCGACCAAGCCGACGCGTGTGCCGCGTGGCACGTCAAGGTTGACGCCTTGCAGCACGTCCGCTTGACCGTCAAACGTTCGGAAGGAGACCCGCAGGTCACGCACCGACAGTAGAGGGGCGTCGTCTGGCATTAGTTCACCTCCACATCAAGCAGGTCACGCAGTCCGTCACCCAGGAGGTTGAACCCGAGGATGGTGAAGAGGATCGCCAAGCCGGGGAAGATGGACCCCCACCAGTACTCCGGCAGGTAGTTTGCTCCGCTTGACACCATGGTGCCCAGGTCGGGCGTGGGTGGTTGGGCGCCCAGCCCGAGGAAGGAAAGGCCCGCACCGATGAGGATCACAAAGCCAGCATCGAGCGTGGTTTTGACGGAGATGACAGAGACGCAGTTGGGCAACAGCTCGCGAAACAGGATGTGGAAGTCGCTGGCGCCGGCCACCTTGGCGGCTTCGACGTACTCCTCATGTTTCAGGCTGGCGACGGTCGTGTAGATCAAGCGCGTGTGCCAGTTCCACCACAGCAGCGCCAGCGCGATCATGGAGTTAAGCAGGGTTGGCGACAAAGCAGCCGTGATCGCGAGCGCCATGACGAGGGCCGGGATGGCGAGGAAGACGTCGGTCAGGCGCATGATGACGGTCTCAACCCAACCGCCGTAGTACCCGGCAAGAAGCCCGAGAAGCACCCCGAAAGGAACGGCCAGGCCGAGGACGAACACCACCAACGTGAGGGAAATGCGGTACCCAAAAATGACGCGCGAGAGGATGTCACGTCCAGCGTTGTCCGTACCGAAAGGGTGCGTCCAAGATGGTGGTTGGTGGCGATTTCGAAAGTCTACGAACCCACCGACATGTTCTGGGAAGGGCGCCACGAGCGGCGCGAAGATCGCGACCACGAACACAAGCAGCACCATGGCCAGGCCAACAACGGCGGCAGGATTGCGGCGGAAGCGGTACCAAGCGCGCCGTACGGCACGCAAACGGTCGGCGCGGGGGGTCGTCAGGCTCACGATTGGCTTCCTTTGATACGAATGCGGGGGTCGACGTACCCAAGTAGGACGTCCACCACGAGGTTGATGAGGACGAAGAAAAGCCCGGTGACCATCACGACACCCATGACGGCGTTGAAGTCGTTTTGCATGATGGCGCGCACGCCGTAACTGGCCATGCCGGGCCAGCCAAAGACCATCTCGACCAGGAAGGCGTTACCTAACAGTGAGGCAAACTCAAGACCAAGCACCGTCAGGGTGGGAATAAACGACGGCCTGAGCATGTACGTGAAGGTGGTGATGCGGTTGGGAATGCCAAACGCCCGAGAGGCCTCGATGTAGTCCTTACGGCTGACGTCAATCATGGATGACCGGGTCAACCGAGCGATCTGACCGATGGTAGCGGCAGCGAGGGCGATGGTAGGCAAAATAAGGTGGCGCACGGCGTCACCAAAAACGTCCATGCGTCCTGCGATGAGCGAGTCGATGAGCAGCAGGCCGGTGCGGTTGGCTTCAAACTCAAGGTTGGGTGAGAGGCGGCCACTGACGGGCAAGATTTGCAGCACGTAACCGGCCAATAGTTGCAGTAAGAGGGCGATAAAGAAGCTCGGGGTGACCACCCCAAAGAGGGCCACGAAGCGTCCAAGATTGTCAAATAGTGAGTCTTTGTAGCGACCCGCGAGCACCCCGAGGGGTAGGCCGATAGCGAGCGCGAGGATGAGTGTGGCGAGCACCAACTCCAGGGTGGCTGGGAAGGTTTGCCGAACGTCGCTGTTGACACTCTGTTGCGTGAGCAAGGAGCGGCCTAAGTCGCCTTGTAGCAACCCACCTGCGTACCGGGCGTACTGCACAGGCAGCGGCGCATCGAGCCCCATCTCAGTCCGTAGTTTGTCGACTTGTTCTTGCGCAGCCAGTGGGCCAAGCGCAATGCGGGCTGGGTCACCTGGGACCACACGGGCGATGGTGAAGATGACGATCGATAGCCCCAACAGGACGACCACCGACCAAAGCAGCCGGCGTACGACGAAGAAGAGGTATTCCATGCGGACCTCCCGTGGGGGAAAGGAGGGGCAAGCGGCTAGGCCGCCTGCCCCTGTGCGGAGGGTGGTTAGTTACAGGTCCAGCTGTAGTTGCTGAAGTTGTAGTCGAAGCTTTGCATCGGCACGTAACGGAATCCTTCAAGGCAGTTATCCATCGCATGACGGACCGTTTGCAGGCCCAGGAAGGCGTTGGGTTGCAGTTCCATGATGCGTGCTTGTGCTTGCTGATAGAGCTCGTTCTGCTCGGAGACATCCGCGGTGCGGCGTGCCTGATCGATCAGCGAGTCCACCTGCTCGTCTTGTAGCCATTCCATGGACGCCCACGTGCCTGCGGCATCGGAGTGGTACTGCGTGAACAGCATGCTGTCGGCTGACGGGTAGGTTGGACCGAAGAAGATCTGGTTGACGTTCGGCGTTTGGTTCACGTCGGTCGCCATTTCGGTGATCAGGTTCCAAGGCTCCGCCATCAGCGTGACGTCAAAGCCGAGTTCGGTGAAGACCGCATCGAACATCAGGGCGATCTCTTCCTCAAACGGTGTGTTGGCGACGTACAGGTGGCTGATTGGGATGTTGTCCTGGCCGGCGTACTTCGATTGCGCCATTTCTTCACGGGCGCAGTCGAGATCGTACTCAGCCACTTCAATTGTGTCGAGAACGGCATCACCGAACGACGGCGGCAGCGGGCCGGCCATCGGGTCGCTTGGGAAGATGAACTCGCGAATGGTTTCGTAGTCCATGGCGCAGGCGATGGCGCGGCGGACGTGCACATCGTCGGTGGGTGCGACCTTGGTGTTGAGCTTCAGGGTGAAGCCGGTGGCGGTGGGTTCTTCCACCACGCGGAAGTTACCGCTGTTGGCCAGCGCGTCGTACGTCTCGTTGGACTGATACTGGCTGGTCATGTGAAGGTCACCCGCGGCGGCCAGCGAGCGGACGGTTGCTTCGTCGTTCGTGACGAGCCAGCGCACTTGATCGATCGCTTCGGCGTGCCACCCCATGTGCCAGTCTTCGTAGCGTTTGACGGTCATGCTGCTGCCGCGCGTCCAGCTGTCAAGCATGTACGGGCCGGCGCCGGCGGCGTTGTTGTTCAGGTACTCCTGACCCCAGTCACCATCGACCGCGTTGGCTTCCACGACCTCTTCGTTGACGACGAACATCAGCGGAACGGTCGTCAGGAATGGCGAGAAGATTTCACTGAGCGTGAATTGCACGGTGTTGTTGTCGAGCGCTTGCACGCCGTCAACATCAAGCACGTCGCGCACGAGGTACGACGGGCCTTGGTCGATGGTGAGCAGGCGGCGAACGCTATACACCACGTCGCTGGCTTCAACGGGGCTGCCGTCATGGAAGGTAGCGCCGTCTTTGAGGGTGAACGTGAACTGTTTGGCGTCGTCGCTGACTTCCCACGAGTCGGCCAGAAGCGGCACGATAGCGCCTGTTTCGTCGACGTCGACAAGACCGTCGTACAGGTTAGCGGCGGCCATGTACTCGGTGTAGTCCGTGACTTTGGCGGGGTCGATCGTGCCAAAGATTTGCACCGTGTTCATGGTGATGTTGACTTGGGCGAATGCCAAGCCGGCGCCCGCGATCAGGGTGGCCAACAGGGGCTTCAGCCATTTTGTTGCAGACTTCATGCAGAACCTCCGGAGGAATGCTGCGCTTCGACGGGTTTGAAGTCGGTGTCGTAACCGAAATAGCGTGGACCAACGAGCTCCAGGCCTTCTTCGGTCCGCCACCGGGCGGGTGATGGGATGCCGAGGGCGACCACTCGAAAGCCGAAGCGCAAGGATTCGGTGGTCACGGGCTCGCCATCGTCGGCGTCAAGCAGGGTGATCAGGTCCGGGGTGGTGCACAGCACCGTGCCGCCGGCTTCACGGGCGATTAAGAATTCGTTTTGGAACTCGATTTCGAACGATTTGCCAGAGAAGGCGTCCACACCGTCTAGCTTGGCGGTGCCGCGTGCGAAGCCACCTTCAGTCCGGCGGTCAATGTCTGTGATTTTGCCGGAGAAAAGCTCGTAACCGCCAAGTAGCTTGCGGGCGGCTTCAATGGCAGGTTGTTTATCGCGCCGGGCCTGCCGGATCACCCGGCCGATATCGGCAGCCAACCCGACGGTGCCCGCGATGGCGGAGCGCTTGGCGGTGGCGCCATCCATGGCGTAGAAGGCAATGAGGGATGCCCCACCCATGTCGATCGTAAGTGAGCGCGCCAGCCGTTCCGTCCAGTGGTTGTTGACGGTGTTCATCAAAGCCGCATTGCCTTTGTCGTCGGCCATGGTGAGCGGGGTGGCTTCCACGCCTTCGAGGGTGAACGTGACCATCTGCAGTTCGGGGAATGCGCGACCCATGCCGTCGGCATCAACCAGCGGCAGGTTGTTTTCAGCGGCGACCACAAACGGAATCGTGGAGTTGAGCCCGCCTGCCTCGCCGCAGAGGACCGCATCGATCTTGCGTCCAAGGTACGCCTCAAGGGCCTGGAAGGCGGAGGTGGCCTCGGTACCGCTGGGGAGTTTTTCGAGCATGACCGTCGGTGCGCCCATCATGGCGACCGGGACGACCAACGCGTCGTCATCCAGTTCGCTTAACTCCATGACGCGCACAGGGCCGTGCTTACGGATCGCTTCTTGGGCCATGAGCTTGCCGATGTACGGGTCGCCCCCACCGCCCGTACCGAGCAGTGCGGCACCGAGAGCGACATCGTCGAGGTCTTGCGGGTGAAATTCACGCATGGGCAACTCCCCTTTCAAGCGGAACGTAGGTGACATCGGGGTACCCGAACGCTTCAGGGCCGACGACGTTGAGCGCTTCGGGCGTGCGAAGCAGGGGGTGGGCGGGCATGACGATCGCGGTAGCGCGCATGCCGAACCGGAGTACTTCGGTGGTGATCGGCTCACCCGTGTCTTGGTCAAGCAGCATGATCAGGTCGGGGACCACAGCGGCGGCGTGACCATCGATGGTGAGGATGAGGTTTTCGTTTTGAATATCGATGCGCGCGGTCTTCCCACGGTCGTGGTCGGTGCCTTCAAGTTCAGCGTGACCCCGCGCAAAGCCGCCTTGGATGTGCCGCCGGACATCGACGACTTTGCCTTCAAAGGCGCGTTTTCCGTGGGTCCGTGCCACGATCGCGTCGATCGGGTTGCGGCGTTCACTGCGGGCTTGCAGGACCGCTTCGCCGATGCCGATGGCGGCACTGACGGTGTCGGGGATGGCGTACTTTTTGAGGAACGCGCCGCTCATGGGGGCGTCGGCGTACCCAGCGGCAGCGCCCATATCGACAGCGACGGTGCGAGCGAGGCGCTCAAGCCAGTACATGTCGTTGACGTGCTGAAGGACAACGGTGTTGCCCTTTTCGTCGGCCAGGGCCGCGGGTGAGGGCTCGTGCCCATAAATGAAGTACGTGCACATCTGCATTTCAGGAAAGGCACGGCCCATGCCGTCAGCGTCGACGATCGGAAGGCCGGACTGGGCGCCAGTAATCATGGGCTCCATGGAGTTCGCCCCACCAATTTCGGCGGGGATGAGGGCGTCGATGGTCTTGCCGGTGGTGCGCTCGATCGCTTTGAGGGCGCGGTAGCACTCATCACCCTTCTCAATTTTTTCGACACCAATCACGGGCGCGCCAATGCCGCCCACGCTGACGACGAGGGCGTCATCGTCGAGTTCGTCAAGGCCGATGATGTCGATGTGTTTGCCTTGCCGTAAGAGTTCCCTGGAGCGTAAGCGGCCGACGTACGGATTGCCGCCACCGCCGGTGCCGAGCACCGCTGCGCCGATCTCTAAGGCCTTTAGGTCTTGTTCGGTCAGGCGTTTAGGCACCGTTTAAGTCCCCTACGGCTTTGACGCGAATGCGGGTGGCGTTGCCCGGCAGGTACGCCAGTGGCACGTCTTCAACGTCCACAATTTCGGTCGCGTCTGGGTCGGCTCCGGCGTCCACCGCCCGTTCGATCGCTTCCGCTTTGGCTTGGCTGACCGCTTCGTCGCGAGGCATTTCAGCAAGCGAGAAGACGCGGTCGACCTCGCCGCTGATTTGGGCGATGGCAGCGCCGACGGCGTTGGCGACGGCGTAGTGGTCTGGTCTGAGGACGTTGAGTTCACCGACTTTGTCGGGGACGAGGATGCTTCCGCCCCCTACGGCGATGACAGGGATCGGTTCGGGGGTTAGTAGCATGCGTTCGACAGCCCGCTCGGTCATGGTGGCCATCGTGTCTAGGGCGCCTTGCACGAGGGCGGTTTCAAGGTCGGCGACTTGCTGTGCGTCGCCCACTTGGGCGCGTCCGCCGGCGACGGCAATGTCGGTGGCGGTCAGGTCGCTCCCGCCGAAGACGAGCCCGCGTTCGGGCAGTTGATAACCGACACTCATGGGGCCGACCGTGACCCCTTCGCTTCCGGATTCCACGAGGGAACCGCCGCCCAGGCCGATACTGAAGACGTCGGGCATACGGAAGTTGGTGCGAACGCCACCCACCTCAACAGCGGCGCCGGCCTCGCGTGGAAAGCCGCCATGCAGCGCACCAACATCGGTGGTGGTCCCACCGACGTCGATGACAATGGCGTCCTTAATCCCGGAGAGGAAGGCTGCGCCGCGCATGGAGTTGGTTGGGCCGCTGGCGAATGTCAGGACGGGGAACCGCTCGGCCGTCTCGGCGTTCATGAGGGTGCCGTCGTTTTGGGTCAGGTAGAACGGCGCGTCGATGCCGACACCGATGAGGGCGTCACCGAATGCCTTGACGGTGGTCTTGGCGAGGTCGCGCAGACAGGCGTTCATGATGGCGGCGTTCTCACGTTCGAGCAAGCCAATGCGTCCAATATCGCTGGAGAGTGTGATGTGGACGCCCTCGCCAAGCTCGCTGGTGAAAATGGCGGCGGCTTGGCGTTCCATTTCGTCGTTGACTGGACTGAAGACGGTGCTGATGGCGACGCTTCGAATGCCGCGTTCTTTGATGGTCTTGGCGATGCCGCGAAGTTCGTCTTCGTCGAGGTTGCTGATCTTTCGGCCGTCAAACTCGAAGCCGCCGTGCGCCAAGAACGCGTGGTTGCCGATGGATTCCCGCAGGTCTTCAGGCCAATCGACCATCGGAGGAAGGCTGGCGGTTGCGGGTAGGCCGAGTCGTACGGCCGCGGTGGAGGCCAACTCTTTGCGTTGCACGACGGCGTTGGTGAAGTGGGTGGTACCGATCATGACGACGTCGACGTCGTTGCGGTCCACTTCGGACTCGTCGAGCAGGGTGCGGAGGGCCTTCACGACGCCGGTGAGGACATCTTCGGTGGTGTGCGCTTTGATGGAGTGAAGGACCTGCCGGTCGTTCATGATGACGGCGTCGGTGTTGGTGCCGCCTACGTCAATGCCGATACGAATCACGCTGCACGCTCCTTGGTGCGGGCGTCAAAAAACGCCCCAAAAGATATGCAGAGGAGTGTATGCGTATTCAGTTTGGGTTGGGTAGGAGCGGAAAGATAACCTCGTTATCTCCGAGGGATAACCGCGTTCACCGGCCTTTCCATAAGGCCACCTTGCAAGCCAAATGTATTATTACACGCCGATCTTCGTTGTGTGCTGCGTCACCAAGGACGTCCTCAATCCGGTCCAGACGGTAACGAAGCGTCTTCGGGTGAATGCCGAGGTGTTCTGCTGCGTCCTTCTGGGAGGATCCCGCATCCCAATACGCCGCGAGCGTTTCGATCAACGCGTACGGGTTGCCGTACTTAGCGTTGCGTAACGGTTCGATCTCTGCCTCAAGTAGGTTCACCAAGGCCGGCTGGCGTTCAAGCGTATTCAAAATGGCGTACCCCCGAAGCTCGTGGTAAGCCACAAACCGTGAACGCAGTTTGAGCCTGCGGCGTAACTCAAGCGCTTGCTGCGCCTCTTGATAGGAGCGATGCAGACCGGTTGGCCCGTTACCGGTGCTGCCTGACGTCACCACCACCGGTGCTTGTTTCACGTCCCGCCGGATCGACTCAGCGATCGCCCGTCCCAGCGGTTCAGGATCGCGTTCCGTGAGGACCACGAGGCCGTCGTTGTGGCTCGCCACAACCGACCCATCCCGCCTCCGGCCCACTTCACGGCGCACCGTCATGGTCAGACTGGCACGGACCTGCTGAAAGAACGACTCGCCCCGATGCTCATTGGTTAAGAAGAAATGGTCGTAGTTCAAAAACCCGACCAGCAGAACGCCATGCAGGTCGGACAGGGGAATACCGAGCGCTTGGGCGCGACGCACGATGGCTTCGTTATCGCCATGACGGCCCTGAACGATCTCTTCAATCAGGTCATCGCGTGCTTGCGTTTGGGCATCCCCACCCGGTCGCACGCTGGGGTCGTCTTGGTAGAGGGTGCGCTCAACGATCGCCGCGAAGTCCAGAGGGATACGGCCTTGCCACGCCAGCACGCACGCGCGCGCTTCAGAAAGTTGGGTTTGGGCGTACTCGGATGCATCCCAATCGTCTTGCGAGACGACGAGGGGGCGTGGTCCAAGCCGGGCTGCTTCGTCCAGGGACGCGAGGTCAGGCACGAGCAGCAGGGCGTTCCGGGGTGGCACGCGTCCCGTCTTGAATGCTTGCGATTCGATCACATGGAAGTCTCTGGCGTTACCCGTGACCACACGAAGGGCTTTGTGGTCGAGGGCCTCGAGAAGACGGTCCAGCCTCATGTCTGCATCCGTATCACGCCGCAGTCCGAGAAAAGGTGCAACTGGGTGGTTTGGACCGTCGTCAGCCCACCGTCCTCACGTCTGTGGTGGCGTCTTCGATCACGCGCTCGTTGAGGTGCACCCCGAGGCCTGGGCCGTTTTCGGGGACCACCTGCAGGCCATTGCGTGCTTCAAGGGATTCCTCGATGATGTCGTCCGCCCAGTAGCGGCTGGCGCTGCTGGTATCGCCGGGCAAGCTGAAACCTTCGAGGGTGGACAGGTGCAGGTTGGCGGCCCGACCGATGCCAGACTCGAGCATGCCTCCGCACCACACGGGCGCCCCGAACGCTTGCGCCACGTCGTGTACCCGCCGGGCGTCCCTGAACCCTCGAACCCGGCCGACCTTAAGGTTAATGATGCGGCCCGAACCGAGTTGTAGGCCCTTGCGGGCGTCTTCAGGGGAATGAATCGACTCGTCCAAACAAACTGGGGTAGCCAACTGCCGTTGCAGCTCCGCATGGTCGATCAGATCGTCGTGTGCGAGCGGTTGCTCAATGTAGTCAAGACCGAAGGCGTCAAGCTCCCGTAAGCGAGGCGTGTCGCTTAGGTTGTAGGCGCTGTTGGCGTCGACGGTGAGGTTGACGTCCGGCAGCGCCTCGCGCACGCCGGCCACCCGGTCGACGTCACGGCCTGGCGCGATCTTGAGTTTAATGCGGCCGTATCCGGCTTGCACGCCAGCGATGGCCTTCTCCACCGTGGCTTCGACGCTGTCTTGCAGGCCGATCGAAATGCCGACAGGAATGGGCCGCAGTTGACCGCCAAGAAGTTGCCACAGGGGGGTATCAAGTTGCTTGGCCCAGGCGTCCCAGAACGCCATCTCGACAGCAGCCACCGCCATGTTGTGACCCCGCACGTCCGCCAGGATGCTTAGCAGCGCATCGGGGGTGGCCACCTCGCGTCCCACCAGCCGTGGCGCTAGGACGTTCTCGATGATGGTTTTGCAGGTGTCGGTCGTCTCGTAGGAGTAGCCGGGCGTGTCGCCGGCCACGCACTCGCCGTACCCTTGAATGCCGTCTGCGTGCAGCGTGACGAGCAGGATACGGCGTGAGGTTTGGACCCCAAAGCTGGTTTCAAAACGAAACTGCAGGTCCATTTTCATTTCACGAAGTTCAAACGAGTCGATGCGCATGCGGCCTCCATGCCGGGGTCTAGGCTGACGGTACGATATCGCGCACGGGAGGTTCGTTCCGATGTGGATTCGAACGCTGGATGACAAGTTGGTGAATTTGGCCGTGTGCGAAGCGGTCGACATCATGGAAACCTTCGCTGATGAGGCTGCGGCTGAACGGGTTCGTCAAGCCCAAGATCGTGGCGAGCCGATGCCGGAAGACGCCCAACCTGACACGTTTGAGATTGTGGCGTTCATGTCGAGCGGATGGAGTTCACTGCTGTACGCCGCTGAGGATTTTGAGAGTGTCGAGCGGGCGTACGGGTACCTGGCGCGGATGCTGGCCAGTCCACGCAGCGATGTGATGCCAAGCCAGATCGTGACGCTTGCCGATTTGATGGATGGTGGCACGGTCCGCGGACCCAATTAACCCAATTTTGGTGCGTACAAAACATCGTGTCATAGGCCTGTCAGGCACGTGCTTGACGGCGTTTATTGCATGGTATCTTGGCGGTGAACGTCCCTCCATATAGACGGCTTCACCTGGTGACAGGAGGGACCCGCTCTCGACCGATGCTGCCGCATCGAGGAGCCAAACATGGCGAAAAAGGATCCCAAGGCCGCCAAACGACCTAAATCCAGCGCCAAAACACCCCAAAAGGGTGCCAAGAAGGGCGCGAAGGCACCAGCCGGCCGCGCCACCAAAAAGCCGAAGGTAGACCCCACCGTGGCTTCAGAACCGCTGCAAGAAGCGCCCACAGCCGGCACGCTTGAACGCTGGATCCAGACAGATGCCCTAAAGACACTCGTCGAAAACGCCACACAAGCCGGCACGGCAGACACCAGCGAGATCACCGAAGCGTTCAACAAGGCTGAGGTCGAGCGCGAGCTGCCCGCCGATGATCACGACTTTGAATCGGTCGTCCAGCATCTTGAGTCGTTAGGCGTGACCGTCAGCGACCTAAGCGATGAAGAATCGGCAGCTGCCGTCACCGCCGCCGGTGATGAAGACCCGTCCGAGGAGGACGCGCTGGCCATGGGCGGCATTGCTGCCCTTGAAGCCCAAGCCGAAGCGGCCGCCATCGCCCAGGTTCGCACCAACGATCCCGTGCGCCAGTACTTGCATGAAATCGGGCGTGTCAAACTCCTATCCCTCGAAGAAGAAATCAGTCTTGCGCGCAGGATTGAAGAGGGCGAAGCCGCCAAAGCGGAGCTTGATGGCCCCAAACCACCCAAGGACGAGCGTGAACGTCGGCGCCTGCAGCGGATACACGAAGATGGCGAGATGGCCCGCCAACACCTCATTGAAGCCAACCTGCGGCTGGTCGTCAGTATCGCCAAGCGGTACAACAACCGCGGCATGGGCTTTTTGGATTTGATTCAAGAAGGGAACCAAGGCCTCATCCGCGCCGTCGAAAAGTTCGAGTATCGGCGCCGCTACAAGTTCAGCACCTACGCCACCTGGTGGATCCGGCAGGCGATCAACCGCGCCATCGCCGATCAGTCCCGCACGATTCGCATTCCGGTCCACATGGTTGAGACCATCAACAAACTCACCCGCACCGCCCGCACCCTTCAGCAGGAACTCTCGCGCGAACCAACCCACGCAGAGATTGCCCGAGCGATGGGGCCTGACTGGACAGCCGACAAAGTCGAAGAAACCTTCAAGGTCACCCGCGAACCGTTTAGTCTTGAGACCCCCGTCGGTGATGAGGATGACAGCCTGTACGGCGACTTCATCCCTGACGATCAGATCGATAGCCCCCTCGATGAGGCCAGCCGGACGCTGCTCAACGACCACCTTGAGGATGCCCTACATAAGCTCACCGAACGCGAGCGCGAGGTGCTGCGCTTCCGTAAAGGCTTGGTGGACGGTCGTGAACACACCCTTGAAGAGGTCGGCAAGCATTTTGGCGTGACGCGAGAACGCATCCGCCAAATTGAGAACAAGGCCCTACGTAAACTCAAGTACCAAGAGAGCCGCAGCCGCGCGCTACGTGACTTCTTAGAGTAAAGACCGGCACGCCAAGACGGCGTACCGGTCCCCAAAACGTGCGTTGGTCCTCACGGTTAGGCGGCGGCCACTTGCCCCTGGCTGCCACGCGAGCGAATCCAGTTCACCAGCAGGACGGTCACAATCACACCAAAACCGGCCGCTTGCACCCACAGGCTGCTGTACAGCACAGCCACCACGCCCAGGCCGACAGCAATGCGCGAAATAGCCACCATGCGCGTGAACAGGAAGCCTTCAAGGGCGGCAGCGAACGCACCCAGCGCGGCAATGGCCAAAAGGACAGCCCACACCACGCTCAGCCACGGCCCACCCAACACGATTTGCGGGTGAAACACCATGAATAGTGGGACAAGGTAAAGCCCTTTGGCGAACTTCCATGCCTCCACGCCGGTACGCATCGGGTTGGAATTCGCGATGCCTGCACCCGCAAACGCGGCCAGGGCCACCGGCGGTGTGACGTTGGAGTCTTGGGAGTACCAAAACACGAGCAGGTGCGCCACGATCAAAGGAATGCCGAACTCTTGGGTAAGCGCCGGTCCGGTCAAGACGATCAGCACGATGTAACTCGCGGTGACCGGCAGGCCCATACCCAAAATCAGGCTCGCAATGATGACCAGCAGCAAGGCGGCGATGATATTCCCGCCCGATAAGGAGAGCATCAACGAGGAGAACTTAAGCCCCAAGCCGGTGAGCCCAACCACGCCGACCACCACACCTGCCACGGCGGTGGCGACCGACACGGGTACGGCATTGCGCGCACCAATTTCCAGCGCTTGAACGGTATGCACGAACCCTCGCGCTAGGGCGTTGACCCACGATTCGCTGCGTTTACGTTCTTCAACCTGCAGGCCCGCACCAACCGTGGTTTGTGGCACGCCAGGCTCAATACCCATGGTGGCGTCCTTATCAACCGTGGGCGCGTGCCCAAGTTGAATGCGGCGCACGATATAACGCAGAGCCGACACCACCAGAATCGCCACAATCGATACGAAGCCGACGCGTGCAGGCGAAATGTTTTGCAGCAGGTACCAAATCAGGATGCCAAGCGGCACGAGGAAGTGCCACCCACGTGCAATGACATTTTTGAGTTTCGGTAGTTCTTCAGCGGCCATGCCTTGCATGCCGCGTTTGGCTGCGATGATGTCCACGAACAGGTACACCGTCGAGAAGTACAAGATGGCTGGGAGGATTGCCATCCGCACGATCTCCACGTACGGCACGCGGGTGTACTCGGCGATCAAGAACGCACCGGCTCCCATAATGGGCGGCATGATCTGACCACCCGTGGATGCGGCGGCTTCCACCCCACCCGCCTCCTCGGGTTTGTACCCCAGTTTTTTCATGAGCGGGATGGTGAACGCACCGGTCGTCACCACGTTGGCAATCGCGCTGCCCGAAATGGAACCCATAAAACCAGATGCAATGACCGACGCTTTGGCGGGCCCACCGCGTTGCTTGCCGGCGCCGGCATAAGCGAGGTCGATGAAGAACTGGCCTGCTCCCGTAATTTCCAAGAATGCGCCAAACAGGATGAAGATGTAGACAAACGTCGCTGCGACACCCAGAGGGATGCCGAAGATGCCTTCCTGGCCAAGCCACAGTTGTGCCACGATGCGATCCACGTCGTAACCGCGGTGCTGCAGGACGCCCGGCAGGGTGATGAAGTCAATCGGGCCGCGTGGGCCGGTCATCGCGTACAGGATGAAGACAACCCCAATGATGGAAATCGTCGGACCGATCACGCGCCGTGCGGCCTCAAGGACCACCACCGTACCGATGGTGCCCATCACGATGTCCTGCTGAATGAAGAAACCTGCGCGGTTGATGAGCGTATCCAGATTGAAGATGAGGTAACCGGTTGCGGCCACACCGCCAAACATGAAGGTCAGGTCGACCGGCCAGCGCACCCAAGGTTTGGCGCTTGACGGGAACATCAAGAACGCCAGAATGAGGATAAAGAGCAGGTGGCCGCCCCGTTGATAGAAGAGGTTAAGGGGCGTCACCCCTGCGGTGTACAGCTGAAAAAGCGACAGGCTGATGCCGGCGAGTGCGATAAAGATAGCGACCGCTTTGGCGCCCTTCGAGACGGGAAGAGGTTCTTGCGGTGCCTGACCTTCGCTGCCACGTTGGGCGGCAAGATCGGGTCTCATGGTGTCGCCTCCACGCCGATGACCACCCGGCGTCCAGCGGCCACCTCAGAAAGGTTCCATGCGTTATTGCCTTGCACGAGCGTGTGGTTCACCCGGTCGCTGCCGACACGGATGAGCAGCCCTGGTTGCGGGACTTTGCTGTTGATGTCGTAAACCCAGTAACCGCCGTTTCCGTCACTTTCAAGCCGTCCTCTTCCAGGAATGTGACCCAAGCCGGCGTCGAAGGCGGGCATATGGCTGTGCGTCAGCATGATTTCGTTCTCCTTCACGGTGAAATAGTCCCGAACGCGAATGCCCGTCACGGAGTGGTTCCAAGCCAGGTGCCAGTCCGGAGGGTCATGGAGGTCAATCGCAAAATAGATTTCTTGGCTTTCAAAATCGCGAACGGTGAGGGTGGGGTTGGCGGCCGCCCAGCTTGCGAACACGAGCAGGAGGCCGGTGAGGAGAAGCGGAGGGGTTGCAAGCAACCCCTCCGCCATCCAGCGTGGGCGGGTTTTGAGCGCCCACACGACGTCGTTAGTTCGGCGGCAACAGGTCCGCAGGAACGTCGTAGCCGTTGTCTTGGTAGTACTGGACCGCGGCAGGGTGGAGCGGAATGGGTGACGCAGCGAGCGCAAGCTCAGGCGTCGTGTTGTTCGCGCTCGGGTGCACCGCGATGACTTCATCGATGTTGCTGTACAGCGCATCAAGGAAGTCGTACGCCAGCTGGTCGTCCATTTCAGCAGCCACCAAGATCACGTTGGGCGTACCGATGGTGGTGACGTCCTCGTCCACACCTGGGTACGTACCGGCTGCGAGGGTGACGGGCGCAAACACTTCGCTGGCGCCAAGGCCGTTCTCGAGCTCATCGCCGGTGATGCTGACGATATGGATATCGCGGGTGGTGGCCAAATCCAAGATCGAGCTGGTGGGCGGGCCGACCGACCAGAAGCCAGCATCAATGTCACCGTCGCGAAGGGCAGCGGCGGTTTCGTTGAAGTTGAGGCGCTGTTCGCTGATGTCGTCGTAGGTGATCCCGTTGGCTTCAAGGATCGAGGCGGCGGACACTTCGGTACCACTGCCAGGAGCACCAACGGAGACGCGCTTACCAACGAGGTCGGCGAGGCTTTCAATGCCCGAGTCGGCAAGCGTCACCAGGTGGACGGTGTTGGCGTACGCCACACCAAGGGCGCGCAGGTTCGGCAGCTGGGGCGGTTCGCCTTCGCCACCGAAGTTGCCGGTGCCGGTGTAGGCCTGAAGCACCGTATCCGCCAGGGCGAGAGCGATGTCGGCGTCGCCACGGGCGATGTTGCCCGAGTTTTCAACCGATGCGCCGGTCACCTCAGCGGCGGCGGTGTAGCCGTCCACGTGGTTGTTGATGATTTCGGCGTACGCCCCACCGGTTGGGTAGTACGTGCCGCCGGTACCACCGGTAGCAATCGACAGGCTGCCCTGAGCGGCGGCCATGCCTGCGAACAGAGACGTAGCGGCCAAGGCCGCGATCCAAGTGCGGATTCGCATAACAAACCTCCTAAGTTTTTGCTTACGCCCGTTTTGTATCACATCAAATTGAGCTTCACCCGTTCGTATTGTTGTCCAGGGACAACAGTCCTCCCGCGTGTTTTGCCGTGACGCAATAATTTTTTGCAGAACGAGGCAACTGGCGGCATCTTGCGGTCCAGGAGGGGCACCAGAGGCCACCCGGTTGCAATTGTGAGCGTTCACATATAGACTATGCACACAAGTCATTACAGCCGAGCCATCACCCACGATTGTGGCCCGCTTCCGACCGCGCTTCATGCCGGTCGGGTTCGCCTGAATTGCCGAAAGGACACCGTCATGCATCCCACCCTGCGTCCGATCCCCTTCCATGAAGTTGAACTACAAGACCGCTTTTGGAACGAGCGCTTAGAAACCGTCCTCAGGCGCACCATCCCCAGCCAACACCGTCAACTGGAACAACACGGCTACTTCGAAACGCTCGACGTCACCAAACCCGCACCCCCGTTAAGCATTCCCCGCAACGAGCACGGCTTCACCACCCAAATCTTTTGGGACTCCGACTTTGGCAAATGGATCGAAGCGGCAAGCTACGCCCTACGTCACGAACGCGACAGCACCATCGAAGCGCAGGTGGACAGCCTCGTGGAGCGCCTTCAAGCCGCCCAAGCCGCAGATGGCTACCTCAACCTCTGGTACCAAGGTCGCGAACCTGACCAGCGCTGGACGAACCTTCGCGACAACCACGAGCTGTACAACGCCGGGCACCTACTGGAAGGCGCCATCGCCTACCACCAAGCCACCGGCAAACGCACCCTCCTCGACGTCATGGAACGCTACGTGGACCACATCCGCACCACATTCGGGCCAGAGGCCACCCAGCAACCCGGCTATCCAGGGCACCAAGAGATCGAACTGGCCCTCATCAAGCTATACGACCACACCGGCGACCGCCGACACCTCGACCTAGCGGTCTACTTCATTAACCAACGAGGCGCCCAACCGCACTATTTCGATGAGGAAGCCACAGCCCGCGGAGAAAACCCCGACGACTTCCACCAACAAACCCACGAATACAGCCAGTCACACCTGCCGGTCCGTGACCAAACCAAAGCCGTGGGCCACTCCGTCCGCGCCATGTACATGTACGCCAGCATGGCCGACCTCGCGATCTTGACCGACGACGACAGCCTCAGGCAGGCCTGCGAAACCCTATGGGAGGACGTGACCCGCACACGCATGTACGTCACCGGCGGGTTTGGATCATCAGAAGCCAACGAAGGTTTCACCGAAGATTACGACCTGCCCAATGAAAGCGCCTACGCAGAAACGTGCGCGTCGGTCGCCATGGTGTTTTGGGCCAACCGCATGGCCAACATGACCCTCGATCGGAAGTACGCCGACATCATGGAGCTCGCGCTGTTCAACGGCGCCCTCGCCGGCTTGTCACAAGACGGCGAGCACTACTTCTACGACAACAAACTCAGCAGCGACGGTGAGGACCGCCGCTGGGCGTGGCACCCATGCCCCTGCTGCACCATGAACGTCTCACGCCTCGTCGCATCCATCGGGCATTACTTCTACGCCGCCAGTGACGACGCGCTCGCCGTTCACCTGTACGGCAGCAGCGCCACAACCGTGGCGCTCGCCGGCACCAGCGTCCACGTCAAACAAACCACCGACTACCCATGGGGCGACCGTATCGAACTCGAGGTTGAACCTGAACAAGCGGCTGAATTCACCCTGCATCTCAGGCTGCCCGCCTGGTGTGACGCGCCGGCGGTGACCCTGAACGGAGAAGCCGTGCCGTTAGAAGGCTCGGTCACGAACGGCTACCTTGCTTTAACGCGCACCTGGCACCCAGGTGACCGCCTCACATTGCACCTTCCCATGTCACCGAAACGCGTCTACGCCCACCCAAGCGTGAAGGCCGACCTCGGGCGCGTGGCCCTCAAGCGGGGCCCGTTCGTGTACTGCCTCGAAGCCGCCGACAACCCCGGCGTAGACATTCACGGGGTTTCGCTCCCACCCACCACGGGTATCCAAGAAATGCGCAGCGACACTCCGGTCGCAGGCGCGATCGTTCTTAAGGCCCACGGTCTGCAGCCAGACATCGCGTCCTGGGGAGGCGAACTCTACGCCACGTCCACCCCAAGCACAAAAGAGGTCGCCCTCACCGCCGTGCCGTACTACCTTTGGGCCAACCGTGAGCCGGGACCCATGACGGTCTGGATTCGCGAAGATGGCCCGCGGCCTGGCGCATCAACTGACTGACATCGTCGAAGGTCAACCGTCTCGGCCCCAGGTTGATCCCGCCCCCGCCCCGAAACCGAAGCCCCCATTCCCGAAAGGAACACCCCATGATCTACCAACACATTCAAGGCGCGAAGGTTCCTGCGCTCGGTTACGGCACCTGGCAGATTGAAGGCGACACCTGCCGCGAAGGTGTAGAGCATGCGCTCGCCATCGGTTACCGCCACATCGACACCGCCCAAGGCTACGAGAACGAGGATCAAGTCGGCACCGGCATCAAAAACAGCGGCGTGCCTCGCGACCAAATCTGGCTGACCTCCAAGTTGCGTCCCGATTGGTTTGACGCCGACACGGCACGCAAGCGCACCGAAGAGAGCCTGAGTAAGCTGCAGACCGACTACCTTGATCTGTTCCTGCTTCACTGGCCCAACGACGAGGTGCCGCTTGAAGAAACCCTCGGCGTGATGCGCGAGTTTCAAGACGCCGGCCGCATTCGGCACATCGGCATTTCAAACTTCACACCGACGCAAATGCGCAAAGCCAACGACATTCTGCGGGTGTTCACCAACCAGGTTGAGTACCACCCCTACCTGCACCAGCGCTTCGTGCGCGAGACCGCCAAGGACCTCGGGATGCTCGTGACGGCCTACAGCCCCATCGCCCAAGGTGCCGTGTTGGATGACCCCACCCTGAACGAGATCGGTGCGGCGCACGGCAAGTCAGCCGTGCAAGTCACCTTGCGTTGGTTGATTCAGCAGGACGACGTCGCCGCCATCCCCAAAGCGGCCAGCGCATCACACCGCGAAAGTAACTTCGACATTTTCGATTTCGAACTTAGCGACGACGAGATGAAGGCTGTGCACGCCTTAGAACGCGAGCAACGACTTATCGAATCGCCCTATTCACCTGCCTGGGAGCGCGGTTAAAGACGCGCACCACCCCCATGCACAACACGAGGGGCGGGCCAGCAGGCCCGCCCCTCGTGCATAAGTTGCAGATGCCTACAGCTCGACGCTGCTTTTGATCACACCATCAGCCCGCGAGGCCTGAAGTTCAAAAGCCCGAGGTGACTCGTCTAACGAAAAGCGATGCGTGACCAGCGGCTCAAACGTCACGAGTTTGCGCTCAACGAGCTCAATGGCACGCGGGTACACGTGCCCCATCCGTCGCGCCATCTTGATCGTCAGACCCTTGCGCCTAACCAGCGCGGCGTCCATGGAAAAGCGGTTGCCTTCAGGAATGCCAACCAGCACCAGCTTGCCGCCGATACGCGTGAGCTTGGCGGCATCTTCAGGCCCACGCTGCGCGTCGGTGGCCTCGATCACCACATCAACCCCGCGCGGACCGAGGGCGTCTTTCGCCTCGTCAACACTGGCAAACGCATGCTCCGCACCGAGACGGAGGGCCAGTTCACGCCGCTCGGGGATCGGGTCCACCACCACACGCAAACCGGCACCGCTGGCCCCCGCCACCTGCAGGACCAGTAGGCCAATCGGTCCGCAACCCACCACCCCAACCGAATCAAGCGGCCGCAAGTGCGCTAAGTCCAGCGCGTGAAGGGCCACGCCGAGCGGTTCGAGCATGGCGGCGTCGGTCGGCGTGAACGACTCAGGGACCGCAACGATCTCTTCGGGTCGCGCGACCACGTACTCCGCGAGGGCGCCATGGTACGGCGGCACCCCTGAAAACTTCACGTTCGGACACAAGTTCGGGTGGCCTTCAGCACACCATTCACACGCCCCGCAAGCACGGTTGGGGTCCACCGCCACCAGGGTCCCTTTAGGCAGGGGACCGTCTTCCATCACCTCAGCGGCAAACTCGTGCCCAAGGATGTGCGGCTCGTTGGGTCGGTCGCTCCCGATGGCGCCTTCAAGGTAGTAGTGCAGGTCGCTACCGCATACCGTCACCGCGCGCGTGGCCAAAAGGATCTGGTCGGCGTCCGGTGTTGGGTCAGGCGCGGTCTCCACGCGAATATCTTTCACACCGTGCAGCCGCGCGGCCTTCATGCGTCCACCGACCCATACGCGGCATCGGATTGTTGCAGCTCGCTGCGGAACGACCGGAAATCGGTATTCGCATCAATCACGACACACTCAATACCAAGCATGTGGGCGAGATCTTCCACCAAAGCTGTTTTCACGTCGTAACTGTACACGGTGTGGTGCGCACCGCCCGCCTCCAACCAAGCCTTCAAGGCCGTCTTGAAGTCGGGCTTGCACTCCCATAGGGCACGCGCGACAGGCAGGTTGGGTAGGTCGGGAACCTCCACCGCCTCGACCTCATTCACCAGCAGCCTCAGGCGGTTACCGAGGTCCATGATGGAGACGTTAATCGCGTCACCGGCCGGGGCATCGAACACCAACCGAACCGGATCCTCGCGGTCACCAATCCCGAGGGGGTGAACCTCAAGGCGTGGTCGTTCCGCAGCGATGCTGGGGCACACCTCAAGCATGTGCGAACCGAGCACGCGGTGGCGTCCTGGTTCCAGGTGGTACGTGTAATCCTCCATGAACGACGTACCGCCCGGCATGCCTTCAGCAGCCACCTTAAGGCCACGCAGGAGCACCGCGGTTTTCCAGTCACCCTCCGCACCAAAGCCGTAACCGTCCGCCATCAGACGCTGCACCGCCAACCCTGGGAGCTGCTTCAAGCCCGCAAGGTTTTCAAACGTCGTGGTGAACCCTTTAAACCCACCCGCCTCAAGGAAGCTGCGGAGGCCAAGCTCGATCGCCGCGCCGTCGCGTAGGGCGCCCGCCTGCGCGCCACCAGGTTGCAACTCGCTGGCCACATCGTAGGCGCCTTGGTACTCGTCCACCAACGCATCCACCTGCGCAGGCGACACAGCGTTGACGTGCTCCATCAGGTCGGCCAGGCCGTACCCTTCAACCGACACGCCAAGCCTAATTTCCGCTGCGACCTTGTCGCCTTCGGTCACGCCCACGTGACGCATGTTGTCACCGAAGCGTGCGAACGAAGCGCCGTGCAGGTCGTGCTGCGCGCGGGCGGCTCGCACCCAAGTCACGATTTCGTTTTGCACCTCTTCGTCACTCCAGTGGCCAACCACCGACTTGCGGTTGCGTCGCATCCGCGTGAGTAGGGACGCGAACTCGCGGTCGCCGTGGGCCGCTTGGTTGAGGTTCATGAAATCCATGTCGATCGTGTCCCACGGAAGATCGCGGTTCGCCTGCGTGTGCAGGTGCAGCAGCGGCTTGCGGTAGTCGCGCAGGCCGCGGATCCACATTTTGGACGGCGAAAAGGTATGCATCCAAACGATCACGCCCGCGCAACGGTCGTCACTCGAGGCGTCACGCAAGGCCGCTTCAATCTCATCGCGGGTGGTCACCACGCCGCCGTCTTTGATCGGCAAGGGGTTGGACGCAATGCCATCTAATGCGGCAGCCACCTGCTGGGCGTTCTCGGCCACAACCTTAAGGGGGCCTGGGCCGTAAAGGTGCTGCGAACCGCAGATGAAGCGAATGTGGGCGTCTTTAAGATGAATCATGGCGAACCTTTCATGCGACGTGTGGCGAGGCCGAAGGCCAGGGCGTGGGTGTGGTGGGACATGCGGAAGGCCGTGCAGCGTGGCGGAATCAGGGCATACCTGCCCCCGCCTGTAGGTGTGTCTCAAGGCCGCTCGTGGCGACGCTTGGGAGCTCTAAGTCCATCGCCTTGGCGGCAGGATCGGTTAAGGCCTTGAGGAACGCGACCAGTTGTTCGATCTCGTCGTCATTTAGTGCAGGGACGCCCGACAGTTCAGGCGCAACGGACGGCAGCAGCCTCGGGCCAATACGGTCGGCAGGCCAGAACGTGGATTGCAGTTCCGCCGGCAGCCGTTGCGGGTCGAACGTCTCAAACGCCACACTCGGTTGCGTCTTGTGCCGAATCACGTCCGCCAAGGTGTCGTACGCGCCGTTGTGCAGGTACGGACCGGTCAACTCAACGTTACGCAGCGGCGCGGTTCTAAACGCAAACGCTTCTTCGGGCGCCCCTGTCAGGTTGGCGCGGCCGGCGTCCAGCGGTGCAAGCACCCCTTTACCGGGCCCAAATTGCGGCACGGCCAGGTTATGGAAGGCCTGGTCGCTTAGCAGGCTGCCGCGGTGGCAGGCCGCACAGCCAGCCTCACCAAAGAACAGCAGCGCTCCCTGTTTCTGCTCGGGGGAAAGGGCCCCGCTTTCGCCTGCCAAGTAACGATCAAACGGGCTTTCGAGGAACGTGAACGTTTCGGTTTGAAACGCCGCCAAGGCGTTGGCCACGTACGTGTAGTCGAACGCTTCATCGGGTGTATTCGGGTTCAGACGCCTCAGTGCCGTGCGGTAGGCGTCCACCGCCCACACCTCGCGAAACAGCCGGTCCCAGGCGTCCGTAAAGGCATCTTCATGCAGGTTTGCGACGGCGTTGGTCTTGCCGTAGACGTCAACATCTCCCACGTGACCACGCATCTCGTCGCGACTGAAGACCGGAAACATCGATTGGGCGGCGAGCAGCGAGTCGAGGCCGGTGGGTAGCGACGCGCGAGCGGGCGTTTGAAACCGTCCGGCCTGACCGGAGCCAGGCGCTCCCGCCGGCACAGCACGCTGCACGCGCCCGTCCCACATCAAGGCGTTCCACTCAGGGAGCCCAACGTTGAATAGGGCCTGCGTGTTGCGTGGTGTTGGATCGTTGCGTGCCACATTGTCGCGGTTGGGGCCGATGCCAACCCCGCCGGTCCCA
>CAJXNS010000007.1 GCA_913057165.1 uncultured Trueperaceae bacterium
CAGCATGTCGCGAATCGCCGCCGCCGCCAACGGTTCAACCTCATCCCAGGACGCCAAACCGGCATTGAGGAGGTCGGTCACCAAGGCGGCCGTTTCGAAAAATGGAAGCGGCTCGGCGGCTTGCCGTAGCGCCTCGAGCCGGTCGGTGCGCAGCGAGTTCGGTAGACCATCTTGTAACTGCCGGCGTTGCGTCCAAGGGTTGGTTGGGTCATCGGGGGCGACGTTGAGACGCAAGGCGTTCATCGTCTCAAGGTGCAGTCCGAACGGCTGCGGGGTTTGTTGCATGGTGCTCAGCAGCATCGGGTCCGCGCCACGAAAGCGCACCATGACCCCTTCGGTCAACGCCTCTAACGCCACCGGTGGATGCGGCGTGGCGTGACGCTCAAGCGGCATGCCACTCGCAGCATCGAGTTCAACAACGTAAAGGCCTTGCGCGGCGTACACGACCTCATCCACGCTTAGGGTGGCCGTCACGTCGGCACCAAGGTTGGTTTGCCACAACGTCGTGCCACCCGCATTATTCGCTTGGACGGTGCCACCCTCCGTTATGAGGCGGGCGACTGCCATATCGACGCCGGGTGTACTTTGCGGTTCTTCTGTGGTCGGGGGTGCATCCTCAGCCGGCATGGGCGGCGGCGTATCCGCTGGCAAGGTGGGTTCGGTGACCGGGAAAGGTTCGGATGGGGCGTCTTCTGCGGGTTGCGCGAGCGTGAACGTGCACATCACGGCCGCGACGGCAACCCAATGCCGTGCGACACGGCGGAACGGTTGATGCGCGTGACTGGCGGGCATGCCGTCACGGTACCGCACGAAACCCCGGTTTTTGCCGTGCAGATGGCCTCCTGCGCAGGTCGTTTTGCTACCATCCCGGAATGCCAAACGACGCTCTCATCCGCGTGGCGCAGCACCTTGTCGAGGCGGACATCCGCTGGGTTGTCCTGGAGTTGAACCACGAGGCTAGCTCAGCACGCCTAGCTCCCGTGTGGGCCTCGCCGGCGGTCATGTTCGCTCTAGACCGCGAGTTCGGTGCCGATGGCTGGTGGCTGGAGGCTGGTGACGTGGCCGGTGGCACCTACGTAGCGGTGTCGTTCGCGAACCACCGCCGGTCGGTCGTGGCTACATCACCGCGGTTTGATCTGCACGTCGACCTGCTGACCGGTCAGCAGCCAAACGGCCTGATTGACAACGTGAAAACCGCCTGGCTGCATTCCGTGGCCCTTGAAGCGATGGGCCTACCGCTGGATGTCCACGTGGAGGATGATGGTTGGGTGGCTTGGGAAAACGGTCGCCCAACCAGCCCCCTGCCAGCGGTGGACGTCGCGTTACGCGACGCAGCGACTGCGTCCGACGTCCCTGACACCCAACCTCAGGCCGCGTCGGGCGGGGATGATGCCGCCAGCGAAGCGGTGAAGTCCGAAGGGCAGCAAGCCATCGACCGGCTGGTCGAACGGTTGCGCGGCGAAGGGCACGGCGTTGAGGTCGCAAAAATCGTTTCGTCGTTCGGTGGTTACGGCACCACCCCAGAAGAACGCAGGGCGCTCTACGGTGAGTTGCGGTCGCTACTGAAGCGGCAGCAAGAGGGCACGTCTGACGCCAACTAGAGGCTGAAACCCCCGTCGCTGCGGTCTTCCACCAACTGCCCGCCTCGCAGGACCAGCGTACGCCTGCGCAGGCGATCGACCAACTCGCGCGAGTGCGTGGCGATCATCACCGTCGTCCCGCGAATGTTGAGGTCGTTGAGTAACTCCAGGATCTCCCAGCTGGTGTCTGGATCCAGGTTACCGGTCGGTTCGTCACACAACAGCAACGGCGGGTTGGTCACAAGCGCCCGGCCGATCGCGACGCGCTGCTGCTCCCCCATCGAGAGTTCGATGGGGTACGCCTTGCGTTTATGCGCCAGGCCAACCTGCCTAAGGATCTGCAGGGCGCGCTGTTCAAGGTCCCCGCGTGTCCCGGTGGCCCGCAGTGCAAAGGTGAGGTTTTCAAGCGCGTTGAGGTTCGGCAGCAGCCGGTGGTCTTGAAACACCATTCCGATCGCCCGCCGCAAGTACGGCAACTTGCGGTGGGGGAGGCCGGCCAAGTCCTGACCGCTGAGCGACACCACACCCTCGGTTGGGGTGATGCGGCGCATCATGAGGTTCAGCATGGTTGACTTGCCAGCCCCGGAATGACCGACGATGTACACGAATTCGCCCTTACGGATTTGGAAGTCCACATCCTTCAACGCGTGCGCGTGCGTCCGCGGGTACGTTTTGGTGACGTGGTCGAAACGAATCATGATGTTACGCCTCGGCGGTATAGCTGGTGAGTGCACCAAGCAGGTGGTTGAACGCAGCCTCGCGGTCGATGCGGGTGAGTACGGTTGCGTTGGCTTCCTGACGGTGGTGCAGTTCGCGCGTGTCGCACAGCGTCATGCCGCGCGTGTGTTCACCGTAGCGTTCGACGCTCACGTTTAAACGCTCGGTCTCGAACAGTTCCGGGTGGGTGACCGCCATGACGGCACACGGGTCGTGCATGGGCGCGGACGGCATGCCCGACCGTGCTTCGTAACGCTCCATGAAAAACGTCAACAGGTCGGCAGCAAACACACCCACTTTGCTGTTGAGCGCCCGGAAGGCGTCGATCTCATCCCAACCCAGCCTGAACTGGTGCGTGAGATCCAAGCCCGCCATGATGATGTTCGCCCCAGACGAAAACACCACGTGGGCGGCTTCCGGGTCGGCCAAAATATTGAACTCAGCAGCCGGTGTGGTGTTCCCAAACGTCCGTGAGCCGCCCATCAGGCTGATGCCTGCGATGCGGTCCACCAGGGTCGGGTCCACCCGGAGTGCGTGCGCAATGTTTGTTAGCGGGCCGGTCGGCACCAACCACAACCCGTCAACCTCGCGGGTGTAACGCAAGATTGCTTCCACCGCGGGGGTCGCCTCAATCTCGCGTGACGGGGTGGGCAGCGTGGGGCCGTCAAGACCGGAATCGCCGTGAATATCGGGAGCATGCAGCGGTTCACCGGCCAGCGGACGTGCCGCCCCAGCGTAAATGGGGACGTCTAACGCCCCCACCTCACGCACGACGTTGGCGTTACGGGTGGTTGACGCGAGTCCCACGTTGCCCGACACCGTCGTCACCGCGATCAGATTGGCGGTCGCGCCCGCCAGCAACATGGCGAAGGCGTCGTCATGCCCTGGATCGCAATCCAGCAAGATGGGCGGCCGCTGGCTCACGCGTCCCCTTGCGGTGCGCCCGTTTGCGCAGCCTCAACACGTTCGCCTTGTTGTTGCACCTGGTCTTCAGCAAGCATGACCAACGCGGAGACGACCCGGTCGTCTTCACCCAATTTTTGGATGCGCACCCCTTGCGACGAGCGGCCGTACGAGCTAATGCCGTCAACCTTGGTGCGGATGAGCACGCCACCTTCCGATAGGACGAACAACTCCTCATCCCCCAGGACGGGCGACAGGCTTACAAGCGCACCGGTTTTATCGGTCACTTTGAGGGTGATGACCCCCACGCCACCTCGTCCGCGGGTGGGGTACTCCGAGAGCGCGGTACGTTTGCCGTAGCCGTGCTCTGAGACGGCCAGCAGTTCCGCGGTTTCCTTATCGCTTGGATCGATCGTTGCCAAACTCACAACACGGTCGTCTTCGCGGAGCCGCAGGCCGATCACCCCTTGGGTGGCCCGGCCCGTTTCACGCGCCGCAGTTTCGTCAAAACGAATGGCTTGGCCTTGCTCGGTCGCGAGCACAATGTCATGGGCACCTTGCGTGGTACGGACAGCCACCAGCTCGTCACCATCCACCAAATTGATCGCCCGTAGGCCTGCGGCGTTGATGTTCGCGTACTCGCGGATGGCGGTGCGTTTAATGAGGCCTTGGCGCGTGGCGAACACAAAGAAACCGTCCGCATCAAAACTGGTGAGCGACAGGACGGTTTGGACGTTCTCGTCGTCCTGCAGTGGCAGCAGGTTGCGGATGTGGTTGCCCCGAGCCGCCCGTTCAGCCACCGGCAGGTCGTAAATCTTCTCGCGGTACACCTGACCGCGGTCGGTGAAGAACAGCAAGTAGTCGTGCGTTGACCCGACCAACAGGAGGCTGTTCACGTCGTCTTCTTTGGCGCGCTGGCTGGTCACGCCACGGCCACCGCGGGACTGCGCCCGGTAGGAACTCATGGCCGTGCGCTTGATGTAACCACCGCGCGTGAGGGTCACAACCATCGCTTCCTCAGCGATCAGGTCTTCCTTGCCGATATCGTCGGTGAGTTCACCAATCACCGTCCGGCGGTCGTCGCCGAACTCTTTCTTGACCTCGCGAAGCTCGTTCTTCACAACGCCCCAAAGTTCATTCTTGTCGCCCAGGATTTGCTCAAGGCGTCCGATCAGGGCTTGCAGTTCGGCGTACTCCTCTTCGATCTTGTTGCGCTCCAAGCCGGTTAGGCGCTGCAGGCGCATGTCAAGCACCGCTTGGGCTTGCACGTCACTTAACGCGAAGTTCTCAATCAACGCAGCCTTGGCTGTCGGACCGTCTTGCGACGCGCGAATGAGCTTGATGACTTCGTCTAGGTTGTCAAGCGCGATGAGGTAACCCTCAAGAACGTGCGCGCGCTCTTGGGCTTTACGAAGGTCGTACTGCGTGCGGCGTTCAATGACCTCCGCACGATGGTCCAAGTACAACTGCATGGTGTCTTTGAGCGGCAGCAGTTTCGGCGTGCGGCCCACAATCAACACGTTGTTGATCGCGAAGCTCGACTGCAGCTGGGTGTACTTGTACAGCTGGTTCAGCACCAACTCAGGCAGCGCGCCACGTTTGAGTTCAAAAACAATGCGCATGCCCTGACGGTCAGACTCGTCGCGCAGGTTGGCGATATCTTCGATCTTCTTCGACCGCACGAGCTGTGCCACCGTCTGAATCAAGGTCGTCTTGTTGACCTGGTACGGGATTTCCGTGACGACAATCTGCGGTTTCGGCCCACTGGTTTCAATACGCGCTTTGCCGCGCACCCGGATCGAACCGCGTCCGGTTTCGTACGCCTCGCGGATGCCTTCACGACCCATGATGCCGCCGGTGGGGAAGTCCGGCCCGCGGACGTGCTTCATTAGGTCGTCGGTACCCATGGCAGGGTTGTCAACAAGGGCCACAAGCCCGTCAATCATTTCGTTCAGGTTGTGCGGCGCAATATTGGTTGCCATGCCGACCGCGATCCCGGCCGAACCGTTGACCAGCAGGTTGGGAAAGGCCGATGGCAGCACGTCAGGCTCGTCGGTTGAGCCGTCGAAGTTTTCGTGATGATTGACGGTTTCTTTATCGATATCAACCAGCAGCGACTCAGCGACTTTCGTGAGGCGCGCCTCGGTGTAGCGGTAGGCGGCTGCAGGGTCACCATCGATCGAACCGAAGTTGCCCTGACCGTCCACCAGCGGATAACGCAAGTTCCAGGGTTGGGCCATGCGAACCATGGCGTCGTAAACCGCGCTGTCGCCGTGCGGGTGGTACTTCTTGATGACCTCGCCAACCACCCCGGCCGATTTGGAATGCCGCCGGTTGCTTGCCAAGCCCTCTTGAGACATGGCGTACAGAATGCGCCGTTGAACGGGCTTAAGACCGTCCCTAACGTCCGGTAATGCGCGGTCAACAATGACCGACATGGCGTAGTTAATGAAGCTCGATTTAATTTCGTCGGTGATCTGTACGGGAACGACTTGACCTTCGTTCAACGCGTGGCCTCCTAAGCGTGCAGCGGGGTGCCTCACGGGCGCCCACAATGCCTCATAGCGTACCACCCGCGCGGGTGCTTCACCCCCGGCCGTTAGGTCTGTTTGCCCCGCGCATCACGGCAAAACTTCGCTGAGATCGGGTGGGACTGCGTGGTAGCGTGCCTGCCATGATCGACCGCTACAGCACCCCAGAAATGACCGCGTTATGGGGTCAGACCGAAACGTACCGGCGGTGGTGGCAGGTGGAACTTGCTGCCGTTGAAGCCTGGGAACACTTGGGCGAGTTGCCAGCAGGCACCCACGACCAGCTCGACGCAGCTGAAAAAGCCCAGCCGCTCGATGATGCGTTCGCCGAGCGGGTCCTTGCGATCGAAGCGGAAACCAAACACGACATCGTTGCCTTCACCCGCGCGCTCACCGAACGCCTTGGGGCGCCCGCACGGCACGTGCACCGCGGGTTGACCTCCACCGACGTGGTGGACACCGCCCAGAATTTGGCGTTACGCGACGCCGCGCAGATCATCCTGGATGACTTAAACGCGCTCACCACCACGGTTGGCCGGATGGCCTACCGTCACCGCCACACACCCACCATCGGCCGCACGCACGGGGTGCACGCCGAGCCGACCACCTTCGGTTTGAAACTCCTGTCCTTCTACGCGGCCCTGCGTCGCGACGCAGAACGCTTGGAGGCCGCCCGCCGCAACTTGGCGGTCGCGATGCTGTCCGGATCGGTGGGGACGTACGCCCACGCGCCCCCTGAGCTTGAAGCGCGCGTGGCCGAACGGCTCGGCTTGGATGTTGACCCGGTGACCAACCAAACGATCGCCCGCGACCGCCATGCTGAGTTCCTGTCAGCCTTGGCCGTCCTAGGCACCAGCCTTGAGCGCATCGCCACGGAGGTGCGCCACCTGCAACGCACCGAAGTGCGTGAAGCCCGCGAGGGGTTCGGCAAAGGACAAACGGGCTCGTCCAGCATGCCGCACAAGAAAAATCCGATCGCCACGGAAAACCTGACCGGTGTGGCCAGGCTGCTGCGCGGTTACCTAACCCCCGCCCTTGAGGACGTCACCCTTTGGCACGAACGCGATATCAGCCACAGTTCCGTGGAGCGGGTCATCCTTCCTGACGCCACCACGCTAGCGTCGTACGCCCTGCGGCGGATGACGGGCGTGATGTCCAATCTGGTGGTGGACGAAGACCGCATGGTCAGCAACCTGCATGCACTGCACGGCCTGATCTTCTCGCAGCGGGTGCTGCACGCCTTGATCGATCACGGCATGATGCGCGAGGACGCCTACGCCATCGTGCAACGCAACGCCCTCGAGGCGTGGGACCGCGATGCGGACTTCCGCGGCCTGCTTGAAGCGGACCCAGACATGCCGCTCGGCCGAAGCGAACTTGATGACGCCTTCCGGGTGGACGCCTACCTCACGCATGTGGACGCCATCTTCGACCGTTTCCCTGAACTTGCAGGAGGCGCGTGACGACCGCCTGGGTGCAACCCGATGAACTGTTCCACCGGCAGTGGCAGGCCGCTGAGGACGTCGAAAGCGTCGCCCACCTGACGGTCGTTCACGGTTTCGCTGAGCACGGGGAGCGCTACACCGATCTCGCTGAAGCGGCAGCCGAGCGCGGTGTGACGGTCACCGCGGTTGACCTGCCCGGTCACGGCCGTAGCCCCGGCCCGCGAGGTCTGGTTGAAGACGTCGACGCGGTGGTTGAAGCCATCCTGAGGCTGGAAGCCGACGTCGCCACTCCGGGCAAGGCCCGCTTGCTGTTCGGTCACAGCTTCGGGGGCGCCATCGCCCTGCTGATGTTGGCCCGCGACCCGCAACGCTTTGCCGGCGCTGTGATCAGTGCGCCCTACCTGACAGCCGCCCACGGGACACCCCCGTGGCTGGTCAACGCGGCTGTATCCGCCTCCCGTTGGTTTCCACGCCTCCGGTCACTCCCGATCGATCCAGCCGACGTCTCAGAAGACGTGCAAGAACAACGCCGCTACGATGAGGATCCTTACGTCGACCGGGGTGGAGTGCGGCTGGCCAGCCTGCGGGAGTTGACACGCGTCGGTTCGCTCGTCCGTTCCGAAGCCTCCCAAATCACGTCGCCCACGGTCATCGTGCACGGCACCCGCGACCGGCTTGCCAGCTTCGCCGCCAGCCAAGCGTTGGCGGACCGGTACGAGCACCTGCGCTTACGCCCGGTGGACGGTGGTGCCCATAACCTGTTCCGTGACCCCGGTGGTAGCGAACTCATGCGCGAGGCGCTGCGTCACTTTGACGCCTGGTCGGCGTCCAGCTGAAGCCACAGCGACTTCAGGTAACGACCCTCAGGAAACGACTTGCGTACCGGATGGTCCAGGGCATGGCCGCGCCGCTGCAACACAGCAGCCTGACGGCCGCTGTGGCGTAACCCAGCCAGCGCCGCACGTTCAAACGCTTCGGGGGTCACTTGCGTTGTACACGACGCGGTCAACAGCTCACCGCCTGGCTTCACGAGCGCACCAAGGCCCTCGTGCAGACGCCCGTAAGCGCCGACCGCGCGATCGCGCTGCCGTTTGCTTTTCGCGAGCGATGGTGGGTCGCAGATCACCAAGTCAAAACGCCCTTCCGCCTCAGCAAGCCTGCCAAGCGACGTGAACACGTCGGCTTGGATTGTGCGGTGCTGCTCAGCATGGAGGTCGTTCAGTGCGACGTTGCGCTCCGCGTCACGTAACGCCGGCCGGGCGACGTCAACGCTGACCACCTCCGTCGCGCCGCCAGCCAGGGCGTACACCGAAAAACCACCCGCGTACGAGAACAGGTTCAACACGCGTTTGCCTGCAGCGTGCGTCCGCACCCACTGACGCTGTTCTCGGTGGTCTAAAAACAACCCCGTTTTCTGCCCCTCGTGCATGTTCACCAAAAACGTTAGGCCGTGCTCACGGACGGTCACTTCAGGTGGTGGGACTTCACCCGCCCAAGCGTGCAGGCCGCCCTTGAGCCGCTCCACCACACCCCGCAGTTTCAATTTTCGGCGGATCCGCTTCGCGACACGCGGCAGGATCGGCCTGAGCGCTTCGCTATGCACTTGCAGGACGGCATGGCGGCCGTAACGGTCCACCACCAAGCCCGGTATCCCGTCGCCTTCACCGAACAGCAAACGGTAGGCGTCATGACCGGCATCCGCCAGCGGCTCACGGCGTGCGATCGCCCGGTCGATGGCGGCGTCCCACCACGCATCCGTGGGGACGGTGTCGGCGTCAAAAAGTCGGACAGCGATCGGACCATCGGCGTCAAACAAGCCCACAGCGGCCGCGGATCCCGCCTCAACGCGCACCCACGAGCCGGTCTCCAGGGTGATGCCATCTGGCCAATGGGTGCGGTACACCCACGGGTGACCCGACCGCAACGCCGTCTCGAGGCGTGCTGGAAGCCGGACGGTGGGAAGGCTCACGCGTCCGCCAAGGCGAGCGCATGCTCAAGCGCCGCATCGAACATGGTTTCGGTCAGGCGTCCCGTATTCGTGTTCTGAAAACTGACGTGATAACTGTCCACCAGGTGATGGCCGGGCTGTTCGTCTGTTAAGTCGTGATGCGCCCCGTGAGCGAACGGGACCGCCTTCTTCACGATGCGGCGACCGGACGCCTGCAGCCAACGCAGGTACGCATCGTGCGCAAACGAACCCAACGCCAGCACCACACGGAGGTGTGTGAGTTGGGCCAGGTCGTCTGCGAGCCACGGCCGGCAGTGTTGCTGCTCCAACGTGGTCGGTTTGTTCCCCGGGGGGACACACCGCACCGCGGCGGTAATCCACAGGTTGGACACGCGCAGACCGTCACCTCGGTGCAAACTCGTGTCGCTTGAAGCCAGCCCGGCCCGGTGCAACGCCGCCCACAAAAAACGGCCCGATGCATCCCCGGTGAACTGCCGCCCGGTGCGATTGGAACCGTGGGCACCGGGCGCCAACCCCAGGATCATGAGGCGTGCGTTTCGGTCACCAAACCCTGGAACCGGTTGGCCCCAGTAGGTGTCGTCCTGGTAGGCCTTTCGCTTCGACGCGGCCACCGACCTGCGGTGCTCCACCAAACGTGGACAGCGGGTGCATGACAGCAGCGCATCGGGAGCGAGTTCGTCATTGACCGTCTCAGGTGTTTCGTGCGGATTGATGCTCACGAGCGGGACGTCAGCACACCCTCAATTCGCTCAAGTGCCTCCTGAACAAGCGGCCGCGCGGTCGCGAAATTCAAACGCGCAAACCCCTGCCCGGCTGGACCAAAAGACGTCCCGTCGTTGAGACCTAGGCGCCCGTGCTCAAGCAGCATGCCGGCAGGGTCATCAGCCAGGGCGGTCTTGCGGAAGTCAAGCCACGCCAGGTACGTCGCCTCGGGTGCATGCAGACGAACATCTGGCAGACGCTCACGCACAAACCGATCGATCAGGTCGCGGTTGCCCTTCAGGTAGTCGAGCGTCGACGCGAACCACTCCCCACCATGCTGGTACGCCGCCCGCGCGCCGGCCTGCGACGGGCTGGGCGGTGGCATGCTCACGAACGCCATCGCCTGCTTAAAGCGGTCCAGCACCTCAGGGTTTTCCGCCACCGCAAAACCGATCTTGAGGCCCGCTAGGTTGAACGCCTTGGTGGGACCCACGAGCGTGACCGTACGCGCGGCTGCTTCCTTGTTGACCGACGCGAAGGGCGTGTGGCGACCGTCGTACGTCAGGTCGGCGTGCAGTTCGTCTGAAACGGCGAAAAGACGGTGGCGGTTGACGAGATCGGCCATCGCTTCAAGCTCGTCGCGTTCAAAGGAACGTCCGGTGGGGTTGTGCGGGTGGCAGAGCATCAATAGGCGTGTGGCTGGCGTGACTGCCGCCTCGGCTGCCGCTGGATCGAAGTGGTAGCGGCCGGTGTCGTCCTGCGCAAGATCAACCGATTGAAACAGCCGACCTTGGTTCTCGGTGGCCATCCGAAACGGCGGGTACAGGGGTGTGCTGGCAAGGATGCCGTCCCCTTGTGATGAGAACGCCTTGACGGCGCCAAACAGGCCGGGCACCACGCCGGGAAGCAACCACACCTGATCGGGCGTCACCTTCCAGCCGGTGGTGCGGTCCAGGTGCTCAACGAGTGCTTCGCGGACGCCTGGCAAGCCGGTCCACTCGGGGTACCCGTAGAGCGCGGAATCCGCCCACGTGTGGATCCCTTCGCGTACGGCGCTGGCAACCGGGAAGTCCATATCGGCCACCCACATGGCGAGCACGTCATCGTCGTAGTGTCGCCACTTGAGCAGCGGCCGTTGCTTAAGTTCGTCAAACGTGAGTCCGTCGTACGGGTGCGTCATGCCTGCACCATAGCAACCGGCCCTGCATTCGCTTGCCTTGTACCTCGGTACGCTGCGGCCCATGAACGTCACCATCAACGCGCCCGATTGGGCGACGCACCTGCTTACCGATTTTGACGACATGGGCCGAAATCCGACGCCACTTGAAGACGGCGGGGTTCGCCAATGGACGATTGAACTGCCCGATGACGCATACTTCGAGTACGCCTTCATGGACGCAGACGGACGCGTGCGGGCCGATCCTCAACGCGACGCGCGCGCCGCCAACCCTTGGTACGCCGAAGTCACCAAAATCGAAGGCCCCGATTACAACCATCATCCGCTCGCCAACCTGACGGAAGACCCCTGGAAGGACCACCTCATCCGCGAGCGCCTGCCATCGGATGATGTGGGTCAACGGCGTGTCCTGCGCTTCGAACACCCAGAAGCCGGCCGCGGTGACCCCGTCCTGATCGTGCAGGACGGCACCGCCTACGCCCGTATTGCGCGCCTGCTGGCCGTGCATCAGGCGCTGATCGATGCCGGCCGCTGCCGTCCTGCGCACGTGCTCTTCGTGGACCCGTCCGCACCAGCGGCGCGGCGTGAAGAGTACGGCTTTGGGGAGGGCTTTACGGCCTTCATGGAGACGGTGCTAATGCCCGCTGCGGACACCTGGTTCGGCGACCAAGGCCCACGCCACCTGCTCGGCGCCTCCCTCGGCGGCCTTATTTCCACGGTGCTTGCCACCCGCAACCCAGGCCACATTGACGGCCTTGCGGTGCAATCGCCCGCGTACCTTGGAACCCCAGACGAACGGCGCTTTTACGGGTTTGACGAATCATGGTTCCTCGGCTGGCTTGAAGCCAATCAACAGCCGCTGCCGTGGCGCGTGCACCACAGCATCGGCAGGTTCGATTGGTTGCTGGATGTCAACCGGCAGGTCGCCGACCTCTGGCCCACGCAGGTGCGCGACCACCGGTACGTGGAGGCCAACGCCGGTCACAACTGGACGCATTGGCGCAACGTGCTTCCCGCCGCTTTAGAGACCCTGCTACCCGCCGAAGGCACGACCTAAGCCCGCGGGGGCGTGCGGTATCGTCCCCGCATGAGCCAAGCCCGCATCGAAAAGGACACCCTCGGCGAGATTGAAGTCCCAAACGATCGTTATTGGGGCGCACAAACGCAACGCTCCCTCCAAAACTTCCCCATCGGTGACGACCGGCAACGCATGCCCATCGAGATCGTGCGCGCGTTTGCGATCTTGAAGAAGGCCGCCGCTCTGGTCAACGCCGACCTGGCTGGACTTCCCAAAGAGAAAGCGGACGCCATCGCCCAGTCGTGCGACGAAATCTTGAGCGGTCAGCTCGATGACCACTTCCCGCTGGTGGTCTGGCAGACCGGTTCAGGTACCCAATCCAACATGAACGTCAACGAGGTCGTGTCCAACCGCGCCATCGAACGTCTCGGTGGTGTGCTTGGAAGCAAAGACCCGATCCACCCCAACGATGACGTCAACCGCTCACAATCATCGAACGACACCTTCCCGACCGCCATGCACATTGCGGCCGTGGAAGCGATTGAAGGCCGCATGCTGCCGCAAGTACGCGGCCTCGCAGCCGCGCTTCGTGCCAAGGCCGACGCCTTCAACAACGTGGTCAAGATCGGCCGGACGCACCTCATGGACGCCACCCCGCTCACCCTAGGGCAAGAGATCTCAGGTTGGGCTGAGCAGGTGGACCAAGCCATCGCAAGCGTGGAACGTGCCCTGCCTGGCCTTCACCGCCTCGCGCTGGGTGGCACGGCCGTCGGTACCGGCTTGAACTCCCCTGAAGGATTCGATCGTGCCGTCGCCAGCAAGATTGCGGAGCTGACCGGTCGGCCGTTTAAGACCGCCGAAAACAAGTTTGAAGCCCTCAGTGCGCACGACGCGGTCGTGGAAGCATCAGGTGCCCTCAAGCGCTTGGCGGTCGCGCTCATGCACGTTGGCAACGCCGTCAGGATGCTGGCTTCCGGTCCACGCTGCGGCATTGGCGAGGTCAACCTCCCCGCGAACGAGCCCGGCTCGTCGATCATGCCCGGCAAGGTCAACCCCACCCAAGCGGAAGCCCTCACCATGGTGTGCGCCCAAGCGATCGGGAACGACGTTGCCGTGTCGGTGGGTGGGATGCAGGGACACTTCCAACTCAATGTGTTCAAGCCGGTCATGATTCAAAACCTGCTCGAGTCCGCGCGCCTGCTCGGCGACGCCTGCGCATCCTTTGAAGAACGCGCGATTCGTGGCCTGGAACCGAACCAAGAGCGCATCGAGATGCACCTTGAGCAGTCGCTCATGCTCGTCACAGCCCTCAACCCGGTGGTCGGTTACTACAAGGCGGCCGAGATCGCCCAAAAGGCCCACGCCGAAGGGACCACCCTGAAGGAGGCGGCCGTCGCCCTCGGGCACCTGACCGCCGAAGCGTTCGACGAGGCGGTCGACCCTCAACAGATGATTGGGCCCACCAAGGGCGCCTAACGCTCGTCAATCACCTGCGCATCGGGAGGAAAGGCAAGCACGTCATCGCGTGTCAGGCCGGTATCGACCTGCAGGTCGACCAGGCGCAGTTCAGCGAACGTGTCGCCGTCTTGGGTGAGCAACTCCAGGCGGTAGGGAAGACGGTCGCGATCGACGATGTCCACCACGGCACGACCAACGTCGGCAGTGGCGTCAGGATTCTCAAAGCCAAGCCGCGTGGCAGGTCCGCGCGGCGTGTCCACACCGTCCTCGAGGATGCTTCCGTTCCACGCTGCAAGCGCCTCATTTAAGTCGAACGCTTGCGTGAGCGTGCCAGGTTCAAACGAACCGAACGGTCCGCCAAGCGCGTCTGGATCGTCCAGATCGGACAACGTCAACTGGTTGGTGATGAACGCGTAGTCATACAGCGTGTCCTCATCGAACGCCAAGATGTTGTCCGCCAACGCCGCGGGAGCGAACACGTAGACGCTCACGGCCAGCGGATCCCGGATCGCCAAAACCTCTAAATCGACCTGCATGACGCCACCATCGGGCCCCACGGTCGTGCCCTGCACCAGAAATGACGCGTCGCTCACGGCTTGCACCGCCTCTGAACTGGACTCCAAAATCGTTTCGGCGGGGGTTTGGGCGGCCACCCAAGGCACGCTGATCACGAGTGCGGCAAGCACGGCACGAAAGGTCATGAACGGAAGCCTACCGGAACGCTTACGAAACGCTGTCGTCCGCGAACCCGAACTCCTCATCGTCCTAAGGGAACCGCCCGCTATGATTGCAGGCGTGAAAGCATCACCCCCTGCGTCCAACACCCCATTTGTCGTGGCGGTTGTGCTGGCAGGCGGCGGGGCTGACGACGCCCTTGCGGCCCGCCTGGGTGCGTCATCAAAAGCCCTCGTGCCACTCAAAGGCCGGCCCATGGGTGGTTACGTCCTTGATGCGGTCGCAGGTGCTGAACGTGTCGCGCAAACGGTTTGGGTTGGCGAAACAACCGCCGGGATGGACGGCGCGGTGGACGTGCAAGTCGGCGGCGGGTCGACCTTGGCTGAGTCGCTCGCGATCGGCTTGGGCGCCGCTGAGGCACTCGCCGGGCCGGACGCCAGGCTGCTGGTCGTCACCGCCGATGTGCCCTGGTTGCGCCCGTCAAGCGTGGACCGGTTCGTGGTCGAGGCGCTCGGCCACGCCACAGCCGACCTGGTGTACCCGGTGGTGGACCGCGCCGTCAGCGAAGCGGTGTTCCCCGGCCACCGCCGGACGTGGGTGCGCCTGCGGCACGGCGAAGTTACGGGCGGCAATTTGGTCCTTGCCACGCCAACCGGATTGCGCGCGGCGCTGCCTTGGATGACGTACGCCTACCGGCACAGGAAACAACCGTGGCGTCTGGCGTGGCGGGTTGGCCTGCCGACCCTTGCTGCCCTCCTGCTCGGCCGTGCGCGTGACGTGGACCTTGCACGGCGAGCCAGCCGCCTTATCGGTGTTCCCACGGCGGTGTTGCGCAGCGACGACCCGAGCTTGGCGATGGATGTCGACCGGCCCGATGATCTGCCCCTCACGTTGGACTTAGACAGCGACCCGCCGGTGGGTGGGTTGCCGAGCGGCCACGCCAGCCGTCACGGTTAAGCCAGCCGCTGGCGCCATCGCGCGTACACTAACGGGCGATGGGTCACCTTGCGAACGATCCTCCGTTGTCCATCGCGGTCCTGCTTCACGGCGGCGCGGGCGGCAGCGGGGTGGTCGCCACTGAAACCGGCCTGCGTTTTGCCCGCGAGGGCCACGACGTCCACTTTGTGGCCAACCGCGTGCCGTTTAGGCTGATGGATCGCAGCGAACCCAACGTCTGGTTCCATCAAGTCGAAACGCTTGCCTACCCACTGTTCGACGCGCCACTCACAACCCTGGCTGAAGCCTCCAAACTTGCGGAGGTTATCGAGACGCACCGGATCGACGTGATTCATGCGCACTACGCCATCCCGCATGCCACCGCCGCGATTTTGGCGCGCGGGATGGTCGAAGGTCCAAAACCGCGGGTGGTGACCACACTGCACGGCACCGATGTCACCCTGGTTGGCATGGACCGTGCCTACCTGCGTGCCACGCGCCACGCCATCAACGAATCGGACGTGGTGACTGCCGTCAGTCACTTCCTTCGTCAAGAAACCATCGACGAACTTGGCGTGAAGCGACGCATTGAGGTTGTCCCGAACGCAGTGGACATCACGCGGTTTCATCCCGGTCGGCAGCCGGAAATACGCGCAAGGTACGCATCAGACGACGAGTTTCTCTTATTGCACGTCTCAAACTTCCGCCCGCTCAAACGTGTGTGCGATGTCGTCCGGACGCTCGCGAACATCAACACCACCCACCCCACCCAACTGGTGATGATCGGCGACGGTCCCGAACAGCCCAAGGCCGCCTCGCTCGCTGCCGAACTGGGTGTGCGTGACCGCGTGCATTTCCTCGGAGCGTTCCCCAAGGTGGAGGACATCATGCGGACTGCGGACGCTTTCATGCTCGTCAGTGAGCACGAAGCGTTCGGTCTTGCTGCGCTCGAGGCCATGGCTTCCGGTGTGCCGGTCGTTGCCAGCCAAGCCGGTGGCTTGCGTGAGGTCGTTGAGGACGGTGAGACCGGATTCTTGCGGGAGACGCGCGATGTGGCCGGGTACGCCAACGCCTTACGAACACTCTTTGACGAGCCGGAACGGCGCCAGCGCATGGCGGTTGCCGCTCGCAGGCGTGCTGAGACCGTCTTCTCTGAAGACGACGTGTTCGCGTCGTACTTGCGGCTGTACCGGGAGCCCTACCCGCTCGCCCAAGGCTCGTAGGCCACAGCGTCTTTTGACCATTCGGTCATGGTGGCTTCATGCTTGCGTGCGCGGGCGGCAAGCGCCACCATGGCGCCGTTATCCGTCGCGAGGGCCATCGGGGCGACGTGAACCTCAAGGGGTGACGCCGCAAGGCGTGCTTTGAGCCTCGCGTTGGCGGCGACACCGCCAGCGACCACCACCGTGTCCACACCGTGGGTGTCGGCTGCGCGTTCCACCGTGCTCACGATCGCTTGCACCACGACCCGTTCAAATGCTGCTGCCACGTCCGCATGACGCAGATTCGGGTCTCGTTCAAGCCGTGTGGCCACGGCTGTTTTGATGCCACTGAATGAAAAATCAAAACCGGATTTGCCTTGCATCGGCACCGGCAGGTCAACCGCTTGCGCGTCACCCTCCTCGGCGAGGCGTGAGAGGGCCGGTCCACCGGGGAACCCTAAACCCAACTGCCGGGCAACCTTATCGAACGCTTCGCCGGCTGCGTCATCCAGCGTTTGCCCGAGCGTGATGCGTTCGCCGTGTGGTTCGACAAGGAATAGGGATGTGTGCCCGCCCGACGCAATCAACGCCAAATGCCGCTGCGGTTCATCCGGTGCGGCCGCTGCCAGGTGGCCTTCTAAGTGGTGCACCGGAAGCCACGGGACGCCACGCGCCCACGCGAACGACTTAGCCCACGAAAGGCCGACCAGCAGGGCACCCACCAAGCCGGGCCCGTAGGTGGCGCCGACGAGGGCGACCTCCGCGCGGGTCACGCCGGCTTCGTGAAGGGCCGCTTCGGCGGTGGCATCGATGACGGCCAAGTGTTGACGGCTGGCGCGTTCTGGGACCACCCCGCCGAAGGCGGCGTGGATGTCGTCCTGCTGGGCCACACGGTTGGCGAGAATGGCACCGGTTTCAAGATCGACGATGCCAACGCCCGTGTCGTCGCACGAAGTGTCCACACCTAAGGCCGCCAGCATGCCGCGAACCGTATCACGGGGCGCGTTATGGTCCCGCGTGAACGATTCACCCCCGTGGACGACCACGCGCTTCGCTGGACAGGACGTACAGCTACGCGTCGGCATGAGAGGGCATCCTGCACCGCCCACCGGTTGGGGGTTGCTGCTGCACGCAGCGGATGCGGCGCGCGGCCGCACGCTGGACCTCACCCAAACGCACGGGTGGATCGCCAGGCGGGCAGGGGTAGCGGCAACGGCTGTGGATGTGCTGCTGACGTCAGCGTTGTCGCATGAGGCGGCCCGCCGGACCGACGCGGACGCTGACACGGACCTTGTGACGTTGCAACTTGGAAGCTTGCGTACGGTCACGCTCGGTGCCTACGACACGGTCTGGGCCGCCCCACCGGCCGACCGGGGTAACGCCGTGGTGGCCGCCCACCTGCATGCGGCAGCTGCGGCGTTGCGTCCGTCCGGGCAAGCGTGGGTGTTACTCGAAGATGCGCGTGGCGCGAAACGTTACGAGCGTTGGGTGCGTGAACAATTTCGGCATGTTGAGGGTGCAGGAAAACGAGGCGGATTTCGTCTGCTACGTGCCGAAGGTCCGCGTCCGGTCGGCCCGCTCGACGGGCCCCAAGCGTTCGATACCAAGTGGGGTGGCATGCAGGCCTACCCAGGCGCGTGGTCGGCAGGCAAGCTGGATCCCGGCGCGGCGTTTCTCCTGGAGGTGCTCAACGAAGCGGAGGCCCTGCGTCGAGGACAGCGGGTGTGGGATCTCGGGTGCGGGTTCGGGCCCCTTGCTCGGTTCGCTGTGCAGGCCGGCTGTGATGTCACAGCGTCTGACGATGAGGTGGACGCGGTGGATAGTTGCCGCTTGAACGCACCAGGTGCCCGCGTGCTTCACGGTGCGAATGATGCGTGCCTGGATGGACAGGAAAGCTTCGATGTGGTGCTCATCAACCCGCCCCATCATGTTGGCGCGGGCGTCCGGCGCGACGTTGGGCGAGAACTTGTACGGGTCGGATGGCACAGGGTTCAGCCCGGTGGGGCGTTATGGGTTGTCACCAACACCGCCGTGCCGTATGCGCAGGACGTGCCGATTCAGGCGAGCGGTTCAGTCCGTTCGGGTGACGGTCGCTTTACGGTCTTCCACTGGCAGAAACCGGAGTCACACCGTTAACTTGGGCTCCGTCGGCACACCCCACATGCAGCACCCGACCGTCATCACCGGCGTACCGCCGCAAGATTGGTTCGGCGGCATGCAGCGTGCCTGGTGGCCCCACGGCTGCCAACGTCGGCCCAGCGCCCGATAGGAACGCCGCCCACGCCCCAGCAGACGTCAGGTCGTGGCAGGCCTCTTCAAAGCCTGGCAGAAGCGGCATGCGTTGGGGCTGATGGAGCCGGTCGTCCGCTGCTGCGCCGAGCAGTGACGGGTCGGCTGTTGCAACGGCCGTGGCCCACAAGGCGGTACCGGCCGCGTTATGAACGGCATCTGAACGGGTGACCTCGGCCGGCAGAACCGACCGGGCATGCTCCGTACTTAACGGCCAGTTGGGCACAGCGAACGCCAGCGCCCAACCGTCAGGCCAAGGCAGCCGGCGTGTCACAAACCGGCCCGCTCGCCAAGCCGACACGGTGAACCCACCAAACAAGGCAGGCGCCACATTATCGGGATGACCCTCAATACCGGCGGTCAGATCGAACACGCCGTCACGACCCAATGGACCTCCTGCGAAGGCGTCCCCGGCCAGCGCGCCCGCCACCAGAGCAGCCGACGAGGAACCCAGACCTCGCGCGAGAGGGATGGGGTTTGCAACATCGAACCGGACGGTGGGTGCACGTTCCCCCAAGGCGGCAAAGACCGCGCGGAACCCTGTGTGCATCAGATTGTCCGGGGTGTCTTCGACGTGACCGTCACCGGCGTACGAAAACACGTCCTCGTCCGCTGGGTTGGCCGTCACCGTCAACCGCAAGTCAACCGCCAAGCCTAAGCAGTCAAACCCCGGACCTAAATTCGCGCTGGAGGCAGGGACGGAAACGTGGACGCTCACCAGGTCAGGCTACCACCGAACGCCGTCGAGACTTTTTGCGTGAGGCAGCGCCTGAGCGACATCGGAGGCGGTCATACCCGCACCGTGTTCGCCGAAGGCCAAGACGCCTGCCGCAGCATGCGCTCGCACGGCACGCGCCACCGTCGCCCCGGGCGACTGTGGCGCGATGGCGAGCGACGCAGCGATGGTTCCGGCAAGCACGTCGCCTGACCCGCCGCGCGCCAGAGCGGGTGGTCCCGGCTCAATCAGCCACCAGGCACCGTCTGGGTCCACCACCACCGTCCCAGGTCCTTTGAGGATCACGCCGACCTGCCAGCGTTCCCGCAACGCTTGGGCTGCTCCAAGTGGATCCCCTGCCACCTCGGTTGCGCTCGTATTGAGCAGCCGAGCCGCCTCGCCTGCGTGTGGGGTGATCCACGGTCTTGCTCCGGACTTGCGAGCGCCCGCGTCAAGCGTCGGGCCTTCGAGTGCGCCCGCGTCAAGCACCAGCGCCCCATCCCAAGTGGCGGCCATCTCCACCAGCGGTTGCGCGTCCTGTGGGGTTAAACCAGGTCCGACAAGAACCGCCTGACGTTGCTTCGCTGGAAGGGTCTGTAACGTGCTCGGTGGGTCCGTCACATCGAGCGGCAAGGGACCAACGGTGGCAGGTTCATAACCAGCCGTGCTGGCGTACGTCGCAACGCTCAGCAAACCCACGCCCCGTCGGTGCGCACCCAACGCAGCCAGGCGAGCAGCACCGGGGTAACCGACCGAGCCGGCCACAATCAGCAGGGTGCCGCGCCGGTACTTATGGCCGGTACGGCGATCCGGTGGGAGGCCACTGCTGCGTTCCAGGCGTCCTGAACGTGGGTCGCGTGCCGCCGCCGGCATGCCGATGTCGGCGCACGACCAACGCCCGTAACGGCTGCGGGCCGGCTCAAGCGCGCTCGCCGGTTTGCACGCATCCAGTTGAACGGTCACGTCTGCCTGGAAGGCTTCACCCGGTACCGCCGCCCGGTCGGCATCCACGCCGCTGGGGACGTCAACCGCCAAGCGTACGGTGGAAGCCTGGTTGGCAGCACGGACGGCATGAAGCAATACGCCTTCTAGCGGGCGGCTCAAACCAACCCCGAGGAGTGCGTCGATCACCACCGCATAGCGACCTGCCCTGTCCTCAAATGTGGCGAGGGGGAGCACGTCATGCCGTTCTTTCCATTCAGCGCGCACGGCATCTGGCTCGCCTTGGGGACCGGCGGCATACACGTCCACCTCGCGGCCGTAAGCGTGGAGCCGTAAGGCAGCGGCGAAGCCATCACCACCGTTGTTTCCTGGGCCGCACAGGATGGCGATAGGACCGGTTGTGTTTTCCGCCAGCGCGGCTGCCGCGATCGCTTCACCCGCTCGATGCATGAGCACGTCAGTACTGACACCGAGGCGGGCTGCCTCGGTGTCGGTAGCTTTCACGTGTTCGGCGGTCATGGTGTACATCGCACCCACCTCAGCCGGGCAAGGTTGTTACGACGTCAAGATGGCGTCGATGCGCTCCACGCTGTCCTCATCAAGCTCAAGGTCGGCGGCCTTGAGGTTCGACTCAATCTGCTCAACCTTGGTCGCGCCCGTGATGACCGACGACACGCCGGGATGCCGCAGCACCCAAGCGAGGGCAAGCTCAGCACGCGTCACGCCCAGGTCGCTTGCGACATCAGCGAGTGCCTTCACGCGCGCGCGGTTGTCTTCGGTGAGGAAGTTTTCTGCGAAGCGTTCGTGGCTCTCAAAGCGGCTACCTGAGGGAATACCGTCGTCGTACTTACCGGTCAGCATGCCCATCGCGAGCGGGCTCCACACCACCAGGCCGACGCCGTGATGATCGGTGGCGGGCAGAATCTGCTCTTCAACACGTTCGCGGTAGAGCATGGAGTACTGCGGTTGCTCAACGACTGGCGCCACCAACCCGCTGGCTTTCGCAAGTGCGACCGCTTCGGCGATTTGCGCAGCGGACCACTCGCTGGTACCCCAGTACAGGGCCCGCCCGGAGCGGACCACGTCGCTGAACGCTTCGACGATTTCGCTCATGGGGACGTCTGGGTCGTAGCGGTGGGCGAAGTACATGTCCACATAGTCGGTTTGCATGCGCTCAAGCGACATGTCGATCGACTCCAGGATGTGCTTCCTTGACAAGCCACGATCGTTGACGTCGTCGCTCATCGGCCAAAAGACTTTGGTGCTCAACACGAGATGGTGCCGCGGGATACCCAAGTCGTGAAGCGCTGCTGTCATGAGGCGTTCGCCTTGTCCGCGAGCGTACATGTCCGCGTTATCGAAGAAGTTGATGCCACCCTCGGCAGCCACCTTCACGATGTCAGCGATCCGCTTTTGGTCCTGAACGCTTTCGCCGTACGTGGTCCAGGCGCCCAAACTGACGGTCGAGACCTTCAGTCCACTTTTGCCGACCTGTCTGTATTGCATGACGTACCTCCTTGGGAATGGTTGAGCGTACCCCGCCGCCTTACGGGCCTTGCTGTTGTTGAGGTTACGCGCGCGAGCCGGCGTGCTGTCGGGCGGCGGCGGTTTGCCGGACGGAATCGTCAGCAAGCACGCGTTCTAAGGTGTCCAGGGTGGCCTCCAGGTTGCTGCGGCCGTCGGGCTGCCTCGTGGTGGCGTCAAGGTAGCCGTTGCGGCCGGTGTGGTCATGGTTGCCTGACGCGACAATGCGGACGATGCCGTCGCGCACACCGCGATTCCATGCCGACCAGCGGACAAGTGGCCAACGACCCGGGAAGAAGAGGGTCCCGATCCGCGTGACTTTGTCGCCGCTGCCTTTGACGTGCCACAAGCGGTCAAGCCCGTCGAGCGATCGTGGGCTGGCCATCACCCCACCGAGCGAGACGACGCTGCACGGCACCCCCAGGCGGCGCGCCAGTGGGCTGGCAGCCCCCAAGGCGATTTGGCTGCCGCCGCTGTACCCCACGAGCACGACCGTGCCGTCATGGTCGTCGCGCCAGCCGGCATCAAGCAGGGTCCGTTCGATGAGTTCTGCGCTCCCTTCGTCGTACATGGGGCCGTAACGTTTATCGGTCGAGACGGCGACCTGCCAGCCGTTACGGAAGTTGATGACAAACCCAGCGATCGCAAGCAGGGACCGGCGGCTGAGCTTCCAGCCAAGCGCCCAGCGCCAGAACCACGCGAACGCCCGCTGCCCTGTGAGTGCCCGGTTGGTTACCGAATAAGGAAACACCTCGAGCACGGTGGACTCAGGAAAGCGCTTTTTCAGCTGTCTCAGGAACATGCGTTCGCGGCGCACAAACGTTGAGCCGCTGACGCTATGGATGCCGGAAAGGAACACGATGTAGCGGTTGCTTGGCTGTAGGTGCTTGGGTGTGCCTTGTTGCTGGTCACGGTTCGGGCCGAACCAGCCAGCCCACCAGCCCAGGGCTTCAAACGGTGCCAGGATGCCCGCCAGGACGATGCCGCCGGCTGCGAGTGCCAGCAGGACGTCGACGTTAAAGCCGACGCTCATGGGTGCTTCTCCAGGGGCGCGCCCGCCACCCAGCGGCGGATGCGGAGGTTCGCTGCCACCAACGGACGGCCGACCGTGCGGCCACCGGCCTCAACCGCGATCCACGCCACGCCCAGCAGGAGGGCAGCCTGCAGGGGTGGCACATCCATAAGGGCACCGGCGGCGGTGACCAAACCCACAACGGTCCACAGCGTCAACGCCGCACCCAACGCAGTCCCGAAGTACGGTACGAGGGCAACGAACGCGAATAGGCGTGGCGCGTGCGCCAGGCCCACCACCGTCACGATGTCACGCAGGCTGGCCGTTCGGTTCCAACCTAAACTGCTTGCAACCGCCAAAGCGGCGCTGTAAATCGTCACGGTGGCAGCGAACAGCACGGCCCCAACCACCAAGCTGGCGACAAACCGGCGCGGCCTCACGCGGTTCGCAAACAAGGCGACGCTTTGACCTAAGGCGTTGGAAATGCCACCGGCCAGCAGGATGCCGAGGGCCAGACGCAGACCGCCTGGTGTTTGTACGGCGGCTTGAAACGCGTTCTGATCAAGACGCAGCGCGCCGGATACGAAGGCCAGTGGCTCAAGCATCGGCGCGCTCAGTGGTGGTGGTGCGCATGATCTAACTCTCCTGGCTTCAGGGGAAGCCTGTTGCCTTTGAACATCACAGCAGCGATCAGTGTCGTGACCGGGACCGCGAGGATGAGGCCGATGGAGCCGACAAGCGTGTGCACCACCTCAGTCGCGATCAGTTCGAGGTTGATGACGCGCTCGAAGCCGAAATCGCTTTGGCTTAACAGCACCAAGACCGGTAGTGCCGCGCCGGTGTACGCCAGGACCAGCGTGTTGACGAGGGAGCCGACGTGGTCGGTGCCTACGCGCATGCCACGGCGGTAGAGTTCGCGCGCCCCTAAGGTCTCATCGGTGTGTGCGAGTTCCCTGACCACGGCTGCTTGGACAATGGTGATGTCGGTGAGGGCACCCAAGGCGCCAATCATGAGGCCTGCAAGCATCAGGCCGCGTAAGGCCACGCTGGGTAGCGAGGCCGCAATCATCGCAGCATCTTCGCTCCCGATACCGGTCAGGTGGGCCGCTTCGCTGAAGGTAATACCGAGCAGCATGGTGACCACCGCAGCTAGGAACGTGCCGATCAGCGCGGCTGTCGTGGACCAGTTCACGCCGTGGACGAAGTAGATGGCGAGAACCAGGATGCCGCCCACGCCGAGTAGAGAAATGGCGGTGGGGCTGGCGCCACCCACAATGTTTGGAATGACGAAGAGGACCACGATGGCCAAGCTGGCAGCGGTGGCTAGGAATGCCCGTAAGCCCTTGAAGCCTGCGACCGCGACGGACGCGACGAGGAATAGGCCGAGCAGCCAAGCGAGGGCTGGGCGGCGAATCCAGTCGGAGATCACGAACGATGGGTTGCCGTTGAGATCGGGGGCGGTGTAGACCTCCACCCACTGTCCCGCCTGGTACGACCGGGCATCTTCGCCAGCAAGTGGATCGGGTTGTGGCAGGTCCACTTCAATGATCCGTCCGGAGCGCAATTCAACGAGCGCCCGGCCGCTCCCATCGGCGTTGCGTTGGATTTGTTGGATTTGGCCTTCCACGTAGCCCAGTTGGGGTGGGCCTGAAGCGCCATCGGTCTGTGCGGTGGCAGTACCGACCAGCAGCATGATCAAGACGCCTAAGAGGGGAGCCAAAAAGGGGTTTCGACGCAAGGCGGTTACGCCTCCTGACAGTCGCTGCAGATGCCGTAGAGGGTTAACTCGTGATCTTCGACGCGAAAGCCGCCAGGCAGGGTGACGCCTTGCAGGATGGCCACTGGGCATTCGCCTTCAAGTTCAAACACGTGACCGCATTCTCGGCAGCGGAAGTGGTGATGGTGTGCACGACCGGCCGGTTCGTAGCGCGGGGGGTCTTCAGGCAGGTGCACGGCGACGACGTCACCTTTTTCTTCGAGACGGTTGATGTTGCGGTAGACGGTTGCAAGCCCGAGGGTTGGGTGAAGCTGTCCGGCACGCTCATGAATTTCACCAGGCGTCAGCGGGCCAGGTGCCTCGCTGAGCGTCTTTAGGATGGCGTCGCGTGGGGCGGTTTTGCGTTCCACGCCGCTACTTTACCCAGCGAGTGCAGCCGTTTGGTTGTACGGACGGTGTGTTTACCCGGGCGGCTGAACGATCGGCCCTAGGGCCCGGCCGGCAAGGATGTGCACGTGCAGGTGGAAGACCTCTTGGCCTGCATCTGGGCCGTTGTTGACGATTAGGCGGTAGCCGGAAGTATCAAGGCCAAGATCGCGAGCGATGGCGCCGGCTGTCAGTAGGAGGTGTCCGAGGAGGGCTTCGTCGCCAGGTTGGGCGTCGTGGACCGTCGCGATCGCCCGGTTGGGGACCACGAGAATGTGAACGGGTGCTTGTGGGGCGATGTCGTGAAATGCGGTGACCCGGTCGTCTTGGTAGACGATATCGGCAGGAATGTCGCCCTGGGCGATGCGTTCAAACAGGGTGGGTTCGCTCATGGGATGTTTCCTAGGGCGTGCAGTTCGGTCATGGTGAAGAGTGGCGTTAGGTTGACGCCGTGTTCGGCCAAGGCTTCGCGTCCACCGGCTTGGCGGTCGATGACGCAAACGGCATGTTCGACGGTTGCACCGCGCTCTCGCAGGTCTTGGGTGGACGCGATGACCTGCCCACCTGACGTGACCACGTCTTCGATGATGAGGAGTCGACGGTTTTCAATGGGCGGGCCTTCGGCCAGTTTGGCTGTGCCGTACGTTTTGGCTTCTTTGCGGACGAACAGCGTGGGGAGCCCGGTGGCTTGGGAGAGCATGACGGCAAGCGGAATACCGCCGGTTTCGAGGCCGGCGAGGGCGTCGATACCGTCAGGAACGTGGGGTGCGAGCTGCTGGGCGATGGCGGCAAGCAGTTGCGGGTCGGACTCGAATAAGTACTTGTCGAAGTATTCGTGGCTGACGGCGCCGCTGCGTAGCGTGAAGGTGCCGGTGAGGTGGCTGGCGGCAAAGATGGCCGCCCCGAGCTCGGATCGGTTCATGGCCCGAGCCTACCGAATCTCATGAGGCTTATGGTTTGAGTCGCGTGGGCGTTCGTGGTACTCTTTTGTCTTGCGTCGCACGCCGGCCTTGGGCGTGCGGAACTGAATTTCAAAAGCGCCTCCTTTGAGGCTTTGGTGAGAGGACATGTCATGCCAAGAGTTTGTGCGGTCACGGGTAAGAAGACGCGTTCTACGCGCACCAGCAAACGTAAGGGTTCACCGAAGAAGCGCGGCGGTGTCGGCGTCAAGCAGGTTGGCGTGCACAAGCGCGAAGTGAAACCCAATTTGCAGAAGAAGACGGTGTGGGTGGATGGCAAGCCGCAGCGCGTGTGGCTTTCCGTTAAGGCCATGCGGTCAATGGATCCTAGCCTGTTCGTCAATCCAAGCAAACTGTCTGAATCGTAAGTTTTTCCCTGCTTCTGGCAGGTTAGTCACGTGTCGGTCGGCCTGAAAAGGCCGGCCGATTTGCTTTGCATGGGTGCGGTTGACAGGGTCGGTTCGACGCAGTAAAGTTCACCCATGTTGAGAAACAATTATCAAAAACCGGCCGTTGGTCACCCCAAGCCCCTCAACGCACGAATCATGCAGACCCTCGCCGTGCTGCTTGCCGCCGTTGGGATCGGTCACGTCGCAGCCGAGGGCACGCTGGTGGTCTCGATGGAGCCATACCGAGAGGTCGCTGAAGCCTTGGCGCCAGCAGGTACCGAAATCCGCGTGGTGCTGCCGTCAGGTCAAAGCCCGCACGCCTATGAACCGGCACCCAGCGATGCGGCCGCCCTTGAGGATGCCGACCTCGTGATTTTCAACGGCGGTGTTGATGAATGGATGACGTCGCTCATCGCAACCGTCGGGTCCAGTCAGCGAGTGGTGCGTGCGGCGGATGCGGCTGAGGCCCTTGACGCCAATCATGAAGGGGCGCATGACCACGACGAGCATGACCACGATGAGCATGACCACGACGAGCATGACCACGGCGAGCACGACCACGACGAGCATGACCACGAAGAGCACGATCACGATGAGCATGACCACAGCGAGAGCGAAACCGCTGACCACAATCATGAAGTGGTTACACATGATCATGAGGATGTGCATGAAGCTGAATCATCAGATCAAGCACATGATCATGGTGACCATGACCACGACCACGACGGCGACCTTCACGTTTGGCAAAGCATTGCGGTGATGAAGCACGTGGCAGAAGACGTCGCCGACGCTCTGGTCGATTTGCACCCTAGTGAAGCCGACGCCATCAACGCCGCCCTAGCCGACTACATCCAACACCTCAATGAGCTCGATCAAGAACTGGAAGCCACCTACAGCCAAGTGCAAGGCCGCCCAATGGTCTTCATGCACGGCGCCTGGGACCGTCTGGTAGAACGCTACAACCTCAATCAGGTCGCCATCATCGAGCCGTTCCCCGGCCGCGAACCGACCGCCAGCTACCTAGCTGACGTCCTGCAAACCATCGAGGATTCAGGCGCCAACGTCATCTTCAGCGAACGCCAACTCAACCCCCGGCCCGCCACGGTGATTGCACAAGAGGCTGGCGTGCAGGTTGCGGTTCTGGATCCGGTGGGCGGAGGCGACACGGGCGGCTACACTGACATGATGCTCCACAACGCACGTACCATCGTCAATGCGCTAAGCGCCACAGAATGAAACGGTGATGCCAACAAGACCCCCGGCGCTTGAGCTGGACGGCGTGACCCTCCAAAAGGGTGACGCCGTCATCCTTGACGACATCACCTTGTCACTCGAGCGGGCGCGCTTCCTCGCCATCATCGGACCCAACGGCGCAGGTAAATCAAGCCTCGTCAAGATCCTTCTCGGAATCGATCACCCCACCCAGGGCTCGGTCGCTGTGCTCGGAAGTCCACCCGGTCACCACGCCAAACGTGCGGCCTACGTGCCGCAACTCAAAACCTTCGACAGGTCGTTCCCAGCCACGGCGATTCAGCTGGTTGTCTCAGGAGAACGGCAAGCCTGGCCTGCGCGCACCACCGCCCGCGAGCGCGAACAAGCCCTTGAGGCCCTCACGGAGGTCGGTGCTGAACACCTGGCGGACCGGCCACTTGCACGCCTCTCCGGTGGCGAGCTGCAACGCACCTACCTGGCACGCGCCCTGGTCCGAAAACCTGAACTGGTCGTGCTTGACGAGCCCGCGACGGGCGTTGACTTCATGGCCGAGCACGACCTCAACCACCTGCTTGAGGCGTATCAGGACAAGACACAAGCGACGGTGGTCATGGTCACGCACGACCTAGCCGCCGCTCGTCACCATGCCACCGACGTGCTGGTTCTTAATCGCACGGTCGTTGGTTTCGGTGAGCCCGAACGCGCACTCTCAGACGAGTGCTTACGGCGCGCCTATGGTCATGTGGGGCACGCCCACAGTGGGTTTGTCGCATGGTAGTCACTCTATTTGAAGCGCTTGACTACGCCTTCTTTCAACGGGCCTTGCTCGGTGGGTTACTCACCGCTGTTGCGACCGGCATGCTGGGTGTGTTCGTCGTCCAACGCGGCCTGGCGTACCTTGGTAACGGCCTGGCCCACGCCTCGTTTGGCGGCCTTGCACTCGGGGCGCTGATCGCGAGCTTGACGTCCGCCCAAGGCATCCTCCGCGAACCGTTATGGATCGCCCTGCCGTTTACCCTAGCGGTGGCCGCGGCGATCGCCTATGTGCGCGACCGCACCAGACTCTCAAGCGATACCGCCATCGGCGTGTTTTTCGCTGTGTCCGTCGCCCTTGGGATTCTGTTCCTGTCACTGATACCGCCAGACGACAACGTGATCGACGTGTGGCACCTGCTGTTTGGCTCCATTCTTGCGGTCGGTCCACGCGAACTCGTGTTCATCGCGGTGATGGCCGCCATGACGGTGGCGGTCCTAACCGCCACCTGGGGACGACTCGCGTACGCCACCTTTGATGAGGAACTCGCACAAAGCGACGGCGTGCGCGTCCGCCGGCTTGAGTACGGCCTTTTTCTGTTGGCTGCCGTGGTGGTGGTCGTCAGCGCCCAAGTGGTCGGCATCATTCTGCTTGCGGCGTACCTGATTATCCCCGCTGCCAGCGCACGCCTGCTGTCTACCAGCCTGCTGCAGATGACCGTCTTGGCGGTCGTGTTTGGGGTCGCCACCACCGTCATCGGTCTCTTTACGTCCTACCTTGCCGACGTACCAAGCGGTGCCGCGATTGTGCTACTGCAGGCCGCCTTGTTTGCGGTCGCTGCCTTGATCAGCCGGCGGCCCTAACTCGGGTCGCCGGACATAAGCGCCGCAAAACGTTCGCGAGCGCGGTCTGTGACGCTGGGATCCATCACGATCTTGTCGGGCCAGTCACGGGCGAACCCTTCAGCGCGCAACTTGTGCGTTGCGTCTACCGCCCAGACGGCACCGCCTGGGGCGTCGTCGACAATCACGACATCCCGCTCGGGGTCAATGTTGTTCAGCAGCGTCCACATGACATCCTCAAAATCGTGCACGTCGGTGTCCGCATCGACCACCGCGACCATTCTGACCCCCTCCGCCAGCGGCTCCCGAGCGGCCCAACCAGCCAAGTTCGCCCCCTGACCAGGACGTGACTTGTCCGTTGAAATAAACCAAAAACCCGACCCGGTCTGACGCTGATCAACGATTTCTGCGTGCGCAGGTAGCTCGTCAGCGGACCTCGCCGGGCCGGGCTCCCAAACCACCTCGCCGCCCTCTTCGGCATGCTTCGACGTGCCGTCAATAATCAATTTACTGCCGTAACTCCACGACCGGCTGGCATGGTCCAGCACATCGATCGGTCCTTTGGCGAACTGTTCGTCCCGTCCGGGTGTGGCGTGCTTGAGGACGTGCGCCCAGAAACCTTCGTGGTCGGTCACCGGCACCGAGCGGTCGTCTGAAACCAACAAAACCTTGCTGAACATTGCCTGACCCAACCCCAGCAGGCCGTTGGCGACCTTGTACCCATGACCCGGGTAGGCCTTATCGATCGTGATGTTGATCAGGTTGTGGGCAATGCCGGCGGGAGGCAGGTGGTAATCCACAATCTCAGGCAAGATCAGTTGCGCAGCCGTCAGGAACAGACGCTCGGTGGCCTCAATCAGGTACGCGTCCTCCATTGGTGGGCGCCCCACGATCGTCGCGGGGTACATGGCGTTCTTCCGCATCGTGACAGCCGTTACGTGAAATGCGGGGTACTGATCTTCAAGGGTGTAGAAGCCGGTGTGGTCACCGAATGGGCCTTCCGCCCACCAGTCCTCGTTCGGGTCGATGTAACCCTCGAGGACAATCTCAGCGTGCGCTGGCACCTCGAGATCGACGGTGACCCCTTTGGTGAGCTCCAAGCCACGGCCGCGTAGCCACCCTGTCAACGCGAACTCGTCGATCCCTGGGATCGGGGGAAGCGGTGCGGTGGCGGCGTACGTGAGCGCCGGGTCCCCCCCCAAGGCGACGGCAACCTCAAGTTTTTGACCCAAACGCTTGGCTGCCTCAAGGTGCTTGGCGCCCGTTTTATGGCGTTGCCAGTGCATACCGGTGGTGTTCTTGTTGAACACCTGCATGCGGTACATCCCAATATTGCGCTCCCCAGATTCGGGGTCGCGACTCATCACCAAAGGCAGCGTAATGAACGGGCCGCCATCTTGCGGCCAGCACTTAAGGACCGGCAGGCGACCGAGATCCACCTCATCGCCACGCCACACAACCTCCTGAACAGGTCCGCGCCGCACCCGCTTCGGTGGCAGCGACGTCAACTCCTTGAGCTTAGGAAGGTTCGACGCCATCCCGAACAAGCCGCCACCCATCTGGATGTCAAGTAGCGACCGCACCCGCTCACCCAGCGCATCGAGCGTCTCCACCCCCAGGGCGCGCGCCATTCGCTCGCGCGTCCCGTACAACCCAATCACCAAAGGAAAATCGCGGTCTTTCACGTTTTCAAAGAGCAAGGCCGGACCGCCCCGTTTCACCACGGCGTCGGCAATGGCGGTGATTTCCAAGACCGAATCAACGGGTTCGCTCACGCGGACGAGGTCGCCTCGCGCCTCTAGGTCGGCCACAAAAGCGTGCAGGTCGCGATACATGACGGTGAGATTATCGGTACCGGCGGCCGGCGACCGCTTTCCGCAGCACAATCCGGGCGCGGTCCGCCGTTAAAACAGCCTCGAGAAAATCCGGAACCCCGCCACGTACGTGCCAATGGCGGAACCTAGCGTGGCACCCGCGAAGACCAGCAGCGTTCGGGACACCCGATTCCGGTACCAACCCCGCAGGGTCGTCGTCGCACGGCGCAGGTTCGCAAAATCCCCCACGGTTGGCCGCCTTCGCCACAGCTCAAGGGCCGCGGCAACCACCCCAGCGCCTATGGTCGGGTTGAGGCTTGTGAACGGCGCAGCAAGCATCGTGCCCACCACCGTCACAGGGTGCGCAGCCGCCAAGCTCGCGCCAATCGCCGAGGTCACTGCATTAATGACGAACCAGTCACTCAGCAGCTGCCGGCCCAGTTCAGGATCGCGGACAAACCCCCACGCGAACCCCGATACGATGACCGCAACGACCAACCACGGCAGTGCCTTGACCCACCATGCCGGTGGTGGCATCCGCTTCAGTTCGGCCTGCTCTTCGGTGGCAGCCTCCCCAGACAAATAACGCCGTAACCCTTGCAGATGCCCTGCACCGATCACAACCAACACCCGCCGCGGCGGCGTAGACGATAAGCGCGCCGTCAGCGCGTTCGCCATGTACTGATCACGCTCATCGATCAACGCGCCGTACATACCCGAGGAAGACTCAGCAAACTCCGCGAATGTGGCTTCGAGCACGTCCCCCTCCTTCAGCGCTTCCACATCCGACGCGTCAATCTTCTCTTGCGACACGACACTGCCCAGCAGTCCGCCAAACAACAACCAACGCTTCCACCACGGCACGGCGGCGTAGACGCGCCTCAGCGTCACACCGATCTCACGGTCAACCAGCCACACCGGCAAATCCAAGCGGTCCGCAACCCGGACGGCTTCACGCATCTCTTGACCCGGCTCAATGCCGTACTGATCCGCCAAGCGCTGCTGAAACGCCCCCAACGCGAGTTGCGCGAGCATGGCACCACCACGTCCGGCCCGAATGGCGGCAAGCACGTCGGTGTTCAACGCAGCATCAGGATCGGCAATCGCTTGATGGCGGGCGCGGTCAAGCTCAAGCGCAACGGCATCAAACTCACCGGTATCGAGGGCACGTGCCACATCCTCTGCGCTTTCCTTCGACACGTGTGCCGTACCAAGTAACCAAAATTCGGTGTCGTCACGCTTGACGCAAGCAAGCGGACCTGAAAAATCTTCCGGATTAAGCGTTCCTACCGAACCATCAGTCATGCCCGCGCACTCTACCGGCCCGAACGGTCACGGGTGGACCTCACTTGCCGACCAAGTCGCACCCGTCAACGTAAACAGAGTTCGGCGGTGCGGACGATCAAGCACAAGTCGGTCGGCCGTCTCAGGCGTGAGCAGTCCCACCCGCAAGGAATCCGGCATCGCAGCAGGCTCGCTCGGAGTCAACCTTTCTGTATCGCGCACGCTTCCTGGAGGAGGCCCCACAAGCTGCTTACGGGCTTCTGCATCCATCGACTCCCAAGCCGCCTCTAACAACGCTGTCACGTCGGACCGCTCGCTGCCTGGGGCGTGCAGTTCCAGCTGACCCGCAATGCGCCACTGCGTGGACCGGCTTGGTAGCCACAGGCATAACTCGGCCGGCCCCAAGGCTGGTTTGCGGCTGCGCCCGTCGGCTGAAAACCAGAACGCCCCGTCGTTGGTGACGCCGCGCAGCACCACGCTGCGCACCGCCGGTCGGTTGTCTGTTGTCACGGTCGCCAGCTGCGCAATGGGGCGCTTACGGAAGCCCGCCACGTCGTCAACCAGTGCGTCCAGCCAAGGTGTCATACGTCTCAGCATCGCACGCCCTGCGCCCGAGGGTCGCGGTAATCTCGGGCCATGCAAGCCACCGGACCCGCGCAAGCGCGTACCCTGACCGGCCAAATCCGCTGGGCCCGCTTATGGCTTCCGGTACTGATTGTGCTCATTGTCGTTGCGGTCGAGACGCTGCTGTTTCCAACGACCGCGCCCGCTTCAAGGACAGGCCTACGGATCGGCTTTTATGCCGTCTTGGGGCCCCTGGCGACCGCGTTGACGCTCACCTGGATCGCCCGGGAGGTCGCCGCGCGCGAAGTCGCCCAAGCCGACCAAATCAACACGCACGCGGCGTTGCAGCGAAGCCATGAGCGCCTGAAAGCCATCCACGAAGCAACCGAACGCTTGGCCGCTGCCAACGAACCGCAAGCCGTCGCAGACATCGCCGCCCAAGCCGTGGCCACCGTCACGGGTGCCTCAGCAGCCGCGGTCCATCTGGGCGACGAATCGATCAGTTTTGTCGGCCTTGAAGGCATGTCCGAAGGCGCCTACCGGCAGGTCCGCAGCGACGCAGAAGCGCCCCGCGTGGACGCCCTCACGCTGGTGCCGCCAAGCCGCCAACCGGACGGGCGTTACGTCTTAGCGCAGCAGGTTGGCAACAACAAGATGCTGCCCGCAGCGCTGTACGCCGTGTTTGACCGTGAGCCCGATACCGTCACCCGCGAAGCGTTTGCCATTCTGTCCGGCGAACTGGCGTCCGTGGTGGATGCCGCCCAAGGCCGCATGCGGGATTTCTTGACGCTCTTCGAGGTGGATCAAACGATGCGCGCGGAAGGCAACTTGCAGCGCCTGCTGGACCGCCTGCTCGCCCAAACCCTGGAGCGCGTGTCGGGCACACGTGGCGCGGTTTTCTTGACGAGCGGTGACTCGCTCATGCGCCCGCAAGCGGTGAAGCCTGACATGGACGCTGCCGCCATTCAAACGCGCGACTCCGAGCTCGTGAGGGTCGCCCGAGAAGGCGCTCCGGTGCTGCTCGAGTCGATCCCTGACGGTATGCGCGCAGAAGCAGGCGGGTTTCTGCAAGGCTGCGCATGTGCTGTGGTGTTGCCCCTCCAGTACGAGGGTGAACTTGAAGGCCTGATGCTGATCGCCCAAGACCGTCCCGGCGTCCTTAAACGCTCCCAGCTTTCACTTCTGTCGTTGCTTGCCAGCCAAGTCGCCGTCGCATTGCGCAACGCGCACGCTTACCTGCAATCTGAAGAGCTGGCGATCGGTGAAGAACGCAGCCGTATCGCGCGCGAGATTCATGACGGTGTTGCGCAAAGCTTGGCGTTTGCGTCCCTCAAGCTTGATTTGGCTGAACGCTTGAGAACCCAAGATGCTGAACGGTCTGATGGGGAACTTCAGGAAGCCCGCGCCGCCATTCGTGAATCCATTCGTGAAATCCGCCGGAGCATCTTTGCGTTACGGCCTGTCGATCTTGAACAGCACGGCTACCTTGAGACCGTCCGGCGTTACAGCGTTGACTTCGCCCAACAAAACAACCTCTACGTCGACGTTCACGCGCCCCAAGCCATGCCGCCGTTCGACGTGAGAAGCGAAGCGGTGCTGTTTCGCATCTTCCAAGAAGCGCTGCATAACGTCGCCAAGCATGCACGCGCCAAACGCCTGATTGTGCACACAGGCATCAACGACGCAGGAGCTGCGTTTGTCACAGTGGAAGATGACGGTGACGGGTTTGATGTCAGCCTGGTCGGTGAGCGAGTGACCACGGCCGGAGGTCTTGGGCTCAAGCAGATGCGCGAACGCGTCGAACAGCGCAACGGGCGGTTCGAAATCACCAGCAAACCGGGCGCGGGAACCCGTGTCACCGCCTCGATTCCTCTCTAAACCACAAAAATGCCGGCCCGAAGGCCGGCATCCACGAAGCGGTAAGCCCCGTTACTTTTTGTTGTTGCGGTAGCTGCTGCCGAAGCGCTTTTGGAACTTCTCCACGCGACCTTCGGTATCGATGAAGCGCTGCTGACCGGTGTAGAACGGGTGGTTGCCCGACCAGACGTCCACGTGCACCTCAGACTTGGTGCTGTACGTTTCCAGGACCACTTCGCCGTCGCAAATCACCTTGCAGGGCACCACTTTCGGGTGAATGTCTTTTTTCATGCCGTAATCTCCTCTGAAGGGCCGCGCGTTCACGCGAGCCAGCTGCAGGAGTGTAGCAGACCCAGGCCTGCTTCTCCAACCCTGCGTGCTGTCATGCGCCTTGAGATGCCTCCCGGACCTGCCGTTGAAGGCGACCGATCATGCCCTCCAAACCACGGAGTCGCAACGGACTAATCAACGTCGTGAGACCCAACTCGGAGGCCACATCACCCGAAACAGACAACACATCATCCACCGTTGCGCCGTCCAGACCGTGCGACAAAATCGACGCGAAACCACGCGTGGTCGGCGCTTCCTCCGGGGCGTCAAACCAGATGCGCACCACGCCGTCGGTCACCTCACTGGCGAGAAATAACGGTGTTTGGCATTCCTCCACCCGTTCAAAACGGTCGGGGTCCCCTTGCATGGACTCCGGCAAGGCAGGCAGTTTATTGGCGTACTCAAGCAAAAGCGGCAACCGCAGATTGGACGGCGCTTTCGCGAACTGATCAACAACGTGCTGCAAGTTGGCTGGAACAGTCATGGCATTACGGTAACGACAATCGTTGGGGTGCCCCGTCGCCTGCCCAGCATCCGCGCCGGATGCGGCCTGCAGCCGGGAAGCCGACGTGCCCGGTGGTATGGTCGCCGCGTATGCCGAACCCTCCATCCCTGCGGCTTCAGTCCGGCGTGCGCGTCCAATCTGACCTGCCACTCCCCGGTAGTAAAAGCATGACCAACCGCGCGCTCGCCCTTGCCGCGCTGGCGGACGGCGAAAGCCACCTGACCAACATGCTGATCGCCGAAGACCGCACGGTCATGGTCACCGCTTTACGGTCACTCGGGATTGCGGCGACGGGTGACGGAACCGATGTGCACGTCCATGGTCAGGGCGGCCGCATCCCGGCACGCGAAGCCAACCTTGACCTGCGCCTGTCGGGAACCGCGATTCGCTTCCTTGCCGCCATGGTGGCACTTGGGCACGGCCGCTACCGACTTGACGGCACGCACCGCATGCGCGAGCGGCCCATCCAAGACCTCCTTGACGCACTTCACGAACTGGGTGCCGACGTGGCGACGGACGCGGGTAACGGCTGCCCTCCGGTCACCATCCAAGCCTCTGGTCTGCGTGGTGGTCACGCAACGGTGCAGGGTGGCCGGTCATCGCAGTACCTCTCGGCGTTGCTGATGGTGGCGCCTTACGCCCGTGAAGCTGTGACGCTGCACGTGCCGATGGAGCAACTGTCGAAACCGTTTGTGGATATGACGGTGCGCATGATGGCCAGCTTTGGGATTGATGTTGAGCGTGACGGCTACCGCAGCTTTCACGTACCGACGGGCGGCTACCAAGCCGGCCCGTACCGCATCGAAGCGGACGCGATGGCGGCTGGTTACCACTGGGCTGCCGCAGCCATCAGCGGCGGTCACGCCATCACCCGCGATGTGGGACGCGACAGCGTCCAAGGGGACCGCCGGCTCGCAGACGTCCTTGAAACGATGGGCTGCCACGTGACGTGGCACGCGAACCGGTGTGAAGTCGCAGGCCCGTCAGACGGTCGCTTACGCGGGGGCACGTTTGACCTTAATGACATGCCCGACCAAGCACAAACCCTCGCAGTGGTGGCGCTGTTCGCCGAAGAACCCGTCCGAATCAACAACATCTGGAACCTCAGAATCAAAGAAACGGACCGCTTGACCGCCTTAGCCACCGAACTCCGCCGTTTAGGAGCCCAGGTGGAACTGGGAGATGACTGGATTACCGTCCATCCACTCGAGTCCGTAGAAAGCGCTGAAGGTACCGCCATCGAGACGTACGGTGACCACCGCATGGCCATGAGTTTTGCTGTGGCGGGATTGCGGATTCCTAACCTGACCATTCTTGATCCAGCGTGCGTCGAAAAAACGTACCCGACGTTCTTTGATGATTGGCGCACAATCGGCGGGGTGGCAGGGTGACCGCGCGCCAGGTCGTTGCCATCGACGGACCTGCGGCCAGCGGTAAATCCACCGTGGCCAAGGTCGTGGCCGAGCGGCTGGGTGTTCCGTTCGTGTCAAGCGGACTGCTGTACCGGGCTGCCACGCTCGTGGCCCGAAGTGTGGGCGATGGGCAACCATCAGCCCAGGAGCTTGTGGAAGCACTCAAGGGCCGAGACGTGCAGCTTCAGGCACGTCAGGATGGCAACGTCATCCAGCTTGACGGACGCGACATCACCGAGCAACTGACGCAACACGGTATCGACGAGCAGGTATCCCGCGTGGCGAGCATGCCGGACGTTCGCGCTTGGGTTGACGCCCGACTGCGCGATATTGAAGGACCGTTCGTGATCGACGGTCGCGATATGGGTACGGCAGTGTTTCCTGACGCGGTCGCCAAGGTGTTCTTGACCGCCGATCCAGAAGTTCGTGCCCGCCGCAGGGTGGGGGAGCGCGACCAAGCGTTTGATGAGGTCGTTAAAGCGATCATCGCTCGTGACGCCAAGGACGCCAAACAGTCCGCACCCGCCTCCGATGCCCTCAAGGTCGACACGAGCCGCCTGAGCATTGACGACGTCGTGACGCGCGTGATGGCGCATGTCCAAGACAAATTTCATGCGAAGCAGGCGGCCTCATGAGCGCCATTCCGGCCGCCCGTGACCTCACCTCGGTGCTGGTGGTGGCCTCTAGCCACAAACCCGAAGCCCTGCCCGTGGCGACCCGTATCGTGTCGCGTATGGAAGCGTTGGATGTGCAGGTCAAGAGCGGCTCAACCCAAGATGGGTTGGGTGTCCAAGACGCCGCCCAAGCTGAACTGGTGGTTTCCGTCGGGGGCGACGGCACGCTCCTTGACGTTGCGCGTCGTGTGGCGCCCGCCGGCACACCGGTCTTAGGGGTCAACCTAGGCAAGCTGGGTTTCTTGGCTGGATTTTCGTACGACGAGTTCAACGCCTACCTCGAGGGCGCATCGCCTGAAGGTTGGCGCTGTAACGACGAAATCATGCTTGAAGTGGACGTCAACGGCGGCGACCGCCGGGTCGCCCTCAACGACGTTGCCGTATCGCAAGGCATCATGACCCGCCTGGTCGAACTTGACATGTGGATCGGGCAGGAGCATGCGATCGCCTACCGGGCCGATGGACTGGTGGTGAGTACGCCCGTCGGTTCGACGGCCTACTCGCTGTCGCTGGGTGGTCCGATCCTCGGGCGTGGCCTGCAAGCGTTGGTGGTGACGCCGATGGCGCCCCACTCCTTGACCAACCGACCGATTGTGGTCGATGCAGCCGAAGAAATCGAGTTTGAGGTGCGCGGCCAAGTAGGCGAACTTGCGTTGCTGATCGACGGTCAAGAGCGCATCGACCTTCATGCCCACGACCGAATTGCCATCCGTCGCTCACCCCACCAAGTCACGCTGGTCAGCAGCGGCCGGCTTGGGCCGTACGGGGTGCTCCGTGAAAAGCTGGGATGGGGTCTTGGACCAGCCTTGACTGAATACTGAGTCCGCACCTATCGGCCGAAAACGTAGCGTGAGACGTTGTTTGGCAACCGTCACGTGCTGCATTATCAACTGCGATGAACGTGCTCCCCGAGGAATTCTTCAAACGCGTTGACGAGCGTCCCGACAGTTTGTATTACCGCAGGCCGGTTGAAACGAACCTGCTTAGCGAACAAGCCATGCGACAACTTCGGGCCACCATGCCGACCTTGCTGGGCGCGCCCCATCGCGTCCTTGACCTCATGGCAGGCGTGCGAAGCCACATCGGAACGGTCGATGCGCACGTCACCGGTCTCGGCATGAACCTCGACGAGCTTCAGCGCAATCCGCACGTAGACACGCCGGTTGTGCACGACCTAAACCGCACGAAGACCCTCCCGTTTGAAGACCGGTCGTTTGATGCTGCTCTGTGCACCGTGGCCGTGCAGTACATGACCCAACCGGTTCAAACGTTTCGTGAGGTAGGTCGCGTCCTCAAACCAGGCAGCCCGTTCGTGGTGGCATTCAACGCACGCATGTTCGAAGATAAAGCCATCCTCGCCTGGCGAGCTTCCGATGAGGACGCCCACTGCCGACTCGTCACCACCTACTTTGAAGAAAGTGGCGCCTTTGCCGACCTCGAAGTTAAGCGCATGCTCAGTGAAGACGGGGACACGGTCGTCATCATCCGCGGTGTGGCCGAGCAGCCGACCGCGGCCTAGCCAGCCACGTTAACGCCGCAGCCTATAATCGCGGGGTGACCGTACCGAGTAAGGTCCTCCTGGTCAGCAACGGACACGGCGAAGATGTTGTGTCTGAGCGACTTGTCCGTGCACTTAAGGTGCTTAATCCAGATGTCCAGCTGTACGCTCTGGCCACGGTCAGTGACGGTCATGGCCTTGCTCAGGCAGGCTGCACATTGCTGGATGCAGGTCCGATCCTGCCGTCCGGTGGCATGACGCTCGAAAGCCCGAGCGCCCTGATGCGTGATTTACGCGCCGGTCTGCTCACTGGACTCATCACCCAGTGGAACTCCATTCGTCAGGCTGACGTCACGGCCGTCATCAGCGTTGGCGATATTTGGGCGGAGCTTCTCGCAGCCGGTGTGCAAGCCGATCGCCGTGTGGCCGTACAAACCCTGGTTTCGACCCGCATGCAAGGACGCGAGAACGCCACAGGCCGACAAGCATTCAGAGAGCGCATCACCCTCTTAGAACGTCTCGTGCTTAACCGCCGCTTCGACCACGTGTTTGTTCGTGACACGGACACAGCCCAACGGCTCGAAGATCAAGGCGTTCACCACGCCGCATTCGTTGGCAATCCCATGATGGACGGCTTACTGCCAAAAGGTGAGGCCTCACCTGAGCCCTCCGAGGGCCGTCGCCGGCGCGTCCTGCTCTTACCTGGCACCCGCGAGGGTGCCGAAACCAACCTCGCGTTCATGACCGAGGTCCTCAGCCTGCTCGGCACGGTTGAAGCCAAAGTCGCATGGGCGAAGACGCACCCACCCGCGCCTGCTGAGCTTCAGCGGGACGGTCGCCCGGTGTCCGCTGGCCAGGCGACATTGGCGTGGACCGATGAACCGTTTGGCGAACTCCTCACCTGGGCCGACGTTGCCATCGGGTCGACCGGAACCGCGGTTGAGCAGGCCGCAGGCGTGGGCACGCCCGTTGTCACCTTCCCATCGCCCACCATGCGCCTGCGGTTCTTTGAGAATCAAGCCCGACTCCTGGGTGATGCGGTGCAGCTCGAATCCCGCGATGTGACCGCGGTCGCTCAGGTCCTAAACCGTTGGCTTCAAACCCCAGGAGAACTGGCCCGCCGTGCCAATGTGGGTAGGCGCGTGATGGGTCCACCAGGTGCGGCTGAGGCGATCGCCGCTGCAGCACTCGGGCGGGAAGATGCCGGGCGTAGCCCTCGGGTCGGTCACGACAGTGCGACGCGGGTACGCTAAGTAACGCATGCAAGGAGCACCCCACGCCACCCAACCTGAGACCACGTCGGCTGCGGGCACACCTGTGGTTGAGGTTGCCGGGCTCAGCAAATCGTTTCAAGACCCCCGTTACCCGGCGGTGGACCGTCTTGACTTGACGTTGCAGGAAGGGGAGACCCTCGCTCTGCTCGGGCCGTCCGGCTGTGGCAAGACCACCCTGCTTCGACTTCTGGCTGGGTTCGAAACGCCAGACCGAGGCACCATTCGCATTCAGGGCGACACGGTCGTCGGACCCTCCACATTTGTCCCGCCCGAACAACGCAAAATCGGCTTTGTCTTCCAAGATTACGCCCTGTTTCCGCACCTCAACGTGGCAGCCAACGTGGCGTTTGGACTGCGTGGCTGGTCTGCTGAACGCCGCAATGAGCGCGTTCGCGAGGTCCTGGATCTCGTCGGCTTAAACGTTTTTGCCAGGCGTTACCCCGGGCAGCTTTCAGGCGGTCAGCAGCAACGCGTGGCATTGGCCCGTGCTCTCGCGCCGCAGCCCGCGGTGATTCTGCTTGATGAGCCGTTCAGTAATTTAGACGCTGCGCTGCGGGCTGGAACCCGCACCGAAGTGCGGAGGATCCTCGCCCGTACCAATGCGACCACCCTGCTGGTCACCCACGACCAAGAGGAGGCCATGACGTTCGCAGACCGCATCGCCGTCATGCGTTCAGGGCGCTTGGAGCAAGCAGGGCCACCTGAGCGCACCTACCTAGAACCGAAGACAGCCTTCGTAGCCGGCTTTTTGGGTGACACGAACCTGCTGCGTGGCGAAGCACACGGCGACGCGGCCGCGACAGACCTGGGCACGGTGTCCCTCACGAGGCCAGCCGAAGGGGTGTTGATGGTGTCGGTCCGACCTGAAGATCTGAGGCTTGGCTCGCAAGGCGAGACAGGCCTACCGGTGGTCATCACGGAGCGACGCTTTCATGGTCACGACATGCTGTTTCAGTGCCGTACGGTCGCACCTGACGGCACGGCAACCGGCGACACGTGGACGGTAAGAACCGGACCCGGCCGCACGTTCTACCCTGGTGACTTCGCGTCGTTGACGGTCAAAGGTCGCGCGGTACCGCTCGATCAGGGCGACACGCCCTAACCGGCGCTGCTGACGGGCTCTTGCAACATTTCTGAGAGCCTCGACAAGCAGCGTCGGTGCTTCTTCGCGTACGCACCATCCATGTATGAGTCGTCAAAGATGCCGTCTAAGGCAACGTCGCCAGAAACCCTAAGGCCGGTACCGAGGTCGTAGGCCTTGTCCACAAAATGCACGAACCGCAGCGCATCGTTTTGCCCAGGTAAAGAAGGCAGTTCCTCTAAAAACAAGGCAGGCGTCGTCTTCAAAAACTCGCCGTAGCGGACGGGATGGAGCGCCCGTAGAAACTCGGTCAGTTCCTGCGCGCCAGCCAGCACGGAGCCAGGCGGTGCCGCCTGCAAGTCAGCGGCAAACGTCTCAGCCGTATTGACGTCAACGCCTGTCGGTGGGGCGCGGTAGTCAGAACCGTCGAGCGCCACGACCGTAAAGCGACCGGCGATCCCTTGGATTTCACGCCGGAAGTCGTCGGCTGCGAACCGTCCTTGCCCTTGCGAGGCTGGTGGGGTGTTGGACGTGGTCATCACGTCCGTACCATGCGTCATCACCTGCCGAAGGAACTTTGAGACGATCAGCGTGTTGCCAGGGTCGTCCAACTCAAACTCGTCGATGCACAGCAAGCGCGTCCGCGAGAACGCCTTGCCGGCCGCTTCCGAACCGAGGAGGCCAACCAAGTACACGAGTTCCTGGAAGGATAGGTAAGCCTTGTGTTCCGGTGCCCACTCGGCGGCCTGCCAAGCGGCCGCTAGAAGATGGGTCTTGCCGACGCCAAACCCACCATCGAGGTAGAGACCGCGTCCTTCCTGCCGTGTCAGCCACTTAAGTGGCCCCCAAGGCCGCGGGCGGGACGTGACAAACGCTTGCACGTCGGACTTGGCTTGCGCCTGCACATCCGTTTGGGGTGCGTAGCCAGCGAAGGTCGTGCGTCCAAAGCGCGGCGGTGGGGTTAAGTGGGCCGTGTCGGCCGTGCGCGCGGGTGGCAGGGCACACGCTTCAAGGCGCACCACTCCAGAGGTCACAGGCGTTCCGGGTCGTAGCGGCGCTGAATCGCTCGGGCGTGCTCGTAGTACTGCACCAACGTTTCGGTCGCACCGCGCCAGCCATGGGGTTCGGTATCTTCACGCGCTTGACGGCCAAGCCGCTGTCGGAAGACAGGATCGACCGTCAGACGCCGTAAACATTCGGTGAGCTCACCAAGGTCCCCAGGCGTGAATAGTAGACCGTTGCGTTCGTGGGTAATCACATCCGGCACACCACCCGCCCGGGCCCCCACCACCGGAATGCCCGACGCCATCGCCTCCATGGCGACAAACCCGAGGGTTTCCGTGTCGGAAGGAAACGCGAGCACGTCCGCACTGGCGTACGCCGCTGCGAGTTCCTCGCCGCCCATGTATCCCGTGAATACGGTCGGTGTCCCCTCAAAAAGTTTCTTCATCGCGTCCTCCGCAGGTCCAGAACCCACGATGGCAAGACGGACACCAGGCAACTGCTTCATGGGCGCTTGCAACCAGTCAAGGCGCTTCTCGTACGACACGCGCCCGACGTAAAGCAACAGTGGCTTTTCAGGCTCGCCGCCAGACAGCCGCTCGCGCATGGCGGACGAGGCGGCCGACGGCCTAAAGAGTTGCGTATCGACGGCTTTGGGCCACAGGCGCACCCGTTTAATGCCGAGCGCTTCGGCTGAACGCACCATCGGCATGCTGGTGCACAGGTTCACGTGCGCTTGGTTGTGAACATCCCGCAAGAACGTCTTCGAGAACGGGCTTAAAAAGTTCAGTTTGAGGTGTTTCGCGTACTGGGTGATATCGGTGTGATAGCTCGCAAGCAGCGGTAGGTTGCGTTGACGCGCCAGCATGGTGCCCCACAAACCCAACACCACAGGATTGACGACGTGCACCACGTCCGGCTTGAAGCGGTCTAGCTCACGTCCGATCTTGGGTCGCGGCAACCCAACGAACAATTCGGGGTACCACGGCCGGAACGGCACGCTCGGCACGCGCACCACCCGGTGGCCGTAATAACGCTCGGGCGGATGCCCGGGCGCGAACACCAACGCTTCGTGTCCAAGCTCAGCGAGTTGTTCTAGCGTCCGGGTGACGCGCGTGACGACGCCGTCGATTTTGGGTAGGAACGTCTCGGTGAAGACCGCGACTCGCATGGGGTTTAGGCGTCGGGAATGCCGGGTTTTTGTTTTTGGGTCCAGGTGCTGGTGGCCGGGATTTTGTTTTTATCGGCGCGGTCTTTGTATTTGCGGGCGATTTGGGTGACTTCTTCGAGGAGGCCTTCTTCTAGGGTGGTGGGGTTGAGGCCGAGGTCGAGGAAGAGGTCGTTTTTGACGTGGAGGTCGTTTTCGGCGTCTTCGTTTCTGGGGTTGGGGACGTTGGCGACTTCGGCGTTTGCGATGCGGGCGACGATTTGGGCGAGGTCGCGGATGCGGTGGGTTTCGGTCATTTGGTTGAGGATTTTGACGCGTTCACCGCGGGTGGGTGGGTTTTCGATGGCGAGTTGGATGCAGCGGACGGTGTCTTGGATGTGGATGAAGGCGCGGGTTTGTCCGCCGGTGCCGTGGACGGTGAGGGGGTAGTCGACGGCGGCTTGCATGAGGAAGCGGTTGAGGACGGTGCCGTAGTCGCCGTCGTAGTCGAAGCGGTTGATGAGGCGTTCGTCGCTGTTGGTTTCTTGGGTGTTGGTGCCCCAGACGATGCCTTGGTGGAGGTCGGTGATGCGGAGGTGGTCGTTTTTGGCGTAGTACGCGAAGAACAGTTGGTCTTGCGTTTTGGTCATGTGGTAGATGGATCCGGGGTTGGCGGGGTAGAGGATTTCTTGTTGGACTTTGTCGCCGTCGTCGGTGGTGACTTCGATGGGGAGGTAGCCTTCGGGGATTTTCATGCCGGCGGTGCCGTACCCGTAGACGCCCATGGTGCCGAGGTGGGTGAGGTGGATGTCGAGGCCGCTTTCGACGATGGCGGCGAGGGTGTTGTGGGTGGCGTTGAGGTTGTTGTCGACGGTGTAGCGCTTGTGGGCGCTGCTTTTCATGCTGTAGGGCGCGGCGCGTTGTTCGGCGAAGTGGACGATGCTGTCGGGTTGTTCGTCTTTGATGAGTTGGAGGAGGCGGTCGTATTCTTCGGCGACGTTGATGTTGACGAAGTTGATGGTGCGGCCGCTTTGTTCGTGCCAGGCTTTGAGGCGGGTGCCCATGGGGGTGATGGGGGTGAGGCTGCCGGCTTCGAGTTCGTTGTCGATGTTGCGGCGGCTTAGGTTGTCGAGGATGGTGATGTCGTGGCCGAGGTTGCTGAGGTGGAGGCTGGTGGGCCATCCGCAGAATCCGTCGCCGCCTAAAATGAATACTTTCATGCTGGTTAATCCTCCGAATGCCGACGCAACGCGCGCCGCCGGTTGCTTAAAGTCCCAAAAGCGTACCACCGGCCCCACCACGCCCGGCGGGACAAACGACGTTCAACGCTCCAAACGCAGGGAACGAACCCGACGTGAAAAGGAACGCCATTGTCGCGCCATCCACACGCGACGGTATGACGCTGCACCGGAGTACCACGCCCCCGGCTTTAAGAACGACCAAAGCACCACCGTCGCCACGAAAAACGGGTGAAGCAACGCCCACCCCACCAGGCTCGGCCTCCACAAATCTCGCCGGCCGAAGCGCCAAGCACCCAAAGCCGTACCGCCCACCTGCAACACAAGTTCGGTTCCCCACAACCATGCCAACCAGACGAACAACCCATCCACCCAAAAGGCGGCAGCCAAAGAGAAGGCGATGGCGATCGACTGAAAGCCGAGGACCGCAATCGACGCAAAAAACGCCGGATGGTAATGCATCACATGGTGATAGCGAGACACCCAACGCCGACGCTGGCGGAGGAAGGCCCCCCAGCTTTCGATCGGTTGCGTCCACACACGCGTCTCCGGACGCGACGCAAAACGAATACGGCTCCCAGGAAGCCGCCCAAGCTTTTGGGTCAACAGGTCTTCGTCACCACTCGGCGCGCGACCAATCGCCCCAAACCCGCCCACCGCATCAAAAGCCGAACGCAGGTAGGCCTGATTGTTCGCGCTCGACGCGAACTTCCATCCGAACAACGTCAAAGCCCGCGATACCAGCATCAGTGACAACCAATCGATCGTCTCAAAGGCATGCAGCCAGCGGCGCACCCCACCCCGGCGCGTGGTTTCGACGTACCCCACCACCATCGTCACACCAGGACCAAACTCCCGCACCATGCCGTCCACCCAGCCATCCGGGTACCGGCAATCCGCATCGGTCGTCAAAATAATCTCACCCGTTGAACCTTCGATGCCTTCGCGCACGGCATTCACCTTCGGGGCGTAACGCTTCGACGGCGTCGTCACGCTGATGAGCCGCACACGCGCGTCCTTGGCGGCTGCAGCGCGCACCAACTCAGCGGTTGTATCGGTGGAACGGTCGTCCACCACCACGAACTCCAACTCGCCGTCGTACTCCTGCTGCAACAGCGATCGCAACGTGGCCGGCAAATTCGCTTCTTCATTATGGGCCGGAAGAATGACACTCACGGACGGTTTGGCCCGGTGCGGTTCAAGCGGCGGGTCACGACGAAGCGTGCCAACGATCACCAACACCATGAGGCCGAGATAAGGCACGACCAGCAGCGTCAGTAACGTCGCAAACACAGCAAGCATCAAATACACCTTCCCGGGATGGTTTGCAACGTACCACGGCGGCTTAACGCCGTGCCTTACGGTAACGTGCCAGCCAGGTGCCACCGTCCAATCCCAACAAACCATCCGACGTTGCCAACTTCCATGCGTGGTTTCAAAGCTTGAAAGATGGCGAGGATCGGGTACGCGCGCACGCATTTCTACCCCCGCGGGCAGGCCAAAAGAGCAGCGAGGCTGAGGAGGACGCCTGGTTATCCGGGCTCAATATGACTCCTTGGGAGCATCAAGCCGAAGCGTGGCGCCAACTGGACGCCGGTCGGTCTGTCGTCATCGCGACCGACACCGCCTCAGGAAAAAGCCTGATCTACCAACGCAAAATGCTTGAAGCACTCGCTCAAGGATTCACCAGTCTCGCGGTATTTCCAACCAAAGCCTTAGCGGAAGACCAACTTCGGTCGTTGAGAGAGCTCGCCACGCGAACGGGCATCGACAATCCCGAACAGCTGATCGTGCGCTACGACGGCGATACACCACGAGCTGAGCGTCAAGCGTTGCGTCGCGAGGCGCGTGTGGTCATCACCAACCCCGACATGCTCCACCGCAGCTTGCTTCCATTTCACTCGTACTGGGCGCCCTTTCATACGTCGCTTAAGTGGGTTGTCATCGACGAGCTTCACGCCTATCGGGGCGTGTTCGGCACGCACGTCGCCAACGTGCTACGCCGCCTGGACCGCGTGGCAAAACTGTACGGCAGCGAACCGCAGTTCATCGCCGCAAGCGCCACCGTTGCAAACCCCAGCGAACTCTTCGAGCACCTTGTAGGCCGCACACCCGCCGCGGTCGAAGCCAACACCGCCCCCCGCGGCGCCAAGGAGGTGCTTTTCTGGACGCCGCCAGCCCGGCCGGGCAATCCTGAACGGCGCCGCAGTCCGGTGGCAGAAGCCGCCCGTTTGGCTGCTGCTTTGGTCCAAGCGCAGCAAAAAGTCTTGGTGTTCTGTAACTCACGGCGCGCCGCTGAATTGGTCCTGCGCTACGCAAGGCCGCTCCTTCCTGAAGATAAGCAGGATGTACTTGCAAGCTACCGGAGCGGTTACACCGCCAGCGAGCGGCGTCAGATTGAAGCTGACTTTCGCGCCGGCCGTCTGCAAGCCGTCGCAAGTACCAGCGCCCTGGAACTTGGCGTCGATATTGGCGACGTCGACGTGGTGGTCCAGGTGGGCTACCCGGGATCGATGATGGCCTTTTGGCAGCGGGCAGGCAGGGCTGGGCGGTCAGGATCACGCTCCGCAGTCGTCTGGATTCCCGGCGATGATCCGCTCGATGAGCACGTGCTCGGCCACCCTGAGTTTCTTTTGGACGGGTCCATGGAGCGCGCGGTGGCCGACCCACATAACGCCATCGTGCACGCCCGCCACGTCCGTTGTGCCGCTTCCGAGCACCCTGTCGAAGACCATGAAGCCTGGTTAAGCCCAGCCATCGATTTGGCCGCCGTGGAAGGACTGCGGGCGTTACCAACAGGCGCGTACGGCGCCACCGAGCGGTACCCGCACCGTCACGTCAGTTTGCGTGGTCGTGGCGGAACACAGGTACGCATTCGCCTAGCGGGAAGCGCCAAGCCCTTGGGGACAATGGAGGCAGGTCGCGCGGTTAAGGAGCTGCACCCAGGTGCCGTGTACCTCCACAAGGGAGAGCCGTATCTCGTGGTCGAGCTTGATTTAGGGGAAGGCCGAGCCGTCCTCATTCCCCACATCGAAGATTTCTACACCCAAGTGCGAACCGAAACCCATATTGATTTGATCGATCACGAACCGCGGCTGGTGGATGCTGAGCTGGGATTAATTGCGGGATACGTTCGGGTGACGCATGAGGTCGTCGGGTACGTTCGCAAACGCTACAGGACCGAAGTGGTGCTATCGGAGCACGCCCTTGATTTGCCTAATGATTCATTCATCACCCAAGCCACGTGGTGGGCCGTCACGCCCGAACAGCAAACCCTCGCCCTACCACCAGGGGTGTTTGCAAGCGGGATGCACGCCCTCGAGCACACCATGATTGGGCTCTTACCGCTGTTCGTGTTGTGTGAGCGTGATGATGTGGGCGGCGTTTCATTCCCCGTGCACCCCGAACGTGGTGAGCCTTTGATCGTGATTTATGACGGCGCCGAGGGTGGGGTTGGTTATGCCGAGGCGGGAGCGTGGCAGTTTGGGGCGTGGTTGCGAGAAGCGCTCCGTCGCCTGACCGAATGCGGCTGTGCGGACGGTTGCCCGCGTTGCACCTTGTCACCTAAGTGCGGCAACGGCAACCAGTACCTTGATAAGGAAGCGGCCCGCCGCTTGGCGGCGCAGCTCCTCACCCGCGCTGGAGGCGCCACTGGAGAGTCCCACCCTCGGGCGTAGTGCTACACTCCTCGGTCGTGCGCGTCGGTCTGATCACCACCGTTTTATGGAGTCGCTACGGGCCGGCATGGCTGAAGGCGCTTGAGGCCGTTGGGGCGACGCTCGAGACGGTGTCGGGTGCCGAAGCAAGCGCTTGGCGCAACGATCCACGCGTCCAACGTGGTTCATCGTCAATATTTGAGCTCGCTGCCGCCGAGGCGGTGGCCTTATCGCACTGCGACCGCCTATTGGTACCCAGTATTAATGAAGGCTACGACGGCACGAAGGGTGGCGCTGGGGATCCGTTTGTTGCGGACCTTCCAGCGGCGTTGCAGCATGCCGTACCGGGTATTCCCAAGGTGTGGCGGGTGGCAACCAACGCCGCGACGCCTGGCTTCGAAGCGAACGCTCTGGCTTTGTTGGCGGAGGTGGCGGGTCAACCCGCATCAGCACGAAGGGTATGGCAAACGCACAAGTCTGAACTTTTGCAGACCGTCGGACCTGGGCCGCGACCGGCCAACCCGCCAGGCGACGCGTGGGTCGGCGTGCTGGGTCAGCCTTGGTGGCTGGAAGAACCGTATCTTGCGGCGTCGTACGACTTTGGCGGTGAGCGCGCCTTGACGCCGGCGGTGTGGCCTGATTCTGAACTACGGTCTGAAGGCTGGACGGTCGATCCTGACCTGGCACCTTCCGATGCTGAAGCGCTGGGGGCTGCACGACGCATGGCCCGCATGCATCGCGTCAAACGCTTGGTACTCCTCGTCGATCCGACGTCTTCTTCGGATGCGTGGTTGACCCGGGCGGTTCAACGCATGGCCCGGAAGCCGCTTGAGATCGTCGAAACACCCGATCCGTTTACCGTCGTTGAAGGGCGGCGGGTGGAGGCTGCGTCTTGAGTCTGCTGGTCTTCATCACCGCGGCCGTTTACGCGGTGGTATCCACCTTTGGAGCGTGGACGGTCGCTCGGCGACAACCGCGGTTGACGTTTTTGTTTATGACATCCGCGTCGCTGTTAATGATCGCGGGCGTCATGGCGTTCTACGGGGCAGAGGGCACGTATGTGGTGATGGCAGCAGGCGCCGTTTCAGCTTCAATCGCGTCCTACTGGAATGCGCGCTTGGTGTACGCGACCGTGATCCCAATCAACCACGCAGCCCGCCTCCTGCTTGGGGCGTTACTGATCGCGACATCGTTTCTGGCGTGGGGTTAGCCGCTGGATGACGGCTCGTCATCGCCAAAAAGCTGCCTGATGGCGTCTTCCTTGGCGGTTTTTTGGGTGGCAACCCAGCGGTCGGCACCCAGCGCTTCAATCTTCTTGCGCCTGATGAGCGTATCGATCGACTGCTCTAACGTGTCGACGGCTAACTCTTCGTGGTGCCGGTCGTCCACATGACGTTGGATGTCTCGTAACGTGGACCCTTTGCCACCCGAGGCATCGATCGCTTCGTACACCCAATCATCAACGTTCACACGCACAGTGTAACGGCGTTGGTGCCCTACCGTCGAGACGCGTTACCCATCGCGGGCAACGGCCGTACGATCGGCCGCAGGACGGTTAAACAACTCCACATCCTTGCTGCGCACCGCTCGAGCGGTCGGCTGGTCCGTCATGGTGACCGCATTGGTGGGGCATGCAGGAACGCAAGCATCGCAACCGATGCACCGCTCTGCATTCAAATGGAGCGACGCGGAGCCGTCGTGATGGAACCGCCGGGACAGCGCATCGGTCGGGCACGTGCGCGTACACGCGTCACACATGATGCAGCGGTCGTCGACGGTTGGTAGCCGCCAGGCAACCCGATCGTCTTCACCCTTTGCAGCAGCCAGGGCCAGTTCTCGTTGGCGGCTAGGTTCAACTGGCAAATCACCGGCTCGCGGTCGGTCAAGCGGGGACAGGGCTTGACCAAACTGGCGCCGCCACTGCCCACCAGTGGATCTCAGAAATGCGCGACGGTCCATAACCTTCGGTCCTGCGTTTAGTTCGGAGGAGTGCACCACCTGCACGTCCAGGTTCGCTCCCAAGGGGGCAGCCAAGCTTTTGGCAGTGGCAACGGTCGCTGCGACCCTCTCGGGCACGCTGGCGTCACCAATGGGGCAGGAGGCACAATCGCCATGCGCCAGGGTGGCGGACCCTGACCCGCGCGCCAAGCCCGTCACGTCCGTGGGCCGCAACCGAGCGAGGCACTCCACGGTCTGCGCATCACCCTGAACCTCGCGGCATTTCACCTGCCCCTCTGGGCGCAGTGACACGCGTGCTTCAAGTGCGTCGCTTGGGCATGCTTGCACGCACAGCCCGCAGCCAGTACACGCCACGTCGTCGATGGTGACGCCATGCGACGCGACCTCCACCGCCTCATGCGGGCAGACGTCCTGGCATGCGGTGCAGGCATCAGGCGACCGGCGCACCGCCAAACAGCGCCCCCCAGTGAACTGAGGGCGCACGTCTGTGGCTTGGGTAATCAGATTCAGAAGATCGTCAAGCATCAAAGCCCAACGTGCCTGGCGTGATTCACGGCCTCAGGGGCATCAGGCCAGCCTGCTTGCGCTCATGCGCTGCCTTCATGACCAAGCCCTGTTGCTTCCAGGTACGTATCGAACGCATCAAAGTCGATTTGCTGCTTCTGGTCGGAAAGCGCAACCGCAGGATTCGGATGTACTTCCACCATGATGCCGTCTGCGCCAGCGGCCAGTCCCGCCTTGGTTAACGGCACCAGCAGGTCCCGGCGACCGCCGGAGTGAGTGACATCCACCACAACGGGCAGGTGCGTCTCCAGCTTCGCCAAGGCAACCGCCGACACGTCCAAGGTGTTGCGTGTGGTGGGTTCGTACGTCCGGATACCCCGCTCACACAAAATCACGTTCGGATTGCCTTCATGCAGCAGGTACTCAGCGGCCATCACCCACTCTTGGATGGTGGCTGAGAGACCACGCTTGAGCAGGACCGGTTTTTGCGTCTTACCGACCGCCTTGAGAAGCGTGAAGTTCTGCATGTTGCGCGCCCCAATTTGCAGCACATCGGCGTACTCGACGAAGGCGTCCAAGTCTTTCGCGTCCATGATTTCAGCCACGAACTGGAGTCCATGTGCATCCGCCGACGCGCGACCTAGCTTGAGACCTTCAACGCCCAAGCCTTGGAAGGAGTACGGATCTGTACGTGGTTTAAACGCACCGCCACGAAACAAGCGAACCCCGCGTGAGGCAACCCGTTCGGCGACCGACTCGACCTGCGCCTCCGATTCGATCGCGCACGGTCCAGCAATCAGGACGGGCGGGTGACCTTCACCGACGGCGACATCACCCACGTGCACAACGGTGGGTTTCTCGGCAGAACCTCTCGACGTGAGGTAACCCTTTTTGTCTTGGGCTTGCTCAAGGTGCATCGACGCCTGGAAGATCTGCTTAAACAGACTCTTGACGGTGGCGTTGTCGAACGGCCCTTGGTTGGCTGCCTGGAGGGCATCCAACATCGCCTGCTCGCGCACGGGGTCGTAGTGCGACGCGCCGGCCGCGGTTTGCAGTTCACCGATCGCCTCGGCGTACCGCGCCCGTTCGGAGAGCTTTTCTAGGATGTCGAGGTTGAGATCATCAATCTGATCACGAAGCGTTTGAATCTGCTCGTTCATGGTTGGGGACCCTCCGCTGACTGACTCGCACCACGCCGATGGTGACTTCGTAAAGTACCACGAGGGGCACAGCCACAAGCGCGAAGTTAAAGGGGTCAGCTGTTGGGGTCAGAACCGCTGCCACCAGGAGTCCAATCACAATCGCCCAGCGTCGTGATTGCACCAGGCCTGACGCTCGCACCAGGCCGAGCCTGGCGAGCAGGAAACCCACCACAGGCATTTCAAACATAAGCCCAAAAACGCCCATCAGAAGTAGAAGCGCGGAAATATAACGACCAATCGACAGCAACCCTTGGGCTTCCTGACCAAGGAACCCAAGCAAAATTGGCAGCGTGAGAGGCAACACAACGAAGTAAGCGAACGCGACGCCTGCCGCAAAGGCCAAGGCGGTCATCGAAATGAATGGGATGGCGTAACGCCGTTCTTCTGGGTACAAGCCTGGGGCGATGAACGCCCAGATTTGCGACACGATGAGCGGAGCGGCGATCACCAGGCCAAAAAACGTGGCGAGCTGCATACTGACCACGAACGGCTCAAGAATCGAGAAGTAGTTCAGGGACATCGACCCAGGTAGCGGTTCACGCATCCACTCAAGGAGCTGGAACCGAAAGGCAAACGCCACGCCACTTGCGACAAGCCAGCCACCAAGTGCCACAAATAGGCGTGTACGAAGTTCACCGAGGTGGTCGACGAGGGTCATGTTGATTCCTGTGAAGATTGGGGCTAGGCGCGGCGGAAGCCACGCCCGTGCTGCTGCGCTACGTCGTGCCTACGACCGTCGGGTCTCACATCTATGGCGCAACTTTGCGCAGGGCCAATTGGGAGCGAGGTCGTTAGCCGCTCTTGTGGTTGGCGTTGTCCGGGGTTTCTTCCTGAGGTTCACCAGCTTGTGCTTCGCTACTGGCTTTAGGCGCGGTCGCTGGTGTGTCTGTCGTCCGAGCTTGCTGGGCAGGAGCGTTGGCTGGCTCGTTCTGTCCTTCCTCAAAGTCACCTTTGATGTCACGAATCCCTTTACGAAATTCACGAACGGACTGACCTAAGCCTTTGGCCATTTCAGGCAACCTGCGCGGCCCAAAAATCAGCAGCACAACAACGAGGATAATGAGCAGTTCCCAAATTCCAAGGGGGCCAATTCGCATGCGTATTTCCTCCTGGGAGACGCTACCACGCCCTGCGCCTGCTGCTTGGTTTGTGGGGTGTCCTGCAGCCCATCTATACCCTCACCGTTTTCGTTGACACGCCTTTGATTCGGTGCTAGCCTTGCAAGCCGGACGCTGGGCGAACTCGCCGGCGGCCACCCGGGCCAGGGTGCCACCCTAGCTCAATTGGTAGAGCATCCGACTTGTAATCGGAAGGTTGTCGGTTCGACTCCGATGGGTGGCTCCAAACGCGACGCGGCGCAGCATCCGAACGTGGCTTGGGTAGGTGCCCGAGTGGTTAAAGGGGACGGACTGTAAATCCGTTGGCTTATGCCTACGCTGGTTCGAATCCAGCCCTGCCCACCAGCAAAGGATCAGGCGCGCTTGGCTGCACAACTTAGGTCAAGCGCCCTTGTCCGGAGCTAGCAAGTACGCGGGAGTAGCTCAGTTGGTAGAGCGTCAGCTTCCCAAGCTGAATGTCGCGGGTTCGAATCCCGTCTCCCGCTCCAG
>CAJXNS010000008.1 GCA_913057165.1 uncultured Trueperaceae bacterium
AAGACCGATCGCGGGGATGATGGCGGTATTCACCCCGATCACCTCACCGCTGGAGTTAAGCAGCGGCCCGCCCGAATTACCGGGATTGATTGCGGCATCGGTCTGAATTAACGGAATGTCGATCTCGCCAACGCCAGGTAGCGAACGACCAAGCGCCGAGACGATGCCAGTGGTGACCGTCGACTCAAAACCGAACGGGTTACCGATCGCAATGGCTTTTTGGCCCACCAGTGGATCGTCTTCAGCCAATGTGAGAGACGCCACACCCGCAGGCAGCGTGCCATCGTCAGCGGGACGTAAGAGGGCTAAGTCATAGAGCGCATTGACGCCTTGAACCTCCATGGCGACCTCATCACCGCTTGGGAACGATACGGAGATCGACGCGCCATCTCGCAGTGCCGTGGTTCCGCTCTCAAGCGCACTTTCAACCACATGGTAGTTCGTCAAAATGCCTTGCGGTTGACCCACGACAAAGCCACTTCCGGAGCCTTGCTGGGGTGCCTCAGGCTGGTTGAACTGCGGAATGAAGTCACGAAACAGGGGAGGAATCTGGTCCTCTGGGATGTTTTCAAACGGGTTGGTGACACGACCTTCAACCTCAACATTCACCGCGACCACGGACGGACCAACCGTCGACGCCACCTCGACGGTATTGCGCTCATCGTCTAGGAAGGGGTTCTGCGCCAGCGTGAGGGCCGTCAAGAGCGCTGCTGCAAGACTTATGCTGATGCGCCATATTGGATGCGTAATCACCGTTGACCTCCATGCATGATGTTGGTTTCGGCCGCTTAAAGCTTTCAGCGCGCCGACTCTGCCAATAGTAAAGACTGAAAATGGAAACGTTGTCAGTATTCGGTGAGACCCATGAGGCGTGTTTGGAGTCAGGGCCGGCTTGGCTTCACGCGCTCAAGCAAAACCACCAACCCAGCACCAGCGGCGATCAGGATCACCAACAACCAGGCAGGTGAGCTGGAGTCTGCAGACCAACCCTGCGCAAACGGCCAAACCGCTGGCAGGGAGCCAAGCATGAAACCTGCCAACGTCATCTTCGTACTGGCCGGATAGCGCCTTAAGACGCTTCCCATCAAGCGGGCGACCGAGAAGGCCCCCAGCAAGATGCCAAGTCCGACCGGCGCAAGCACGGCCAAATCCAACGCTGCGACCCCGTTGACGACGGTCGCGTAAAGTCCCAAGATCAGTAAGACAAAGGCGCCAGAAATACCGGGGAGAAGCATCGCGGTGGCTGCCAGTGCTCCGCCAACCATTAAGGTGACGGGCGACGCCTCCAGCACAAAACTCGGTTGGGTGACGACCGCCAGAGCCACCGCTGACCCAGGTATGAACATGGCCCTGGAACCCCACAAGCCGTTGTCACCATCACGCGCCACATGCCAAGTTGCGCGGGCAATGAGGCCGAAGAACACCGCGTCGGTGGCTGTCGCGTGATGCTCGAGAAGCCAAGCGATGATGCCAGCAAACCCGAAAATTGCGACCGCCATGCCCCCAACCAGTGTCACCAAAAACCAACCGTTGATGGCCTGCCAAAACGCCCCCAAACGTCCATGCAGCAACGCCCTTAACGAGCTTGACGAGGTGATCTCGGCGATGCTCCCGATCAGACGCTCATAAACACCGACAATCAAGGCCACGGTTCCCCCAGAGACCCCCGGAATCAAATCGGATGTACCCATGGCCAAGCCAGCCCAAAACGGCCGTACGGCGTCTAAAATCGTGCGCTTCACTGAAGCACGTTACCAGCGGACCTCAACACACACCGAAGCAAGTGCGTGCGGTACGCTACACGCATGGATGAGCCGTCTACGCCTGACGTCACCGGTGAGACCTTGGATTCCTTGGCCTCCTCGTTGGTGTGGCGTATCGGCCGCCTCTCGGACGATGCGCCGTTAACGGTTCGTGTCGGTTTCGCGTCGTCCGTGGATGCGTTTCGTGAGGCCAGCAAACTGCATGCGGCCTCAGACGACGAGATTCGGGAAGCCATGGACGCAAACGAAGTACGCGTTGAATGGATTGGACCCCGTTTCCGATGAGCATCCGACTCACACGCGAGGTTCGCTTCGATATTCCGACGCAGCTGGATGCTCAGGAGTCTCTCGAATTCTTGCGCAACCCCTCCCTTGCTCTGAAAGAGGTTGGTTTTCTCTCGGATGTTCTCGTGCACCCTGATAAGCGGGTGACCGCTGAGTTACCCGTGAACGCCGCGTTTTTTGGAAAGCGCACGGTCCGGTTCGACAGCCAAGTTGAGAACCTGCCTAACGGCGCACGCCTTGTGAGCCTCCCAAGCATGGACGAAACCGCGGTCGTTAAGGTGGCCGGCCAAGCCACCGTGGGTGACGGTGCTGAAGGTTCGATCCTTCGTTACGACTTTCAGTTCGAACTGATCGTCCACGTACCTGAGCCTGAACGTTGGGGTGGGCGTGCCCTGCTCAAGATGGTCGAATTCACGGCCGACCGCATGCTCGAGAAAATCACGGCAGAATTCCCCGAGGCCGTTAGGGTTGCAGCGCAACGCCAAGAGGCCGTTCACGCCGCTTAACGCGTCCTACTTACCCACGCAAAAGTTTGCAAACACGTACGACAACGTCTCTTCTGACACTTCAGACTTACCGAGCAGCGCCCCCATCGCCTCCAGCGCGTCCTGCAACTCAAGGGCCATCAAGTCCTCACTCGCGCCGTCACAACGTTCCAAATGCTCAAGGGCGACACCGATACGCTCGACGTGACGCTCACTACCCACCCACAGCTCTTCCGCATCAGCTGACCCCAATAAGCGGTCGCGCACCGAATCTTTGAGCTCAGTGAGACCACGGCCGTCCAAAGCACTGGTGGGTAACCAACCGCTGGTGGTTTCAACCGACTCTGGCGTCAGGTCTGATTTGGTTTGCACGCGGATGAGGTTCGTATCACCCAAGCCGTCGAGCGTCTCACGCTCAAAATCGGAAAGGTCACCTGGCTGGTCGGACAGAAACAGCACCAAGTCGGCATGGTTGGCCAGGTCACGGGCTTGGGCCACGCCCTCCGCTTCAATCGGATCATCGGTGTCACGAATCCCTGCTGTGTCAATCACGGTGATCGGAATCCCACGTATCTCGAGTTGTCCTTCAAGGTAGTCGCGGGTGGTGCCCGCTGTGCCCGAGACGATCGACCGTTCGTAACCCAACAGAGCGTTCAAAAGGCTTGACTTACCGACGTTCGGACGACCGATAATCGCCAGTTTGGCACCTTGTTGGGTGATTCTTGACGCATGGGCCGTCGCCGCGAGCTGCCGTAATTGATCTTCAGCCTCGCGTAACCGTGGTCTCACGTCATTCAACTCGACGCCCTCTTCTGGGTAGTCAAGGACCGCGGTGACGTCACCGTAGGCGGACATGAGCAGGCTGTAGACCTCGTCGATGCGACGCCCGAGGGCTTTGGTGAGGCCGAATGTCGCCTGCCGCCGAGCACGTTCGGTCTTGGCTTCCACCATCGCTAAGACCCCTTCGGCTTGCATGAGGTCCATTTTTTCGTTGAGCACAGCACGCAGGGTGAATTCGCCAGCTTCGGCTTGACGCGCCCCGCTCGCCATGAGGTGTTCCATCACGGACCGTAATACAGCTGGCCCACCATGAACTTGAAACTCCACGACGTCCTCACCCGTATACGACTGGGGTCCGCGAAAAGCCAGCACGACCGCATCATCGATGGTGTCACCGGACGCGCTCACCATTCGTCCGACCGTCATACTTCGCGCCTGTCGTGGGGGATGCCACGGCGCACCACCGCGTGTCTTGACCACCCGCTCTGCCAAACCAAAGGCGTCTTGACCGGAGACCCGAACAATCCCAACTGCACCGGCTGCGGGGCCTGTCGCAATCGCGGCGATGGTGTCATTCGTTGGCGGTAACGGCAAGGCTCAGGCCACCTGCGCAAACGCGAAGTCGGCGGCAGACTCAAGGATGGCGAACTCGTCAGCACCGATCGCGGACGACAAGAAGGCCGCCTCAAAGTTGCTGGCGGGCCAGTAGACACCACGCGACAGCAAGCCGTGGAACCACCGGGAGAAACGTTCGGTGTCTGTCGCCGATGCGGTTTCAAGATCGGTCACCGCACCGGTGGTGAAGAAGACCGTGATCATTGATCCCACACGGTTGATGACCACCGGAACGTCATGACGCTCGGCCGTCTCACGAAGAATCGTTTCAACACGGTGTCCGATCGCCTCTAAGCGGTCATATAAGTCAGGCGTCTCGTCCATGGCTGCGAACGTGGCCTGACCGGCGGCCATGGCCAGCGGATTACCGGACAACGTACCGGCTTGGTAGACAGGCCCAACAGGGGACACGTAATCCATTACCGCGGCGGTACCGGCGTAAGCACCGACCGGTAGGCCGCCACCAATAATCTTTCCGTAAGCGGCAAGGTCAGCCGTAATGCCGTAACGTTCGATTGCCCCACCCCGGGCCACACGGAAGCCTGACATCACCTCGTCGGCCACAAGCAGAACCCCGTGTTTCTCCCGTGCCTCCTGTAACACCTCAAGAAACCTAGGTTGTGGCTCAACGACACCCATATTGCCCACAACCGGCTCGAAGATAATCGCTGCAAGATCGGAACCACGCGCTTCAAGCACCGTTTTCAACGCTTCGGGATCGTTGTACGGCGCAACCAACGTCAGGTCCGCAATCGGGTCAGGTACGCCCGCGCTGGACGGCCTTCCCGTGGTCAGCAAGCCTGACCCGGCGTTCACCAGCAACCCATCTGAGTGCCCGTGGTAGTTCCCAGCGAACTTGAGAATGAGCGGGCGGTCGGTCACCGCCCGCGCCACCCTTAAGGCGCTCATGGTGGCTTCGGTTCCACTATTCACGAACCGAATGCGGGCAAACTGCGGCAACCTCGCCAGGACCGTCTCAGCCAGCCGTACCTCCGCCTCGGTCGGCGCCCCGAAACTCGTACCGTTCGCGGCGGTGTCCTGCACCGCGCGAACCACTGCCTCGTGGGCGTGACCAAGGATCATCGGTCCCCACGAACCGACCGCATCGAGGTAGCGGTGTCCATCGGCGTCCCACAGGTAGGCTCCCTGCGCTCGGGTGATGAACGGTGGGGTGCCGCCAACCCCTTGAAACGCCCGAACGGGGGAGTTCACCCCACCTGGAATGACCTGGCTGGCTTGTTGAAAAAGTGCTTCAGAGCGTTGATTCGGCATGCCTGAAGTGTCTCATGCGGCGACGGTTTAAAACGTGCCGCGGGGGCACGGTTACCATGAACGGTGCATGCGGCACGATCCACCCACCTCAGCGGCGCCTACCCCCGACCGTAAAATCCGGCTTACGGTTGAGTTTGACGGGACTGACTTTGCAGGCTGGCAGGTGCAGCCCGAACCGGCACGCACCGTTCAGGGGACGATCCAAGATGCACTGGCGCGCTTGCCGGGGCAACATGGACCGGTGCTGGCTGCGGGTCGTACCGATGCGGGTGTGCACGCCCTTGCCATGGCGGCCCATGTCCGCACCACGACCCCGATCAAGTCGGTTCGTCTGGCCGCTGCGATTAACTCACAACTACCGCATGACGTGCGGATTTTGGCGGCTGAACCAGCAGACGAACATTTTGAAGCCCAGTTCTCGTGCCGCTACCGGCGGTACCTGTACAGGCTACGCGAATCGGCCGTACCGCTGGTGGCTGGGGCGCTTGACCGCAACCGCGTGCTCACGGTTGCAGGACCGCTGGATTGGCACGCCATGAATACCGCATCTTCACAACTGCTGGGAACCCATAATTTCGCGAGCTTTGCGACGCAAGAAACACGCTCGACGGTACGTACCGTCCACCTCGCCACGTTTGAACCGTGGGGACACGAAATGTGGTTTCACATCGCTGCCGACGGATTCCTTCGAGGCATGGTCCGTACAGTGCTCGGCACCTTGCTAGAGGTTGGACGGGGTCGGCGCACGCCGGACTCGATCGAGCATCTGCTCGCGGCCGAAGATCGGCGACTGGCTGGACCCACCCAACCCGCCCACGGACTCTACTTCGCAGAAGCGGGTTACGGACCCTGGGATCGCGCCGCGAGCGACGATGCGTTCTTACGGCAGGTGCCATGGCCACGACCTTCGGCATAAAGGCGATACTCACGGCATGAGTCGCATTCGCCCTTTAGATCCTGACGACGGCGAGCGCTTGCATGACGTGTTTCCAGCGTTGCGCGAAGGCATGCTCTCGCAGAAAAGCTTGACGTTTCACGCCCGCACCGATCACTCGTTTGTGCTTGAAGGCCAAGACGGCAAACTTAAGGGGGTGACCCTGGCGCAATCCGTTTGGAACGGCGTCGAGCCGGAACTTCGTGTGGCAGGCATTTGGGTTGCGAGTGAGAAGATGGAAGATACAGCCATTCTTTTAGATGCGGTGGTTAAGAGCGCCTACGATGCCGCGGTTTATCGGCTGCGCTTCGAGATGCACGAAGACCGAACGGACCTTGCCTCGTTACTTAAGCGCACAGGTTGGACGCACGAACCGCTGGCGGTCTACACCGCCCAGCTAGGCTCGGATGGTGGTGTGCTACGGGCGGCCCCATCGAGGAACACGGGCGCACCGTGACGTACGTGGGCGTGCTGCATTTTGTTGTGGACACCACGGCATGCCACTCCCTAAAAGAAAAGAGGGCCGTGGTCCGTTCCATCGTTGCGAAAGCCGAGCGGCATTTCCCAATCAGTATCAGCGAGGTTGACCACCAAAACGATGTCACGCGTGCAGGGGTCTCGGCCGTGGTCGTGCATTCGGATCGCGCCACATGTGAACGGATCCTTCAAAAGGTTGATGGCCAAGCCCGCAGCCATGGCGTCAGGATTTACGACAGTGCCGTTGACGTATTTCGGTGGACGCCCGACGACGACTGAAACGCAGTTGCCCCGTCCGTTATGATGCAGGTAACTCAACGTACGGAAGGGATGAGCATGACCCAAGTGGACGTGAACAGTCCCCAGGGCCGTGAATCGGTTCAAATCAACCGCAGCGCCGACGTAGGCGATGCCATGTTCGTCAGTGACGATGCTTTAGCAACCTTGGTGGGACTTGCCGCCCACGAGGTGCCAGGGGTTGTGGGCATGGCGCCTGCGTCTCTTGGTGAAGGCCTACGCCGCATTTTGGGTGGCAGCCAAGCCGATGAAGGCGTTGAAATCAAGCCGTCTAAGGAACCTGATTACGATCGCGACATCGTCCTGCATGTCGTCGTCGCCTACGGGGTGAACATTCCGGTGGTGGCTGAATCGGTTGAAGAGCGCGTGCGTTACGCGGCAAGCCATTCCGCCGGCGTTGAGGTTGGACACGTTCAGGTCCACATTGCGGGGGTGTCCCGTGACTAATTCAGTTCGGACTGTGTCACAACCGCTCGATGCAACCACCCTCGCAGAAGCATTCTTGTTTGCGACCGACTGGCTTGGGGTGTACATCGAAGAAGTCAACGCCCTGAATGTGTATCCGGTACCGGATGGGGACACTGGCACGAACATGCACCTCACGATGCAGAGTGTTCGGCGTCAGCTGCAAGATGCACCACCAACCGCCATGGGTGATCTCGCCCACGCGCTCTCTTACGGTTCACTACTCGGCGCGCGCGGTAACTCGGGTGTCATTTTGAGTCAAATCCTTAAAGGCTTCGCTGAAGGCTTGAAAACCTCCGAAGTCCTCGATGCGAAGACGCTCACCACCGGTCTGCTTCAGGCAACCGAAACGGCCTACGCAGCCGTGATGAAGCCTGTCGAAGGCACGATGTTGAGTGTCATCAAAGCGATCGGTAAGCATGCCGACGAAGATCAAACGTCGGGTTCGTCGCTCGACCTGCTGCGGTCTTGCGTTGCCGCTGGTCATGAAGCTCTCGAATACACACCCGAACAGCTTCCTCTACTCAAGCAGGCCGGCGTTGTGGATGCTGGTGGGCTTGGCTTGCTGCGCATTTTTGAAGGCATCTTGGCGCATTACGACGGGCTTGACCTGCCAGAGCCTCCCGAGGTGCAACGGCGCGCCCAAGAGTCGTTTGAAGAGGAAGAGTTCGGGTTCTGCACCGAGTTCTTGCTGGCTGATGTGGACGTCCCGACGTCCGTCATTCAAGAACTGGTGGCGCCCTATGGGGATTCGTTGCTGGTGGTGGGGGCCGAAGGTTTCGTGAAAGGCCACATTCACACCGAGGAACCGGAACGGCTGCTGGCAAGCGTTGCCAAGCACGGCCGGATGGTGCGGTCCAAGGTTGAGGACATGAGCGAACAGCACAGCGAAATTCTTGCTGCGGTGGATGCCGACGAAGCAGAGCTAGCCCCCGTCGCAATGGTCGCCGTGGCGGACGGTTATGGCGTGACCAAAATCTTCCGAAGCCTCGGCGCACGGGTGGTTGGCGGCGGGCAGACCAACAACCCATCGGTGGAAGACATTGTGGACGCCGTGAGGTCCGTCGGCGCGGAACACGTGGTGGTCATGCCGAACAACAAAAATATCGTGTTGGCCGCCGAACGCGTACCTGAACTTGTGACTGACCGGACCGTGCATGTTCTGCCGACCAAAACCATGGGGCAAGGTCTGGCTGCAGCGGTTGCCTTTTCGGACACGGCCGACGTGGAAGCGTTGCTCGCCGACATGCAGGAGTCGGCGCAGGCATCACGCACCGTTGAGGTGACCGTGGCCAACCGGACAGCGACCGTGGATGACATTCAGGTGACCGAAGGGGACGCCATCGGGCTGGTTGACGGAACCTTGGTGGCGACAGCCGAGTCTCCGGTGGAAACACTGAAGCGTGCGGCTGCCACCCTTGACGGCGATCCTGAGGTCGCCACGTTGTTTTACGCAAGCTCGGTGGGCGACGACGACGTGGCTGCGGCCGTTGCGGCCCTTGAAGAAGCGTTTGAGGATTTAGAACTAGAGTCCCACACTGGCGCTCCGGACTTGTACCCGTTCGTGGTGGTCCTTGAAGGCTTTGAGTGAGGTTGCAGCAGCGTTAGGGAGCCGCTGTGAACGCTTGTTTCATGGCTGTTGTGGCACGCCTTGAGGCCTCAAGATTGAATGCGCCCTCTGGGTACAGCAAGCTTCTGCTGGCGTTAATGAGTGCGCCACCACCGTCTTGGTCAAACGCCTGCGATGCATCGGCGGCTGACGCGCCTTGCGCGCCGTAGCCTGGCACGAGCAGGGGAGCGTTCGGCATGGCTGCACGCATCGTCTTGAGCGTCGTTCCGGTCGTCGCGCCCACCACGGCGCCAATCGGCCCATACGTTCCGGCAGGGAACCCTAAGCGCTCGTTGGTGCGTTGCACCCACGCAGCCAGGGCCTCAGAAACCGTCTGGCTACCGGTTGGCTGAAACGGCTGGGCATCTTGAATGTCGGCGCGACCTGGATTGCTGGTGGCCACAAGCACAAAGATGCCTTTTGTCGATGATGCAACCTGATCGACAAACGGCTCTAGGGTGTCAAAACCGAGGAACGGATTGACGGTGAGCGCGTCGGCCTCAAAATCACCAGCCTGAAGGTACGCATCTGCGTAAGCCTTGGCGGTACTGCCAATATCACCACGCTTCGCGTCAAGCACCACGGGCAGCCCAAGCGAACGGGCGTGATGCATGACGTCGCTCAGTGCTTGTAGTCCGGCAAGTCCGTGCGCCTCAAAAAACGCCGCCTGCGGCTTCACGGCAGCCACATCATCCACGACGGCATCCAGCAGCATTTTGTAATCATCCACGACGGCCGCGATGGTCGATCCTGACGTCCCGTGTTGGGCTGGTCTTGGATCGAGGCCGAGACAGATGCTTGAAGAGGCACGCGTTTGCGACTCACGAAGCCGCCGAATAAAAGGGTGACTCTCAGGCACGAGACGGCCTCGTCACTGCGGTGGGGCGGCGCTTGGGTCGGATTGCGTTCGGCCGTGGCAGTGCTTGTACTTCTTGCCTGAGCCACATGGGCAAGGGTCGTTACGTCCGACCTTGTCTCCCGCACGGACCGGTTGCGTTCGAGAGGTCGCGCTTTGATCACGTTCAGGAATCATGGGGGCGGGCGTGCGATCGGTGTACGTGACGGGCGCCTGACGCTGAACCGGCTGGAGGCCTTGGCTGTCTTGAACCTGCACACGGAAGAGGAGTTTGGCGACATTAAGTTGAATGTTGGCCTTCATCTCCTCAAAGAGGTTGAACCCCTCGAAGGCGTACTCTTGTAGCGGATTGCGTTGACCGTACCCGCGCAAGCCAATGCCTTGCCGGAGCACGTCCATGGCGTGCAGGTGTTCTTTCCAATGTTGATCGACCACCTGCAGGACGATGTAGCGCTCAAGATCCCGCATGAGCTCGGTCCCGATTTCGTTTTCGCGTTCTTCGTACGCCGTTTCGGTCGGTTCAAGAAGCGCTTGCGTGGCGTCTTCGGGTTGCAGTTCTCGCAGCGACTCAAAGTCGAACGACTCCAGTGCCGGAATGGCCTCAACCACAGCGCTTTTGAGTTCGCCAATATTCTTTTCTTCGTCTTCAAGCTGGGGGTTAAGGTGCGTTTTCGTTTGGGCGTCTAGGAACTCAGCGATCATGTCCATGACGTCTTCGCGAATATCCGAACCGAGCAGAATGTCACGCCGCTGCTCGTAAATGACCTCACGTTGCTTGCTCATGACGTTGTCGTACTCAAGCAGCTGCTTGCGGATACCGAGGTTGCGGTCTTCAACGCGGCGTTGCGCGCGTTCAATGGCGCCACTGACCATGCCTGCCTCAATCGGTTGCGTGTCATCCATGCCAAGGCGGTCCATCATGCCGAGGACCCGTTCGCTGGCAAAAAGACGCATGAGGTCGTCCTCAAAACTGACAAAGAACCGGCTGGCCCCAGGGTCTCCCTGACGACCGGAGCGCCCGCGAAGCTGATTGTCGATGCGTCGGGCTTCGTGCCGTTCGGTTCCGATGATATGAAGACCGCCAAGCTCGAGGACCTTTTCTCGGTCGCGTTCGGTCTCATCACGAATGGACTCAAGTTTGCTGATGAGGTGCATCGGGAAGTCTTCGACGGTTGCTGCCAACTCTTGCGCATCTTGCGTGCGGCCCCGGACCACATTTTTGATGATGAGTTCCGTGGTGCTGTCGTAACGCTCAAAACCTTCGCGGACGAGGAGCTGCCGGCCTAACGCCTCAGCGTTACCCCCAAGCACAATGTCTGTCCCGCGTCCTGCCATGTTGGTGCTGATGGTGACGGCACCGCTGCGGCCGGCTTGCGACACGATGTCGGCTTCACGGGCGTGCTGCTTGGCGTTCAGGACCTCATGTTTGACGCCGCGACGCTTCAGCATGGAGGAGAGCTTCTCGCTTGCGTCAATCGTGACCGTACCCACCAAGATGGGTTGTCCCGTGGCGTGAATCTCGGCAATCTCTTCAGCGACCGCGTTGAACTTGCCTTCGACGGTGCGGTACACGATGTCGTCACGGTCTTTACGAATGACGGGCTTGTTGGTGGGGATGACGAGGACGTCGGAGCCGTAAATTTCCTGGAATTCCTTCTCGTCGGTTTTGGCTGTCCCGGTCATGCCGGCGATTTTGTCGTACAGCTTGAAGAAGTTCTGGTACGTGACCGTGGCGAGCGTTTGGTTTTCCCGCTCGATCTTGACGCCTTCTTTCGCTTCGATCGCTTGGTGGAGTCCTTCACCAAACCGCCGTCCAGGCATGAGGCGACCGGTGAACTCATCAACAATCACGATCTGACCTTGGTCGTCTTTCACGTACTGTTTATCCATTTGGTAGTGCTCACGGGCACGCAGTGCCTGACGCAGCATGTGGCCTAGCTCCATGTTTTCGTGACTGAAAATGTCGTCGATCTTCAGGAGCCGTTCGGCCTTTTCGATGCCTTGCTCGGTCAGGTGTACGTCTTTCGTTTTGCCGTCCGCTGTGTAATCCCCGGTTGGTGGCAGGTCTTCACCGTCGTGGGCTTCGCCAAGCTCCATTTGGCTCGCCACTTTCGCCATGGTGTAGTACTTATCGGTCGCGAGTTCAGCCGGGCCGCTAATAATCAACGGGGTCCGCGCTTCATCGATGAGGATGGAGTCGACCTCGTCAATGATCGCGTAATGCAGTGGGTTTTCCTGCCGCAGCACCAGCCGATTTTTTTGCATGGCCATGTTGTCGCGGAGGTAATCAAAACCCAACTCGGAGTTGGTGATGTACGTGATGTCATGGGCGTACGCTTCTTGGCGTTGGGCGGAATCGTGACCGTGTTCGATTACGGCAGCGCGCAGGCCAAGACCGCGGTAGACCGGTCCCATCCACTCGGCGCCCGTGCGGGCCAGATAGTCGTTGGTGGTCACCAGATGACAGCCTTGGCCGTCCAGGGCGTTCAACACCAAGGCGAGCGTGGCGACGAGGGTTTTACCTTCACCGGTCTTCATTTCAGCGATACGGCCGTAGTGAAGCGCGGCGGCGCCGATCAGTTGGACGTCGTAGTGCCGGAGGCCTAAATTGCGTTTGGCGGATTCTCGCGTGAGCGCAAACGATTCAGGTAGGAGAGCCTCTAGGCTTTCGCCTTGTGCACGCCGAGCTTTGAGCGCTGCGTAGGCGGCAGCAAGATCATCGATTTTCTCGGTCGCTTCTTCGAGACGATTGACGGGCTCAACGACGGTCTTGCGAAGGTTCTTGATTTCACGGTCGTTGCCGTCAAACATTTTTTGGATGGCTTGCAGCATGCAGGAAACTCCTTGTGCCAGGCCGGGCAATCGTGCACACGCACAGTCGGCGGCAACGTCCGTCAGGGTAACACCGTGGCGTGGCTGGCCGGGTTCGCGTCAGCCGATACGCGTCAGGGTGTTGCTGCCGTAACGGTAGCGCTTGGTTGGCTGGCCCCCGAGCGCATCGTGGCATTCGGTCTCGACGTCGAACGATGTCGGATGCTGAAGCAGCACCACACCCGTCTCGGTTTGCACGTGCGCTTTAAGAATGTGACTGAACACGTCAGCCAGGTCAAGCGGGTAGGGGGGAGCCGCAAACACGCAATCAAAGGTGTGTCGATGCTGCGTCGCAAAGCGAAGTGCATCGTCTTGAATGACGTTCGCCTGTAGTTTCAGGGCGCGTGCATTCTGCTCGATGACGCGGCAGGCGGGCCCCGCAAGCTCCACAAGGGTGGCGTCCCACCCTCTACTGGCGGCTTCCAGGCCGACACCACCGCTACCTGCAAACAAGTCCAAGAACGTCCCAGGTTCGTAACTTTGGAGAATATCGAACACGGCCGCACGAAGTTTGGCGGGGGAAGGGCGGGTGCCTTCCTTGGGCGTGAGCAGGGGGCGTCCTTTGGCGTATCCGCCGAGAATGCGAGGTTTGGCCACGCCGCAGTTTCGCATGGAGGCAACGGCGAGGGGTGATGGTACTCGGTCCGCAAGTTGGTACCGTGACAGCGATGAAAAACGTGCTTGCCCGCTGGGCTGTGACGGCCATTGCGCTTTACGTCACCCTGGAACTTAATGTCGGCTTGAGCATTCGTGATGACGGGATCGGTAGTTTTCTGTTCGCATCGCTCATGCTGGCGGTGGTCAACGCGATTGTCCGGCCGGTGATGATTGTGCTGACGTTGCCGCTTTCGTTCGTAACCCTTGGGCTCTTCCTGCTGGTCGTGAACGCTTTGAGCTTAGGTGTGGCGGTGGCCTTGACGCCTCTTGAATTGACCGGTTTTGGTGGCGCGGTGGTGGCGTCCTTGATGGTGACGCTACTCGCGACCGTGCTTTCGCGATTGTTACTGGACCGACCCGCGACCTGAAGGCCTGCGGGCCGGTCTCCTGCTGGTTGGTGGTTTACGCCGACGCGCTGGACGAGGCTTGCTTTGTTGTTTCTGGAGCAGCGAGGGTGTCTGCACTGTCTGGGGTGATGGCGCGCAGCACCTCTTCAAAATTTTGAACGAGGGTCACCGTCAAATCGTTCAGTACGGCATCCGGCACGTCCTCAAGGTTGGCTTGATTGTCATGTGGAATCAGCACGTGAGGGATCCCCGCTTGGTGGGCGGCCAATAGCTTTTCCTTGACACCCCCAATGGGAAGCACGCGACCTTGCAGCGTGATTTCACCGGTCATGGCGACGTCACCACGCAACGGCGTTTGCGTCAGTGCTGACGCTACGGCGCTGGCAATGGCAATGCCCGCGGACGGCCCATCTTTTGGCACGGCACCTTCTAGCACGTGCACGTGCACGTCACGCTTTTCGTGAAAGTCGTCCGGCAGACCGTACGTTTCGGCGTTGGCGCGCAGGTACGCAATGGCTGCGTGCGCCGATTCTTTCATGACATCCCCCAGTTGGCCTGTGAGGGCTACCTTGCCTGACCCGGGGACCGACACGGCCTCCACGTCGAGTGTGACGCCACCCACGCTGGTCCAAGCAAGACCGTGGGAGCGACCGATGGCAGGATCTTTTGACGCGCGGTCTTCACGGTAGGGAGGCACGCCAAGGAGTCGTCTGACGTCTTCTGCATCAAGCGTCCACACGCCGTCCCAGGGTTGGTCCAGGTACTGCTTGGCGGCCTTTCGGCTGACCTTGGCGATCATGCGGTCAAGTTCACGTACGCCCGCTTCCCGGGTGTAATCAAGCACCACGCGTCGCACGGCTTCTGAACTCCAGGCGATGCGGTCCTCCAGTCCGTGTGAGGCCACATTTTTGGGGATCCGGTAGTTGTGGGCGATCGCCTCTTTCTCATCCAGGGTGTAACCGGAAATCTGGATGATTTCCATCCGGTCAAGCAGGGGACGTGGAATGGTGCTGAGCGAGTTCGCGGTCGTGATGAACATCACGCTTGAGAGGTCGTAGGGAAGCTCAAGGTAGTGATCAGCGAACGTCGCGTTTTGTTCAGGGTCGAGAACTTCCAGCAACGCACTCGAGGGATCCCCGCGAAAATCAGCGGTCATCTTGTCAATCTCATCGAGCAGGAAGACGGGATTGGTGGTCCCTGCGGTCTTCATGCCTTGCAGAATACGACCCGGCATCGAGCCGATGTACGTACGCCGGTGACCGCGAATTTCAGCCTCGTCACGAACACCGCCCAGACTCATACGCACGAACTTTCGGTTCATGCTGCGGGCAATGGAGGCACCCAAGCTGGTTTTACCGACACCTGGAGGACCCACGAAGCACAAAATGGGCGCTCGGTAGTCCGTGACATCCCGCTGTGTTGTCAGTTGCCGAACGGCGAGGTGCTCAAGAATGCGTTCCTTGGGGTCTTCCAAGGCGTGGTGATCCTCATCAAGCACCGAGGCGGTGGCGGCAACATCCAACGTTTCTTCATCACGCTCTGACCAAGGCAATTCCAACAGGGTGTCTAAGTACGTACGCACGACCGTCGCTTCGGGACTTCCGCCAGGCATCTTTTCAAGACGGTCGATTTCTTTGTTGGCACGCTCCAAGGCGGCCTCTGGGAGGCCTCGTTCTTGCACCGACGTCCGTAGTTTCTCGAGTTCGTCTTCGTCGTCGTTGCCGAGCTCCTGCTGAATCGCTTTCATTTGCTCGCGCAGGTAGTACTCACGTTGGTTGGCGTCCATCTGTTGTTTCACCCGCGCGCTGACGCGTTTATCGGTGGAGAAACGGTCCAGGTCGTTGCTTAGGTGTTCGACCACCTTTTTAAGGCGCTCGTCGGGCTCTAGGTTTGCCAGAAGGGCCTGCTTGTCGTCGGCCGACCATGTGGCGTGCTTGGCGATGGCGTCTGCCAGCACGCCGGCGTCGGTAAGCCCGCGGACGTGCTCAAGGTGGTAGGTGTCGAGCCGCAAGCTTTTGTGTTGCTTAACGTAGTCAGCAAACAGGCCTTTCGCGGCGTTCATCAGCTCTTCTGGGGTGTCCTCACCTGCCTTGCTTTCGAGGGTGCTGACGGTAGCGCGGACGGCTGGCCCGGCGATGAACGCATCGATCGAGACGCGTTCACGCGCGTCAAGGAGAAGTTGAATCGTGTCGTCGGGTAGGCGAATCGCCTGCTTGATCACGCACAGCGTGCCGACTTCATGGAGGTCGTTCTGCTGTGGATCGTCGGTTGATGGGTCGCGCTGCAACACCACCAGCACACGGTTGTCGCCCTGTTGGGCTTCCTCAAGGGCACGTTTGGACTTGGGTCTTCCGACATCCACGTTCTCAACGGTGCCCGGAAAAACCACTTGGCTGCGCAAGGCGATGACTGGCAATTCCCAAACCATGGCGCTAAGTAAACCCCAGCCAGCCAGCGGGGCGCGTCAGCCGGAGGACGTACGGGCTGCGGCTCAAGGTGTTGCGTGCGGTGGGTACAGGAAAGCGGTGAGGTTGCCCTCAGCCTCCTGCGAGCCTGCCGCGAGGGACCGCAGGTGGTGGGCACGCGCCTTGAGTGGAAGGTGATGCTCTTGTGCTGTGAGTTCCACGGCCCGTTCTGCTGCACCCGCGTCGCTCCGTGCGTACGCCAACGCCATGGCGGCAAACGCCTGCTCAAGCGCGTGGCCGGTTCCTTCCGACCGGTACGCCGCCCTTTGTGCTTGTGCTTCTGCTTTGCCGCGAACCCCGTTTTTCATATGCAGGCGACTTAAGGCCACCAACGGTTCGATGGTCGCAGCATCGCTCCCAAGCGCTTCGGCAATCCCCATGGCCTCGCCGGCATACTCAAGGGCCTGCTTCGGTGCGTTGGTTGCTTCCATGAATTCGCACAGCACCAGCAACGACGCCAAGGCCAACGGACCGTCACGCTCGCCCCGCGCCAGCGTCAACGCACGCTGAGCGTGCCCCAAGCCTTCATCAAAGTCGTGGACACTTTCATCGAAGCGAAAGGTGTTCGCTAAGTGAAGCGCGACATACCCGTCGTTGATGCGATCGAGGAGAGGGTACAGCCACGCACGTGCTTGCTCAGGCTGCCCGAGCCGCGTGTGGTGCTTGGCAATGGTGACCACCACGTCAGGGAGGTTCGTCCAACCAGAGCGCCGGGTGCGTTCCTCAAGATCGACAATGGCCTCTTGCGGGTTTGCATACCAGGCCGCCTTAAAGGTTTCGGGGTCAAACGATTCACTCACGCCGGCAGGATAGCCAAACAGCGACGCGGGTTACGGCATGGGTGGCACAACCGTGAAACCCTATCTTCATGACGCACACCCTGATCGTTGGAGCCACAAGTGCCATGGCGACCGCCATGGCCGACCGTCTTGCCGCCACCGACCGCCTGACATTAATGGGACGAAACGCGACCAAACTGTCTGAACTGGCGCGAAAACACCAGGCGACCGGCTTATCTGTGGACGTCACTGATGCCCTAGAGCTAGACGCCGCGATGGCCGATCTTGCACCCGTCGACCGGCTGGTGTACGCCGTGGGCGTGGGCGCGCGCGGCAAGCTGGCAACGCTTGAACCGCATCGCATTCGCGACGTGGTCGATGCCAACTTGACCGGATTCTTGCTCACCATGCGCTACGCCGATGCGGTCCTCACTGAGCACGCCCAAGTCGTTGTGTTCGGTGCGCAAGCAGGCTTAATTCAACATCCGCAATTTGCGGCGTATGCCGCCGCCAAAGCTGGCCTGGACGTGGCAGTTTCGATCCTGCGTAAAGAGATGCGCCGGCGTGCCTTCATGCTGGTTGCCCCCGGTCCCGTGGACACACCCTTTTGGGAGGCCGTAGGACCCGTACCCAAACATGCACTCACACCCGGGGCAGTGGCCGACGAAGTCATGGCCGCTTTAACGCTTGAAGCGCTACCGGAACGACTTGAACCCAACCCTTAAGGCCTCCGATCAAACTCGACGCGTGAGGACCGCCACATAGAACGCATCTAAACCGTCTAAGGGCTTGATGAAACCCCCGACCGAAGCTGGCGACCATGGCAAGGCGGCCTCAGTGTCGACCTCGGTAAATTCGGGATGGTCGTGCAGGAATCGCTGAACCACGTCGGGACCTTCTTGCGGCAGAAACGAACACACCGCGTACACCAGGCTGCCACCATCCGCGACGTGCTTAGACGCTTGCCCGAGAATGCGTTGCTGCGTCTTAACGGTGGCGTCAAGCCGGTCTGGATCGAAACGCAGCCGAATTTCAGGATGCCGTCTCAGTGTGCCCACGCTCGAGCAAGGCGCATCAACGAGGACCGTTTCAACCTTCGCTTGTGTCGGTAGTGGTTTGGTCGCATCGGCCTGAATATGCGCCACAGCGACCCCGAGCCGAGCTTGATTGGCTTCGGCCCGCTGAATTTTCATGCCATCGAGCTCCACCGACGTGACCTGCAGGCCACATGACGCCAGGTATGCCGCTTTGATGCCGTGACCTGAGCAGACGTCAAGGACCGATCCTTCCGTGGTTCGCTCGGCGGCGATGCGGGCCACCTCCAGTGATGCCGGGTTCTGGGGTTGTAAGCGCCCGCTCCGGTACGCCTGCGTCTCGCGGAGGGAGCGCTGAGCACGAACGGCATACGACCGCGGAACTGGGCCCGGTTTATAGCTCATGCCGTCTTCCTGCATCACGGGCTCTACCGCGCCGTAACCGGTGCACCAAAACGGGCTTGGCTGCAGCAAACTGTCCAGGGACTTAGCGGCCTGATCTCCGTAGGCGGCTGAAAGCGCATCTTGCAGCCAGGCCGGCTGGTGTGCCGCATCCAACGCAGAAGGGTCGTCTGGGATGACCAACCGTTTAAGCACAGCGTTCGCGAGTCCGCCCAGCTTGGGGTAGATGCGCTTGACAACATTCACCCAAGCGTGGACCACGGCGTAGTCGGGTTGGTGGGTATACACCCGTTCGTAGGCACCGAGACGCAACGCCCATCGCACCGCGTCGGGGAGGTCCTGGGGACGCTTGAGTCGGGCCGCTAGCAGCGCATCAAGGGCAGGCAAATGCCGGAACACCCCGTAGGCGAGGGAGGTGAGGGCTGCCGTTTGTGCTCGCGACATGACCTCGCGCGTCACTTCACGATCTAACGCGTCCGAAAGACGCGCCCCAGCCACCACGCGTTGTGCGATGGCAAGGGCGGCCTCTCGAGCGGGATCGCCGCTCATGGTTGGCGGTGCCTTAGCGACGGCTGGCCATGATGAAGTACAGCAGGTAAAGGACGCTACCCGCCGCGGCGGCAACATACGTCAGAGCGGCAGCGTTCAACACGTGACGAATGCCGCCCGAATCACCGGACGTGACCAGGCCCATGTCTTGCAGTTGAGCGAGCGCACGGTTGGAAGCGTCGAACTCGATGGGCAGGGTCACGAGCTGGAAGAGTACGGCAGCGCCAAAGAGCACGATGCCGACCTGAAGCATGCCGCTCAAACCGATTGATAGCCCGATGATGGCCAACCATGGGCCGATTTGGCTCCCAATATTGGCCACTGGAAGCAAGGCGGAGCGCCACTGAAGAGGCGCGTAGGCATTGGCGTGCTGCAGGGCGTGTCCAACCTCGTGTGCAGCCACAGCCATACTGGCGACGCTGCGTTGTCCGTGAATCGGCTCAGATAGCCTCACAACCCGTTTCATGGGGTCGTAATGGTCGCTTAGTTGCCCTTTGGTGGCTTCAATAGACACGTCACCATCTAAACCGTGACGACGCAAGATTGCCTGCGCCACTTCAGCGCCGGTGATGCCGGCGGTGTTGGCGCGCTTGCTCCACGTACCGAAGGTTGAACGGAGATACCACTGGGCGCCCAGCGTCATCACCATGACGAGTAGAAAGATTGCAAACATGCTGGTTGTCTTCCTCCTTTAGTTCGCTGCCTCAGATTAACCGCTGGAAGCGAAGGGAGGAGGCCGCCAGGCTACGGCTCGGTTTCCGACCGTGCATGGCGAACCACGTCGAACACCATGGCGCTGCGCGGCTCGCCTTCTGAATCGATGGTCACGAATGAAGGCTGCGCAAACAGGTCCCAGCCGTCGTCGATGAGGTATGAGCGAGCCACCGCCAACGCTTTCACGGCCTGGTTGACCGCTTGCGCGCCAATCGCTTGAACCTCCACCGATGGAGCCTCGCGCAGAATGCCGGCAATGGCACCGGCGACCTTGGTGGCGTGCGAGCTTGCAGATACGCGAACGTGGCCAGCCATGGCGGGGCCTCCTTGAAACCCTACAAAACGTCCGAACCGAGGCGGTTGCACCCGGCGAGAACGCAGCAAATAACGTCGTTGACAGGCATGTTAGCACCCCGTATACTTCTCATGTGCTTACGTCACGCGCTGCCATCGGGATCGTAGTGTTGGGCCTAGTAGGCCTACTTGCGGTTTGAGGCGAGCGGCGTCGTTACGTACACGTTACGAAACCTACTCAGAAGCCTCGCCAACGAATCAACACGGCGAGGTTTTTTCGTAATCAGCACAAGTTCAATGCGTTTCGGAGGGCAAGCATGACCGGTGCAGAGATCGTGATTCGAATGTTGGAACGACACCGTGTGGACGTCGTGTTCGGCCACCCTGGCGGTGCCATCATGCCGATCTACGACGCGATATATGACGCGGACTTGCGCCACGTGCTTGTGCGCCATGAGCAAGCGGGTGCGCACGCCGCGGATGCGTACTATCGCGCGTCTGGACGACCAGGCGTGGTCATGGCGACCAGCGGTCCGGGTGCCACCAATCTCGTGACCGGTCTTGCGACCGCCATGATGGATTCAAGCGCGATGGTGGCCATCACCGGCAACGTCCCAACCAGCCTGATTGGGACGGATGCGTTCCAAGAAGCCGACGTTTACGGCATCACCGGTCCGGTCACCAAGCACAATTTCTTGGTCAAACGCATTGAGGATCTTCCGCGCGTGATCAACGAAGCGTTTCATATCGCCACCACCGGTCGACCTGGACCGGTGCTGATTGATATCCCAAAAGATGTGCAGCAGGCGTCATGGGATGTTGACTTAGACGCAATCGACGCGTCGGTTGACCTGCCGGGCTACCGCCCCACCGTCACGGGTCACGCCGGTCAAATTCGCAAAGCAGCTGAAGCGATTCGAAACGCCAAGAAACCGATCATGATGGTCGGGGGTGGCGGTCAGATCGCAGACCAAGAGGTTATGGCGTTTGCGGAGAAGACAGGCATCCCTGTGATTACGACGTTGATGGGCATCGGTGCCTACCCAGCGGGTGCCGACCAAGCCTTAGGCATGCCTGGCATGCACGGCACGGTCACGTCCAACCGTGCGATCACGCACTGCGACTTGATCGTTGGGGCGGGCTTGCGTTTTGACGATCGCGTGACGGGCAAGATCAGTCGCTTTGCGCCCAACGCGACCGTTGTGCATATCGACATTGACCCGGCAGAAATTAGCAAGCTCGTCAAGGCGCACGTTCCGGTGGTTGGGGACCTTCGCGATGTGCTGCCTCGCCTGAGCGACGAACTTGGCCGGCTTGACATTGCCGACTGGTGGGAAACGCTCAACGACTGGAAATCCCGCTATCCAGAACGCTACAAGACCGATAAGCCGCTGGTCACGCAAGAGGTCATTGAGATGCTCCGCGAAAAGATGGGGCCAGACACCATCGTCACCACCGAGGTGGGTCAACACCAGATGTTCGCGGCCCGTTTGTTCCCCACGTCAAAACCACGAACGTGGGTGTCGTCTGGTGGGCTTGGGACGATGGGTTTTGGCTTACCGGCTGCCATCGGCGCGGCGTTTGCGCAACCGGGGAAGCCCGTGGTGTGCATCGCGGGTGACGGTAGCGTCCAAATGAACATTCAGGAACTCGCGACGATCGCAAAGCATCGCCTACCCATCATCCTGGCCATCACCAACAACGGTGTGCTTGGGATGGTCCGGCAGTGGCAAGAACTGTTCCATGCCCAGCGCTACAGCGAAATTATGCTTGCCGATTCCAACCCTGACTTTGCGAAGCTTGCCGAGGCGTACGGCATTGAAGGCCACAACGTCTTCGACCGCGATCAGGCCAACGCGCTGCTTCCAGAAGTGATCGCCCGCGGCGGCCCTGCCGTCATCAACTTCGTCGTGTACGAGTCAGAGAAGGTCTACCCAATGGTGCCGAGCGGCGCCGGTGTCGATGAGATGCTCATCGGCGACCAGGAACCCGATGAGGTGCAAGCGTGAGCGTCACCAAGCACGTCATCAGCGTGACCGTGCGGGACGAGCCGGGCGTGCTCTTGCGCATCGCCAGCTTGTTTGCCCGCCGCGCATTCAACATCGAATCCCTTTCGGTGGCCCAATCGGAGACCCCCGGCATCAGCCGTACGACCTTCGTGGTCAGTGGTGACTCCCACACCGTGGAGCAGGTGCAAAAGCAACTTCAAAAACTTGTCGACGTCCTCAAAGTCATCGACCACACCGAAACAGCCTTCGTCGACCGCGAGTTAATGCTGATCAAGGTCGCCATTGCCCGGCCAGAGGACCGTGTCGAGATTCGCCAGATTGCGCAAGATTTTCGCGCGCGCATCGTTGATGTCGCCCGCCGCTCGCTGGTGTTCGAGTTGACGGGAGACGAAGGCAAAATGGACGCGTTTGTCGACCAAATGCGAGAGTTCGGTATCGTTGAGCTCATTCGTACAGGACGCGTCGCGCTGCCGCGAAGTGGTGACGCTACCGACCGAACCGAGATTTATCATTCTCAAGAAGCCGTTCCAGGCACCCAATAAGGAGATCATCATGGCCAACATCTACTACGACGACGACGCCAACCTGCAGGCCCTTCAAGGGAAGACGTTGGCCGTGCTCGGCTACGGCTCGCAAGGTCACGCCCACGCCCTTAACGCGCATGAATCGGGCATCAACGTCATCGTTGGTTTGCGCGACGGTTCTGCCTCTAAAGCGGCAGCCGAACAAGCGGGCTTAACGGTCAAGCCGACGGCAGAAGCCGTCAAGGAAGCCGACGTGATCATGGTGCTGCTCCCTGATGAGATTCAAGGAGACGTCTACAGCCGCGATATCGCGCCGAACCTCTCGGAAGGCAACACCCTGGCGTTCGCCCACGGGTTCAATATCGTGTTCCAGCAGATTGAGCCACCCAAGAACGTTGACGTCATCATGGTCGCCCCCAAAGGTCCTGGCCACCTCGTCCGTCGCGTGTTTACGGAGGGAGCTGGCGTGCCGTGCCTCTTTGCGGTTGAGCAGGATGCGTCCGGCCAAGCGGAGGCGACGGCCTTGGCGTACGCCAAAGCCATCGGTGGCACCCGTGGTGGTGTGCTTAAGACCACCTTCCGAGAAGAAACCGAAACCGATCTGTTTGGTGAACAAGCGGTGCTTTGTGGTGGGGTGACGTCCCTGATGCAAGCCGGCTTCGATACGCTTGTTGCCAACGGCTACCAGCCCGAAATCGCCTACTTCGAGTGCGTCCACGAAATGAAGCTCATCGTCGACCTGATCTACGAAGGTGGCTTCGAGAACATGCGCCACTCGATTTCCAACACCGCTGAATACGGCGATTACGTCACCGGTCCACGCATGGTGACCGACGAAACCAAATACGAAATGCAGCAGGTGCTCGAAGACATCCAGTCTGGTCGATTCGCCAAGAACTTCCTACTCGACCACCGGGTCGGCCAAACCCAACTCAAAACGGAGCGCGCGAACAGCGATCGCAGCCTCGTGGCCGAGGTGGGAAGCCGACTACGTAAGATGATGCCGTTCATCAGCAACCCGTCATCATGAACGCGTAAGTATCGAGCGTTTTCAACGGTTGTCACCACCAAGCGCCCGACGTGGCAACCGTCAAGAGAGTAGGCAACCATCGTGGCGAACATCCGAATTTTTGACACCACCTTGCGAGATGGCGAGCAAAGCCCTGGCGTTTCGCTCAATCAGAGCGAAAAGCAAGCCATTGCAAGACAACTCGCTCGTTTAGGCGTTGACATCATCGAAGCTGGCTTTCCGGTCGCCTCCCAGGGGGACTTTGAAAGCGTCCAAGCGATCGCCAAGGCTGCGGCGAGCGAAGACAGTCGGGTGGTCATTACCGGCCTTGCGCGAGCGCACCACGGTGATATCGATCGCGCCGCAGCTGCCCTTGAGGTCGCAACCAACCCAAGAATTCATACGTTTATCGCCACCAGCCCAATTCACATGGAGAAAAAACTCCAGCTAACGCCAGACGAGGTGGTTGAGCGCGCCGTGGACGCCGTCCAGCACGCCCGAAACTACGTCGATGACGTGGAGTTTAGTGCCGAAGACGCAGGACGAAGCGACATCGATTTTCTCGCCCGTATCTTCCAAGCTGCGATCGATGCGGGTGCCACCACCGTGAACGTCCCCGACACGGTGGGATACATGACGCCTTGGGAGTACGGTGCCCTCATCGAAGGCCTGTTTGAGCGCGTGCCCGATCTGCACAATGTGGCGGTATCCACCCACTGTCATGACGACCTTGGGTTCGCCGTGGCCAACTCCATGGCGGGCGTGCGCGCGGGAGCCACACAAGTCGAGTGCACCATCAACGGTATCGGCGAACGTGCCGGCAACGCCTCGCTAGAGGAGATCGTCATGGGGCTGAACGTCCGTAAGGACGTGTGGGGTCACGACGTGGCCATCGATACGCGTGAGCTCTACCGGACCTCACGCATGGTCTCCAGCATGACCGGCATGACGGTTCCGCCCAACAAAGCCATCGTGGGCGATAACGCGTTCGCACACGAAAGCGGTATCCATCAAGATGGCGTCATTAAGGCCATCGAGACGTACGAAATCATGTCGGCTGAGTCGGTAGGGCGTGATGCTGGCGTTTTGGTCATGGGCAAACACTCAGGCCGACGGGCGTTCCGTAAAACGTTGGATGATCTGGGTTACCAAAACCTTGAAGATGAACAAATTGACGGCCTGTTCAGGCAATTCAAGGACCTCTGTGACCGAAAAACAACGGTGACCAGCGAAGATATTCGTGCTTTGGTGGATGCCGACAGTGTCCGCGTGCCGCAAACGTTCAAGTTACTCGGCGTGCAATTCCAGAGCGGCACCAACGTGATGCCCGTCGCCACCGTACGCGTGGAGACCCAAGACGGCGTCAAGCAAGAAGCCGCCCAAGGGGACGGGCCTGTCGATGCGTCTTACCGAGCGATTGAACGCATTAGTGGCGTTCCACTCAAGCTTGAATCGTACGAAATTCGTTCCGTGGGGCACGGCAAGGACGCCCTAGGAGAGGTCAGCGTCCGCATGCGGCACGACGACGACACCGTCTTCGCGCGCGGCTTATCAACCGATGTGCTTGAAGCCTCGGCCAAGGCGTACGTTGAGGCGCTCAATAAGTTCGCCGCAGGGATGGGACTCGGCAGCAAAACCTCAACGGATAACGGGCAAGCCCCGTGACGCTCGCTGCGATCGAAATTTACGACACCACCTTGCGGGACGGCACGCAAGGGCAAGGCTTTACGCTGACCAGCCAAGACAAGGTTGCGATTGCCAAACGCCTCGACGAGTTCAAAATGGACTTCATTGAAGGCGGCTGGCCTGGATCCAACCCGAAAGACATCGACTTCTTCGAGCGCATGAAGGACGTGAGCCTCACCCACGCCCAACTGGCCGCCTTCGGTAGCACCCGCCGTAAGCACGCCGCCGTGGAGGACGACCCGAACCTGAACCTACTGCTGGCATCTGGCGCACCCGTCGTCACGATCTTCGGCAAAAGTTGGACGCTACACGTCGAAGAGGCCCTGCAAACGACACGCGAAGAAAACCTTGCCATGATTGAAGAGTCGGTGCGATTCCTGAAGGCCAACGGCCGGACGGTCGTGTTTGATGCCGAGCACTTCTTTGACGGATTTACCGCTGACCGCGATTACGCCTTGGCCACCCTGAGCGCTGCAGCGGCCGGTGGCGCCGACCGAGCGGTGCTTTGCGATACGAACGGCGGTTCCATGCCCAATCACGTGCACGAAGCCAGCCGTGAGGCGCACGCCCACCTTGAGATTCCGATTGGTATTCACGCGCACAACGACGCTGATCTGGCGGTCGCGAATACGCTCGAGTCCGTGACAGCTGGAGCAACGCACGTCCAAGGCACCGTGAACGGCTACGGCGAACGTTGCGGCAACGCCAATCTGATCTCCGTCCTTCCGAATCTGGCCCTTAAGCGTGGGCATGCCCAACCACAGCGGGTGGACCGGCTTCGCGAGCTTTCTCGCTACGTTGACGAGCGCGCCAACATGCAGCCCAACATTCGCGCCCCGTACGTGGGCGACGCCGCCTTTGCGCACAAGGGCGGTATTCACGTCTCGGCGGTCAACCGTCGGCCTGACACATACGAGCACGTCGCTCCCGAATCGGTCGGTGCTGAACGGAAGGTCCTACTCAGCGATTACTCAGGACGCGCGAACGTCGTGGCCAAGAATGAGGGGTCAGCCGATGCGCAGGCTGTGGTGGCGCGAATGAAAGAGCTCGAGCATCGTGGTTATGCGTTTGAAGGAGCCGAGGCATCGTTCATGTTGATGTCACGGAAGGTTCGTGGTGAACACGAACCGTTTTTCAAGCTTCACGGCTACACGGTCCTGGTGGATAAGCGTGACGTAGACGATACGCCACGCGCTGAAGCCACCATCAAGCTTGAAGTGGCAGGGGAGATGGAACATACCGCGGCGGATGGCGATGGGCCAGTGAACGCCCTGGACGGAGCACTGATCAAAGCTCTTGGCCGGTTCTATCCTGAAGTCACCCAAATGGAACTGGTGGACTACAAGGTTCGGGTGCTGAGTGGCGACCAAACCGGAACGGCCAGTGTCATCCGCGTACAGATCGAGTACACCGACGGCAACGAAACGTGGGGCGTGGTGGGTGCCAGTCATGACATCATTGCCGCCTCGTACGAAGCGCTCATCGACGCAATTGAGTACAAGCTCGTCAAGGCCGGTGTGCGTCCGCAAACGACGTCACGGGCCGCTTTTGAATCGCAGGCCAACTAACCGACTTGGCAACGATCCAAATGCCTCCTGCCGCCAGCTAAACGAACCCAAAGCGGGTTTGACACCCCCCAAAGCGCCCGATATGCTGCCTCCGAGGGCGTTTACGGCTTTTGCCGTACCCACGGTCCCCATCACCAAGTCGAGGACCCACGTGCAGGCCATGGTCTGCCGTCGACTTGATGATTTTCTCGGAGGAACAACGTGACACAATCCCAACTTCGCTCCAACCTCGCGTCCATGGCTTGGCCAAACGAGCGTGACGCATGTGGTGTGGGCTTTATTGCTGATCTTCAAAGGCGCCCGGGGCGCCGTGTTCTCGAGCACGCCCTTGAGGCGCTTTCGAACCTTGCGCACCGCGGAGCGGTCAGCGCTGACGGTCTGACAGGCGATGGCGCCGGTATTCTGACGCAACTGCCGTACCGCATCCTGCAACGCGAACTAAGCGACCAAGGACACGGCGGTATCAGCGATGACGAAATCGCTGTTGGCGTCTTTTTCTTCTCAAACGACTCAGACGACGACGCTTTGCGGGGTATCGCTGAAGGCATCATTGACGACTCCGCGGTTGAACTCTTGATGTGGCGTGTGCCCCCGACGCATGATGGGGCGCTTGGCGCTCTGGCGCTTGAGCGCCGCCCGGTCATTCGACATGCGATCGTCCGCAAGCAGGCCAAGCTTGACCGCATGGCGTTTGAACGCGAGCTTTTTGCTGTCCGCAAAAAAATCGAGCGTGCGTTTGCTGACGCGGGCCAAGGTCGCGCGTATATTCCATCGTTCTCCTCGCGCACCATTGTCTACAAAGGCCTCATGGTGGCTGACCAACTCGCCGCGTTCTACCGGGATCTGGCCGATCCCGACTTTGAGACCACCTTAGCGGTCTTCCACCAGCGCTACAGCACCAACACCGTGCCTCGCTGGTCGCTTGCTCAGCCGTTCCGTATGTTGGCGCATAACGGCGAAATCAACACACTACAAGGCAACGTCAACCTCATGGCTGCACGCGAACCTGTGCTCAGCAGCGAGATTTGGGGTGACGCGATTGAGGATCTCAAACCCGTTATTGCACCCGGCGCAAGCGATTCATCGGCCCTCGATAACACCCTGGAAATGCTCAGCCTTAGCGGCCGTGATTCGCTGCATTCGCTCGCCATGCTGGTACCGCCGGCGTTTGAAGGTGACGACGCCATGGATCCTGATGTGCGGGCGTTCTACCGCTACCACGCAGGGATTATGGAACCCTGGGATGGGCCGGCTGCCCTTGCCGTAAGTGACGGCGTCAGGGCCATTGCCGCCCTTGATCGCAACGGCCTGAGGCCTCAGCGCTACCACGTGACCGAGAGCGGTCTCGTGATTGTCGGATCCGAAGCAGGCATGATCCATTTGCCGTCCGACACCATCATTGAACGCGGCCGGCTTGGACCAGGTCAGATGCTCGCGGTGGATACCGAACGGGGTGTTCTCCTAAAAGACGAAGACCTCAAACGCGAGCTTGCCGCAGCAAACCCGTACCGTGAGTGGGTTGAGCAGCGCCTCTTGGAACCGCCGGCGTTCAGCAGCTACGAATCCGCGTCAGGGAGTGACGAAGGCCGCATCGTCCGGCAAAGCGCTGCCGGTTACGTCAGCGAAGATATCGACCGTATTTTTGAGCCGATGGCGTTATCGGGCAACATTCCGGTCGGCTCCATGGGCGATGACACGCCTTTGGCCGTCCTCTCTGAACAACCGCAGCAACTGTGGCGTTACTTCAAGCAACGCTTTGCGCAAGTCACAAACCCGCCGATTGACCCGTACCGCGAGCGCCTCGTCATGAGTCTGCAAACGACGGTTGGTCCACGTGGTGCATTGTTGGACGATAAGCCTTCAAACGCTGCGGTCATGCGGTTTTCTAGCCCCATCGTTGATGAACAGCGCATGGCCTGGATGGCGGAGCAGGACAACGTCACGCTCGATACGGTCGATACAACCTTTGCGGTTGGTGACGGTCCCGAAGGGCTAAAACCTGCCCTGGAACGCATTGAAGCAGAAGCCGTTGAAGCCGCCAAGGCGGGCGCGACAGCGATCGTGCTCAGTGATCGGGAGACGTCACCTCAGCGCGCTGCTGTTCCCAGCCTCCTGGCAACGGGGGCTGTGCATCACGCCCTCATACGCGCGGGCATGCGGACCCGCACCGCCATCATCGTCGAAAGCGCTGAACCGCGCGAAGACCACCACTTTGCGCTTCTTATCGGTTACGGCGCTGCGCTCGTGCATCCCTACTTGGCACTCGATACGGCCCGTCATCTTGCCGACGGTGCCGACGATCCCATTACGCCGGATGCAGCCGCCAGCCAGTACGTGCACGCCGTCGAACAAGGGCTTCTTAAGATCATGTCCAAGATGGGCATTTCGACCATCAGTTCCTACCGCTCCGCGCAAATCTTTGAAGCGATCGGGATTGATGAAGCGGTCATCAATCGGTACTTCACAGGCACGTTCACCCACATGGGAGGCGCCAGCCTTGAAACGATCGCGAGCGATACCCTCGCGCTTCATGCCGAAGGTTACGGCGAGGACCCAGCGTTGGTAGACCGCGGCATTTATCGTTACCGCAAGAACGGTGAGTATCACGCCCTCAACCCGCTGGTCTTCAAGGCCCTCCACAAGGCCGTGCGGAACGAAGATCAAGAAGCATTCGATCAGTACACGGAACTGGTCGATGGTAGACCTCCCACGGCGTTACGCGACCTGCTTGAACCACAAGCGTTTGGCGAACCTGTACCCCTTGACGAGGTCGAGCCGATCGAAAGCATCGTCCAACGTTTCACAACGCAGGCGATGAGTCACGGCTCTGTGAGCCGTGAAACGCACGAAACGTTGGCCATTGCCATGAACCGTATCGGTGCGATGTCCAATAGCGGCGAAGGCGGGGAAGACCCCGAACGCTTCACGCCGTACGAGCGTGATCGCGAAGACCGGTCGCTGGCCCCGTGGCACCCTAAAGAAGGGGATCTTGCCAATAGCGCCATTAAGCAAGTGGCTTCCGGTCGTTTTGGCGTGACGGCGCATTACCTGTCAACCGCCAAAGAAATTGAAATCAAAATGGCGCAGGGCAGCAAGCCGGGCGAAGGCGGCCAGATCCCAGGCTTCAAGGTCAGCGAAGAGATTGGACGGATTCGTCACTCCGTCCCTGGCGTGACCCTCATCAGCCCGCCGCCCCATCACGACATTTACTCCATCGAAGATCTGGCCCAACTCATTCACGATCTCAAACGAGTTCAGAAGGACGCCCGCATCGGCGTCAAGCTCGTTTCAACCTACGGCGTTGGCACCATCGCCGCTGGCGTGGCCAAAGGCTACGCCGATAACATCCAAATTTCTGGTTTTGATGGTGGGACGGGTGCATCACCGCTCTCCAGCATCAAGCATGCAGGGGCGCCGTGGGAGTTAGGCCTGGCCGAAACGCAGAAAGCCCTTGTCGAAAACGGTTTGCGCGACCGCATCACCTTGCGTGTGGATGGTGGCCTCAAAACCGGACGTGATGTGTTGATCGGCGCAATGCTAGGTGCGGAGCGCTTTGGCTTTGGAACGTCAGCCCTCGTGGCCGCTGGATGCGCCATGATTCGTCAGTGCCACCTCAATACCTGCCCCGTCGGCGTGGCGACGCAACGTGAAGACCTGCGTGCCCGTTATGTTGGCCAGCCAGAACACGTGGTCCGCATGATGGGATTTGTGGCGCAGCACGTCCGCATTTTGCTCTCCCAGTTGGGGGTCCGCAGTCTCGATGAAGTCATCGGTCGTATGGACATGCTGGCCGCCAAGGAGGTTGAACTCCCCAGGGGTACCCAGGTCAACTTGGCGCCCTTGCTGGCTACCTCATACAACCCGAGCGAAGAACCACGGATTCACGCCCAATTGCGTAACGATCGACCGGACGCCGAGCCGTTTGATGACCAACTCTGGGAGGACGTACGGTCCGACCTTGAAGAGTTTGGTCGTAGCGACCGGCATTACGTCACCACCAACCGTTATCGCGTCATCGGAGGACGTCTGTCTGGCGAAATAGCCAAACAAAACGGCCCTGATGGGCTGCCTGAAGGTACGGTACGGCTTCGGTTCGAAGGTCCTGTCGGGCAAAGCTTCGGTGCGTTCCTCGTGTCTGGCGTGCATCTTGATCTTCGTGGTGACGCGCAAGACTACGTTGGTAAGGGTATGTCAGGCGGCGTGATCGGCCTGCGCTCGGTGACGCATAATCCCGGCAAGCGCTCAGCACTTCTCGGTAACACGGTTCTTTACGGCGCCACCGGTGGCTCGCTCTTTGCGGCTGGCGCTGCAGGGGAACGTTTGGCGGTCCGTAATTCAGGTGCGCACGCCGTTGTTGAGGGCTGCGGGGATCACGGGTGCGAGTACATGACCGGCGGTACGGTGGTCGTTCTGGGCGAAACCGGACGGAACTTCGCCGCGGGAATGTCGGGCGGTCTGGCGTTCGTTTACGACCCCAATAACGTGTTTGAGGGTCGCTACAACCCGAGCATGGTGGAGCTCAAGCGCCTCAAGGTCGGCATGGCGGACGAACAGCTCCTGCACGAACTGCTAGAACGGCACGTGGCCGCGACCGAAAGCGTTCTAGCGTCAACGATCCTGTCCGATTGGTCGAACGCACTTGAGGCCTTCTGGCGCGTGGCACCCAGCCAACTCCCAGCGCAAGACGACGTGACCGATCCAGGCTTATGGTTCGCCGAACGGTCGCTTGGGGCACTGCACGTCACCACCCCTTAAAATCAACCGACACCACAATGTGCACGTGGCGGCCTATTCGTAGGCTGCCACAGTGCCATCGGTGGCGGCCACCACAACCGCGCTGTTGAGCGGCAGGGCAGGCGCCTGTATGGGCGCCGTTGAAATGGGTCGCTGGTCAACCAGCGTGCCATCACGTGCACCAAAGGCGCATAATTCACCGGTCTCCGTCACGACCCAAACCACCTCACTGGCCACGACCGGCGAAGCGGTCACGGCACCAGGAAGGTCACGCACCCAAACGGTGTCGCCTGTCCGCAACGAAATACACTCAAGCCTTTGTGCCCAGGACGCCGCGAACACAAAACCGTTCCATACTGCCGGGGCACTCCAAATTTCACCGTCAAGGCCGTAGCTCCATACCGGTTCGCGTTTCTGCAGATCAAATCCGTGCATTTCACCACTGCGCTCCTGCAAGATAAGAACGCCTTGCGACACGGTCATCGGGGCAGGAGCGACCCCCAGTTCCACCCGAAAACGCTCGGAACCTGAGGTGTGCACGCAGGCCAAGCCGCCTTCTTCATCGATCGCAAAAACGTCTTCACCGAAAAGAATCGGGGCCGACGCATACGCAGCGGAGGCTTGCTTAGACCACACTGTGGAACCGTCAGACGCCCATCGTTGCAGCAAGCCATCATCCAGGGTGACGAACAAGTCGTTATTAAGAGCGCTCACCCCAGCGAGTTCAACGTGGTCGCGCTTCCATAGCACCTCACCACTCGGCCACCGCATCCGCCTAATGGAACCGTCACGGGTCGCGACGCACACGTCAGAATCGACCACGATCGGGGCGTGGGCCACCTCATCTGGCATGGCATGGGTGCCCCGCACGGAGCCGTCGCGCACATCAAGCTCGACCAAACGGTCAGATCTCAAGCCCACCATCACGGTATTGCCTGTGGCCACCAAACTTGACGGCCACTGAGGCCCCGTATCAAGAACCGTCCGCCAACGTTCTCGTAATGGCCTGAAGGTTACGGGTCCACTCGGGTAAAACGACGCTGCTGCTGCTCCGGCGTGGGGACGCCCAACCGCCGCTCGGGCCAAGTCCTGCCGAATGGCAGCAAGGGCCGAAGCCACATGGAACGCGCTTTCTGGGCGATGTTGCGGATCTTTGGCCAATAAAGCGTGGGTGACATTGGCGAGGGCGTCAGGAATGCTTGGGTTGCGCTCACGTACGTCCTCAGGTTCATCGTGGACGTGTTGATAAAGAAGCGCGGTGTCGTTATCACCGTCAAAGGGTGTGTCGCCTGTAAGGGTCCGGTATAAGACAACCCCGAGGGAATACAGGTCGGTGAAGGCGGCCGTGTGGTCGCCGCGCGCTTGTTCCGGCGCCATGTACTGCGGGGTGCCTAACGTGAATCCTGTCTTGGTGAGTTCTTCCGTTGACTGCGTCAACTGCACCAAGCCAAAGTCGGTCAGTTTCGGTTGACCGTGTTCGGTCATCAAGATGTTTTGTGGCGTGAGGTCGCGGTGCACCATCCCAAGGCGGTGCACATGGCCGAGGGTGGACGCAACCGATTCAAACGTCCGAAGGAGGGCGTCCGGTTCCGCAACGTCTCCGCTATAGGGGCCCAGGTCGGTAATAGGTCCACCCGTAATACGTTCCATCACGAAATACACAAACTCGCCTTGCGCAAGATCGAAGATTGAGACAATCCCTGGGTGGGAGAGGCGTGCGAGCGCACGAATTTCCCTGCGAAAGCGTTCCGCATCAAGCTCTGTCAGGTGCGGCCTGAGGACTTTGATGGCCACGTCTCGTTCCAGGTGCCGGTCGCGAGCCGCATACACGTGCGCCATCCCGCCATGACCGAGAATACTCTCGACGACATAACGATCCTCGAGCACATGGCCGGTTTCGTACATGAATCTAGCTGGAGCCGTCGGCCTCGGTTAGGCCTTCGAGCAGTCCCGCATCCAACTCGCCGTCCTCAACAGCCTTGTTAAGCATCTGAATCCCTAGGCGAACCACTTCGGATTTGGAGACGAGCCGTTCGGGGTTGGACAGCTGGTACGCGGTCCGTGTCAGCAAAGAGTCTTGTTCATCGCTGATTACCACTTGCAACCGCTTGCTTTTTTCACGTTTCGGCATGCACAACCTCCGGTGAAGGTGATTATAGCGCACCCAAACGTCAAAAACCTCACGTTGTGTTAGCGCAGCAGGTGTGTATCATAGGGAACGTGCTTAAGGGTGTTCAATGACAAACGTACGCAACGACCATTGGACCATCGACGGTGGACAACCGTTGACAGGCGAATATCCCGTCCAAACAGCCAAAAACTCAGCCCTCTACCTCATCCTCGCTTCGATTCTCACTGAAGAAGAGGTGGTTCTCCACCGCGTGCCACGCCTGAGTGACATGCAGGTTGGCTTTGACATTCTCGAGCACCTCGGTGTTGACGTGCAACACGAGGATGACTTGGTCCGCTTGCGCGCCAAACGCATCGCCACCAGCCATGCACCGTTTAAGCTCGTTCGCAAAATGCGTGCAAGCTTTGTTGCCATGGGGGCCTTAATTGGTCGTGTCGGAGAAGCCCGCATCGGCGTGCCGGGTGGTTGCGCGTTTGGGCCTAGGCCGGTTGACCGTCACGTCGCCGCATTCGAATCACTGGGCGTTCAGATCACCGAGGACGAAGGGGACTTTGTTGCGTCCACACGTGGACCCCTTGAAGGTCACGTCGTGTTTTCGTCACCTACGGTTGGCGGGACCCAAAACGTTTTGTTAGCCAGCGCTCGCGGGTCTCGTAAGGTCGTGATCGAAAACGCAGCCCTAGAACCTGAAGTGGCTGACCTCATCGATCTTTTGAATTTGATGGGGGCACAAATTCAAGGCAAAGGAACGTCTGTGCTGACCGTGAACGGCGTCCCTGAGCTTCATGGTGCCGAGTTCACCCCGATTGCTGACCGCATTGAGGCTGGCACCATGTTGATGGCCATCGCGGCCACCCGGGGTCATGGCGCGGTCACGCAGGTTCGACCAGACCATCTCACGGCCGTCCTTGATCAACTCCAAAGCAACGGCGTGCTCGTCACGATCGACGGGTCCACAGTCCATGTGGACGCCAGCGGACCGCTGCACGCCCGTGACCTGACCGCTAAGCCGTATCCAGGTTTTCCCACCGACCTGCAGGCACCTTACGGCGCGCTTCTCGCGACGTTACCGGGTCGGTCGACCGTGCAAGACGACGTCTACCCAGACCGCTTCACGCACGCAAGTGAACTACAAAAGCTTGGCGCTACGGTAGCGATCGATGGCCGAACCATGCGGATTGATGGTGGCACTCTGGTTGGCGCTGAGGTCCACGCGGCGGATATTCGCGCCGGCGGCGCCCTCGTGGTTGCGGCTTTGGCCGCCCAAGGCCAAACCTTGCTGACCGGTATTGAGTACCTAGATCGTGGGTATGAACGTTTCGAGTCACGCCTCGTGCAGCTTGGCGCTCGCGTGACGCGAGTTGCAGGCGCCGAGAAACCTTCCTTGCTTTACGCCTAATGATGATCGGGAGCCGTGTGGGTTCCGACCAAGTCATCCTCATCCAATAACGGTAGCGCGCGCGCCTTGCGCGGATGGACCCATCCTGGTTTCCAGATCCTAAGCATGACGCTGACTGCGAATAGGATTAAGCCAGCCCAGGTCACACCCCACCAGACACGCTGCCCACGTGAACTGCCAGCCATGTAAGCTTCACGCTGCACAAGGGCGCGACTCTGAGCATCGGCGTTCGGTGCTAAGAGATCCATGACGGGCGGGACGTCTGACGGTCCCGAAAACGACCATGCGCTGGCTTGGCTTTGAAGCCCCCGCCAGTTATCCCGGGCGAACGGGTCGTACAGACCCACCAGCACCGTAACCCCTCTTGGAAGGCGGTCCAACGAACGATTAATACGCAACCAAACGTCATCCCCCTCCACTTGCATCGTCACACCAAACGGCTCACCCTCATGCGTGACACCGGTCGATCCGTCACCGTGGACACGAACCGCCCACTCCCAGGCATCGGTCTCCGCAAAACGAAGCGATGGTCCAGGCAAGCTTTGGGTCTCGCCACCCGGAGCTAGATCAAAATAGACGTCCGCCACCGGTAACGTGATCCCGTCGGGAAGGTTCGCCGCGTTGCTAACCGACGCCAGACGCAAGCGCACGTACGCAGGAGAACCGGTGGTGACCTGCACTTCACGCAGATCAAGCTCGCCAAGGTCCGCATACACAGCGGCGGTGGGAGGCGTCAGGGTTCCTGTGCCGTTGGCATCACCTGCAGGATCTGTGAACACCAAGCTCGCCAATGCCAGCCAAGACAGCATCATGCGATGGCCACCCCACTTCGCGAGGCTTCAGCCAACTCAATAAGCGTCGTCGCCAACCGCTCAGAATCGTGCTGGGCAAACCGACCTGGACCTAACAGATCGGCGTAAGCCAACTGAACACCGTGTTCATTAAAGCGGTCCACTGACACCTTGACCTCTTCGGCGTCCTCAAGCTCGTAGGCCGCCAACCGGGCCGAATCAAGCGGCGTGCGGTTCACGAGCACGAGGTCGGGAAAACGCCCAACGTGACGGTGAATCGCTTGCACATGATCGAAGGCATCAAATCGATCGGTCTCACCTGCCTCCGTCATGATGTTGCAGACGTACACCACAGGTGCTGACGTTTCGTTGATGACCTGGCGCACCTCGTCCACCAGCAGCGATGGCAGAACGGATGAGTACAAGCTTCCTGGCCCTAAGACAATGAGGTCGGCGGACTTGAGGGCGACAAGAACCTCCGGTACTGCTGGAACGCCGTCAGGCAAGACACTAAGGTCGGCAACGCTTCCTTCCGATTCACGAATAGATGTCTCGCCGGTCACGACCCTGCCGTCTTCTTTGCGGGCAACGAGGGAGACCGGTGCTGGCGTAACCGGCCACACGGCACCCGATAAGTTGAGTAGGCGGTTAAGCACACGCGACGCTTTGGCAATATCGCCTTCCACCTCACTCAAGGTTGTAATCAGCAGGTTGCCGAACGTGTGGCCTTCGAGTTCCTTGCCACGTTCAAAACGAAACTCCATAAGCCTAGAGACTTCAACTTCTTGGTCGGACATTGCCGCAAGACAGTCGGAGAGGTCGCCAGGAGCCGGCATATCGAACGCCTCACGCAGTCGGCCCGATGATCCGCCATCGTCTGACACGGCAACCACAGCCGTGACGTTACTTGTCGACTCCCGCAAACCCCGAAGCAGGTTAGACAAGCCGGTACCGCCACCCACGGCAACGACCCTCGGACCACGCGATAGTTGCAGGCGCCTGTGCAGCAGCACGGCAGCTTCTTTTGGGTGTGGCATCCAGTGGCTCAGGAGCGACCGATTCAGCTGCACAACCGACCGTGTCAGCATGGTAGCTCCGGCCAGCACAATGGCGACCGACGCAAAACCACCCACTCGACTCCAAGCCTCCGTCACCAAAATGCGTTCGATCGGTCCTGATAACTGATTCCGGGCGTCAGCCAGCAGCCAGATGGCACTGGCGACAACCGCGACCGACATGATGATGCCGCCCAAAACCGCCATGGCGATGTAGCGTTTCACGCGCATGCCGGGGGCCAACCAAAGCCTAAAACGGCCGGCAAAACCGACCTCAGACGGAGGTGCTCTTCTTGCCGACTGACGCATCAGGCGTCGTCCTCATCCTCTGGCTGGCTGTGCTCCTTTAATGCTTCTGCAACATCACGGTGGTGCACCTGCACGGCGAACACGTCGACCAAATCGTGCGCCAGTCGTTCTGCGATCGCAACCGATCGATGCTGACCGCCCGTGCAACCGATCGCCACAGTGTAGGACGCACGCCCCGCGGTTTGGGCCGCTTGCGTCAAACCACGGGCCATATCGCGAAGAGGGACATAACGATCAAAGCCACCGTCTTCCATGACATACGCCTGAACGCGCGCGTCCGTCCCTGGAAGGCTCCTGAGACGGTCGTCGTAGTACGGGTTTTTGAGTCCGCGCACGTCAAGGATGGCATCAACATCGGTAGGAATCCCACGCTTGTAACCGAACGACAACAACCGCAGTTGAAAGTGCTCATCGCCCGTGAGGCGCTGAATTCGCTGCCGCAGGTCACGCGCCGTCAGAAGGGTGGTGTCCAGAAGCAAATCGGCACGTTGCCGGACTGGGTTTAAGACCTCACGTTCGCGTCCCAATTCTTCTGAGAGCGAGCCGGCATCAAGTGGGTGCGTCCTTCGCGTGTGCGCAAAACGTTTGACCAAGGTGTCATCGCGAGCGTCCAGGAAGACCACGAACACCTCATGACCCGACGCTTTGATCTCGTCTAACGCAGCTGGGGCATCACCGACGAACGGTTCACCGCGCACGTCAATTCCAATGGCAAGTTCGGCAATACCCGCGCCGTCAACCTCGGCCACCAATGCTGGCCAAAGTCGTGCTGGGACGTTATCCGCCGCTAGAAATCCCGCATCCTCCAAGGCGTGCAAGGCTGTGGTTTTGCCAGCACCACTCATGCCGGTGATCACAACCACCTTCATGGCTGCGACACCCCATCGGATCCTAGACGGCAAGCGCGCACGCTATGGTCGTTCTCAACGATCGCCGCTTGGCCGACCGACGTCACCAGCGTGCCAGGGCAAACCAGCGTTTTGGTTGTGCCGTCGTCGAAGGCGATGTACGGCTCAGCCGTACCTTCGGCGTTCACAAAGACGCCGGACGGTGCCGCTGACGTCGTTGACGCGATGGGTTCACCCACCTGATGCACCGACCAACCCCGATCTGGGGCGTAGCTGATCGACGCAGCCGTATCGGCAAGGCGAACTTCAAATAGGGGCACTTGCTCGCCATCAACGAACTGCCAATCGGCGGGTTTGACGAAGCCGACCTGGCTTTGCACGCACCGTGCCTCATCGGTGACAAGCGATCCGGCACTGAGAACAATGGAGTTCTGTACCCCCCATGCTTTCGCCTGGCGGGCCAGCGCTTCAGCATCGGCCCGAAGCCCAAAGCAACCGAGACGCACGCGGTGCAGTCCGTCTTGGCTTGCCACGTAGGCAGGTAGGCCTTGCTGACGAAAGTCTTCTGAGAGTTGACGTGCAGCCGACGCGTTGGCGGTGGCAACCACCTGCACCGTCCATGGGCTCGCCAATCCCAAAGATACGATCGCGAACAATCCCACCGTCAGGGCGTGTCGCAGGAACATTAAGTCAGCTCCGGTTGAGGTCGGTGGGCGACCGCCTGGTTCACAAAGTTCTTAAGCAGCCGTAGGCCCGCCTCTTGGCTTTTCTCAGGGTGAAACTGGGTGGCGGTCAGGCGACCTTTTTCAAGAATACTGGCGAACTCTGCGCCGGCATACGTGGTGGTTGCCGCCGTCTTTAAAACGTCTGAAGTCGGGACGTAGTAACTGTGTGCAAAATAGGCATGAAACGGTGAGGGCAGGCCGGCGAGCAGGGCGGATCGGCCGTCATGCTTGACCTCATTCCACCCCATGTGCGGAATGCTGTCGTGGGTGGACTGAAACCGCCGAACCGTTCCAGGGAAAACCCCAAGTCCTGGAACGCCGGGCGCTTCTTCTGAACCGTCGAGCAGAATCTGCAAGCCGACACAAATCCCTAGGAAGGGCCGGTCTGCCGCCAAATGCTCACGGACCAACGGTTCAAATCCACTGTTTTTGAAGGCTTCCATCACCTGACCAAAATGCCCCTGACCAGGTAAGACCAGTACGTCGGGTGTGGTCAGACCCTCGGGCGTCTTGGCGCGCTCTAACGCCAGTCCGGCGTGACGCAACGCCTTCTCGACGCTGACAACGTTGCCAGCACCGTGGTCGATGAGAACGGCCTTCACTTCAAAGGATTCCTTTCGTCGACGGCACGCCGTCCTCCACAACCTCAACCGCTTGACGCAGCGCACGTGCGAACGCTTTCATGACGGCCTCGGCGACATGGTGCGTTTCGACGCCGGACAAGACCTCAACGTGCACCGTCATCCGCGCGTGGTTACAAAAACCGCGCAGGAACTCACGCAGGTGATGCACGTTAAAACCGTGTGCATCGCCTTCAAATCCAGCAGGGTCAAAATGCAGGTACGGCCGACCGCTCACATCGACCACGCAGCGCGCCAAGGTCTCATCCATCGGCACGTACGCGTGGGCGTAACGCCGTATGCCGCGCCTATCCCCAAGCGCTTCGTGATACGCCATCCCAAGCGCGATACCCACGTCTTCGGCAAGGTGGTGAACGTCGACGGCGTCAACGTCCCCGCTTGCGTTCAGCTGCAGGGCAACACCACCGTGGCGAGCGAGTTGATCTAAGAGATGCGCCAGGAAACCGTGGTCAACGGCGAGCTCTGACGCACCTGCGGCGAGGTTTAAGCGCAGGGCGATCTGGGTTTCTTGGGTGTTCCGTGTCACGCTTGCTTCACGCGTCATGCTGCGCCTCCTCGGGGCGTACGGTCGTCGTTGAGAGTGACCAGGCTGCGTTCGATGGCGTCGAGGGCACACGCATTTTCGGTTTCTGTTCCGATGGTCATACGCAAGCAACCCTCAAGTTGGGGGAGGTGATCCTGCCTCCGGAGGACCACACCCGCCTTTAAAGCATCATGATAGACCGCTGCGGCGCTAGGAACCTTGAATAGCACGAAGTTGGTCACGCTGTCGTAGGCGGTGACGTTGGGCATACGCCGCAACGCAGCAATGACGTGATCTCGCGCTTCGCGTGTGGCCTCAATACGATGTTCTCGCGCCTGCACCGACTCCGTCATCTCAAGGGCCGTTTCGGCGGCAACCTGTTGGAAGATCGACACATTAAAAGGCAGTTGCACCTTGCTGAGTTCAGTAAGAGTGGTGGGGCTTCCCATGGCGTAACCGAGCCGAACGCCGCCAAGGCCGTCGGCTTTGCTTAGGGTTCTCAGGGCAATCCGGTCATCGTGACCACGAATTAGGTCAAGCGCATGTTGACCGTCGTAGGCCCAGTAGGCCTCGTCGACCACGCTCAACCAACCGTATTCTGACGCGGCGTCAAGCACCGTCTGTAACGCGTCGGTGGGTATGCGATTGCCGGTAGGCGCCGCAGGCGCCGGCACCACAAACAAGCCAGCTGGTCGCGTGGCGAGCGCCGTGGTGATGGCGGGGGTATCCAACTCCCAGCTACCTGGCTTGAGAGGAACGCCGTGCGCCTCCACCCCGAGCATTTGGGCTTGCTGACGATAAAGCGAGAAGGTGGGTTCGGGAATCACAAGGGAGCGGTCAATACCTGCCAAAATCAGAAGGTTTTGTAGCAGAACGTTGGAGCCGTTCGAGACCAGGATGCCTTCAGCATCCCAGCCATCGCGTTGGGCCAGGAGCTCTTGGAGGCGCTCGGCCCGCAAGTTCGGATAGCGCTGCCAGGCAACCTCCCGGAGGCGGGCCAAGACCGCAATCTTGACGCGTTCGGGAACGTCATCAAACGCTTCGTTTTGATCTAACTTGATGTCCTGATCGTGCCGCGTAAACGTATATTTGGCGGCGTTCAGGACGGACGGCTTAAGCCTCATACGTGCCATGCTAGCAGCCTGCACGGGTATTCGGTTGACCACCGTATGCCTTCAGCAACCGCCGTTCACCGTATTGACGAATCTGCGCGGGCGACCGCCGCGGACATTCACGCGTGACGGACGTCCTTGCTTACATTACAACGCATCACGCTCAGCGCGCGAACGAATCAAAACCGTTGTCGCGCAGGCGTTGCCGGGCATCATCTAAGGCATCGCCGGTAAAGGGGCCGACGGCAAGTTTGAGCAGGCCATCTTCTTGGATTTCTTGGACCGTGAATCCAAGCTCCATGAGACGCGTCACCGCTGGCACTGCAGATTGGCTGTCGGCAAAAGCGCCGACCTGCAGAAGAGTGCCGTCCCCGCTTGGTGGTGGGTTCACAGGAGCAGGGGAGGGGCCAGCTGATGCGTCGTTGGACCCAAGGCTCGGGTCTAGCTCTAATGCCGTGGCCAGGGATGCTTCCGCCTGCGTGTTGAGACCGAGAGCGCGGTAGGTGAGGGCCAGATTGAGGTGCGCACGGGCGAATTCTGGCGCGTCGCTGACCAAGCTCTTGAACACCTCAAGGGCGCGATCGAAGCGCCCACTTTGAAGCCATGCGAAACCGAGGTTGTTGCGTACCTGGGGACTGCCGCCTGAAGCCGGTAGTGCCTCCTCAAAGTACGTCACCGCATCGGTTGGAAAGCCCGCACGCTGCAGGGCGCTACCAAGGTGGTAGGCAATAAACGGATCGCCACCGGATGTGTCGTAGGCGTTTTGGAGTGCATCGACGGCTTCGGCATAGCGTGCTTGTTCAAGTCGCGTGAGGCCCAGTTCCAGTTGCGACCGCACGTCAGGTTCGAGGTTCGTGGGACGGGTAAATCCAGCCGCACGGGCGTCTTCAACGGCTTGCAAGACGGCTTGTGCCTCCGTGCTATTCGGATCGAGCCTGAGGGCGCGTTGGGCGGACGCCTCCGCCTCATCAAGGTTCCCAGAGCGCAAACGGGCCGATGCGTAGAGTGCCCACACGCTGGCGTCTTCTTGTTCGGGTTGAATGTCGTTTCGGATGGTGTCTGCTGCGGCCCGCGGTCGTCCAGACTCGAGGTACGCGAGTGCCAGGTTGTAACGCACGTCCAGGCTGCTCTCGGCCGCCGACGTCAGCAGATCACGTGCGGCCTCGTCACGCCCCAAGCTGAGAAGGGCAAGTGCGAGTTCGTTCGCGAGCTGCGGGACTTCATCGAGTCGTTCACCAAAACGGTCCAGGATCACATCCGCGGCCGTCTCATGCATCCCTGCCCGCCTTAACAACCGGGCAGCCGTTCGCATGACGTCTGCCGATTCAGGAAAGGCCGCCACCGCCTGCTCAAGCACCGGCAGGGCTCGCGTGACGGCATCGTCTGGTACGGCAAGCAGTGTGGCAAACAGGGCGGGTGAAATCGCCAAAGGATCGCGTGCCGTTTCACGCACATAATCGATAGCGCCAGCAGAATCGCCCGCATCAAGCGCGATACTCACGATGCGTTCATGGATAAAGGCGGCTTCGGGCACGTGATAGCCGATTTGCCTCAGGCGACTTAGAGAGCGCGCGCCTGTTTCGGCGTTGGCAATGACCAATTGCGCGTCGAGCAGGCGTGGGTTGACGTTGACCGCTAAGCGCGAAAATTGCACGGATTCGGCGGGTGGTACCAGCGCTGCTAGCGCCTGTAACGCCTCGCCGTACGACGGGTTGAACGTGATGGCTTGGGCAAGCGAGTTTCGGGCCGCTTCAACGTCACCGCCGCGTGTCTCAATGGCGGCTTTTAGGGTCCAAAGGGTTGGGTCTGCTGGTTGGATCTCGACCGCCGTGTTCACCCGCGTCAATGCGGCCTCGTGGAGACCTGCAAGGGAACTGGCGCGCGCCCATTCGGCGTGCACAAGCGCTACCTCGGGGTTACCCGAGGCGGCATTTTCGAGGCGTTCGAGCGGTTCGGCACTTAGCCGGGCGGCGCTGCGTGCGACAAGGCCAGTATGGGGTTCGTCAGGCCAATCGGCGGCGACAGCTTGCGCGGCGGTCAATGCCGCTTCGGGTGCGTTTGGTCGCACGCGTCCGGCAACCGCGCTAAGCGCCGCTTGAGCAAGTTGGGGGTAAGTATCACCGGTGACTTCTAACGGTTGGGTTTCCTCAAAGTCCGAGGCGGCCGTTTGGAGGGTGACGCGGTAGCCGCCCCCACTTGCGTCTAGGGTCCCGACGAGTAGGTGATCGGCGTTAAAGCGTTGAATCAGAGCGCGGGCTTGATCCACACCTCGCTGCTCGGCTCGGCCGGCAAGGGCGGTTGCCTCACCAAGGCTGGGCGCGTAGACGCCAGGGATCGTGTTGAGGGCGCGCGTAAGGTTGACCGCAAGCATGGTTCGGGCGTCCAAGAGGTCAGCATCCCCGGCGAACGGCGCAACGACCACCGTGGTGGGCTGCTGAGAGGAGGGCTGCTGAGAGGTGGAGTCCTGAGCGTACGCAACGGCGGTGACGCCCGTGAAGGTAAGCAAAACAGCAAAAACGGTTTGTAGGGTTGGTCGAAAAGAAAAAATAGAACGACAGATGGCTAGCACGACACCCAGTGTAGCGGTTTTCTTGTCGTGGGTTCCTCTAGCCGAGCGAAAAGCCGAGCGGCAGTAGTTCTTCAACGGAGGCAACCCTGACAACCCCTTCTCGGTTCACCATGTACACCGTGGCTTGCGGCCCAAACTCGTGCAACACCTGACGGCATGCGCCGCAAGGGGAGGCCGGTGGCGTGTCGTCGGTGACCACGACAATCTCGGTAAACCCGCGGTCCCCTGCCGAGGCCATGGCTTGAATGGCGGACTGTTCCGCGCAGCGTCCCAATCCGTACGAGGCGTTTTCGATATTGGCGCCTTGATAGACGGTGCCACTTTCAGAACGCAGTGCAGCCCCAACCCGGTAGGTGGAGTACGGCACGTACGCGTTCTCCCAGACAGCCCAAGCGGCCTGGAGGAGATCTTCGGGCGGGGTTTCGTTCGGTTTGGCGGTCACGGTGCGTTCATTGTAAGCCGACCCAGTAACGCAGGACCCCAAGTGATGATCGCAACGGCAAGGGCAGCCACCGCGGCCACAACCACGGCGGCCGCTGACGTGTCCTTGGCGCGCCGGGCCAAGGGGTTCTCTTGTTCCTCAACCAGATCAACGGCCGCCTCGACCGCTGTGTTGACGAGCTCCAGAGCGATCACGAGCGCGATGGCGAGCACGATGGGAAGCAGCGGGGTCTGCAGCCACCAGGTCATGAGCAAGGCCGCCACTGCAGCGATCAAGTGCAACCGTAGGTTGCGTTCATGCCGAACCGCGGTCATGAAACCGCGCAGGGCGTGCCTTAGGCCAATCGGGTCCCGGGGAGGTCTCATGACCCCGGCTTTGGACGCCATGCCACCGCCTGCTGTTGGGCTTCATGAAATGGCCGCCAGGCTTCGTCGGTCGCATGGTCAAATCCCAGCAGGTGCATGGTGCCGTGCGCAGCGAGGGTCACCACTTCGTCATCAAATGAACGGCCTGCTGCCGCGGCTTGATCGCGGGCCACATCCACACAGACGAGCACATCGCCTAGATGAGGCACGGGTGGCATCTCGGTGTCATCGGGTTCGTGGGTGGGATAGGACAACACGTCGGTGGTGTCGTCCACACCGCGGTCACGTCGGTTGTGCGCTTGAATCGTTTCAGCTCCGACCATGACAACGGTCACGTCGCGCTGGAGCGTATCGTGCCGCGCGACAAGTGCTTCAAGCGCCCCTGCGATCCGGTTGGCTGGAATCGCTGACGACGTTTCGTTCAAAACCTCAACCACCGTTTGGGTTTTCCATATCGCTCAGCGATGGGTAGCTGACACGCCGGTGCATGGTCGCCATGAGTACACGCTCAAACGTATTGGCGATCGTGTCGAGATCCTTAAAGTTCAACGGACTTTCTGCAAGTTGACCGTCCTGGAGGCGCTCTTCAAAGAGTCGGTCGATGAGGTCGCGCACCGCGCCTTGGGACGGATCGGTCAGGGTACGGGACGCCGACTCGACCGCGTCGGCGAGCATGAGTACGGCGGTTTCTTTCGATTGCGGTTTCGGGCCGGGGTAACGGAAATTCAAGGCGTCGAGGCCTTCCGTTTCCTCAAGCGCACGTTTGTAGAAGAACGCGAGCACGGTCGTCCCGTGGTGCTCGTTCACGAACGGTTCCAGTTGCGGAGGCAAGCCGTACTCCGACAGCAGCTCAACGCCATCACGGACGTGACTGGTGATGATCAGGTAGCTCAGGTGGGGACTGACGCGGTCGTGGGGGTTGTCACCGCCGCCTTGGTTCTCAACGAAAAAGTTCGGCCTGACAAGCTTTCCAACGTCATGGTAGAGGGCCCCTACACGCGCGAGCAGCGCATTGCCTCCGATTTGCTGGACCGACTGCTCCACGAGGTTTGCAATGACTTGGGTGTGTTGGTACGTGCCAGGCGCTTCAAGTACGAGACGCTGCAGAAGAGGATGCTGCGGACTTGAGAGTTCCGTCAGGCGGAAGTCCGTGATGAACTCAACGGCGCTTTCACCAAGCGGGACCAGGCCGAGGGTAAGAATGCCTGCCAGCAGGCCGCCACTGGCGTGGGTCAGCATGGTGGCCGAGGCAGGAAGCCATGCAATGCCACCTGCCATCATTTGCAGGGCGACCACGGTGGCACCCGTGGCTAGCCCCCCAAACACGCCTGCGACAAGGAGTGTGATGCGGTTTTGAGAGGCGTTGACCGTTTGGATCGCAATAAGGCCTCCCACGACCAAGGAGGCTGCCGTCGCAAGAGGGGCGCCAGGCACCAGGAGTGCGACCACGATCGCGGTCCAGGCAAGCCAGAGTAACGACACGATCCTGCCCATGAACGTTGCCACAAGCAGCGGAACGAGCAACACGAAGAACAGTCCATCGACAACCGTCAGACTGGCGCGCTGCAAGGTGACGGTCGCGAGGGTGATGAGCAGAAGGAACAAAAACTGCCGGCGTGTGAGAAGAGACGCGAGCGCCGTGCCGGCAAGCGCCACGGGCAACGCGAGCAGCAGTGCCACCAAGGCAGCCCCGAGGGCAATGACCGTCGTTTGGCGTATTTGCCTGGTTTCAGGGTCGTAAAGACCGATGGCCTCCAGGGCTCGCAGGTTTTCAGCGGTGATCGGATCGCCGGCTTGAATGATGACATCTCCCGGTTGCAGCTGTTGAAGCACCGGAGGGACGGCACTTGCGACAGCATCACGGGCGGCCTTGGTGAGGGCTTCGTCTTCGGTTGTCGTCGCGATTAACCGGTCGCGGATGCGTTCTTCAAGATTGGCCCGTTCATCTTCTGGGGCGCGTGCAACGGCCTGCGTCAGAATGATGGGTAGTTCGGTGGGCTTGACCCCTTCAGGGGTCTGGTACGCCGCGAGTAGCGATGCACGGACCGGTTCGGGAATATCCAAGCGGCGAATCGATTGCAGCGCCAGGTTGCGTGCATCTTCGTCGACCACCTGAATGGGTTCTACCTGCCTGCGGGCCTCTTGGCGTTTGCGTTCGGTGGCCACCGGGTCGGGTACTTGCAGGCTTGTGGCCGCGCGGAACGTTTCGGGGCTCGGTTGTCCAACCCGTAGAGGCTCGGCACGCCGCTCACCGTAGGCGGAGAACAACAGGAGCGCCAGGGTGACCGCTGCCAGCAGAAACGGCAGTGTGCGTCCCGGCCGCGGGCGGCCCCTGCGTCGCTGGCGGATGGTCATGCGAGCGGCTCGGTCCGTCCGTAGGAACGAACGATGGCTGCAACGAGTGGATGGCGCACCACGTCTTGGTCGCCAAAACGAACGAAGGCGATGCCGTCCACATCGCTGAGGGTTCGTTCAGCCACGCTCAAGCCGCTGGGTGTTCCACCAGGCAGGTCGGTTTGGGTCACGTCGCCGGTCACGACAACGGTGCTTCCAAACCCCATTCGGGTCAAGAACATTTTCATTTGCTCGTCGGTCGTGTTTTGTGCTTCATCAAGGATGATGAAGGCGTCGTTGAGGGTGCGCCCCCGCATGAAGGCGAGCGGTGCGACCTCAATGGTGCCTGAATCGACATACCGCTCGGCTTTTTCGGCAGGGAGGAGGTCGTGCAACGCGTCGTAAAGCGGCCGGAGGTACGGGTCGATCTTGGCCTGGAGATCGCCTGGAAGGAAACCCAGTTTTTCGCCGGCTTCCACCGCTGGTCTGGTTAGCACAATCCGTTTGACACGCTTTTCGATGAACGCCTGCACGGCCATCGCGACCGCCAAGTACGTTTTGCCGGTACCGGCCGGTCCGATCCCAAAGGTAATCGCGTGCGACGCGATCGCCTTCAGGTAGGCGTGCTGGCCAGGGGTACGGGCTTTATGCCGCCCAGGGAGCTGAATACGGTTGTCGCTGGCGTTCGGGGCAACGGCACTCGTGTCCGGTGTCGCCGTAATCGCAAGGGCGTCTTCGACATTTCTTGGGTACCCACCTCGGATCGCATCCAACGCCGTATCGAACGCGTCCTTGGCTCGCTTGACGTCGCCTTCCTGGCCGGAGATGCGAATCTCGTCTCCCCGGGCCACGATTTTGGCGTTGAGGTGCTGGCGGGCGGCTTTCAGGTGCTCATCGTTTTGGCCGAACAGCATGAGCGCTTCGGTAGCGTCGTGCAGCCTTACCGTGACCGTCGTATCGATGCTGACCTCCTGAGGTGCGGTGCGGCCTTGGGGCCGCTTAGCACTTCTGACCATACGATGCCACGAACCAGGTCGTCTGCGCTGGCGTTCAATGCCGCAAGCACGGCCGGATCACGACGCGGCGGTGTTTCGCGACGCTGACGAACCGGTGGGCGTTTCGTCTTTGCGGTCGCTGGTTTGGCCGGCGGCACGCCTTCACGGCCAAGAAAACCGGGGGGAGGGCCAACCGGTGTGGCGGGTGGCTGAGCTTGGGTTTGTGGTGCAACGCCACGTGTGTCATCGGTCGCGGCGACCGGAGCTGCGTCGGGCTGACCAGAACCGCCTTGTTGGGCTTGTTGGACGCGCCTTGCGGCTTCTTGCAGCCGTTTTTCAAGCTCATCCATCGGTCTGCCAGCCGCAGGTGTCGTATCCGCCGTGTCAGCGCCGGTTCGGCTACTTTGCTGCGGTGCGGCGGGGGCACCACGCTTGGAACGTGGAGCCCCCCGGCGTGAACCGTTTTGTAGGAACCCGCGAACAAAGTTCACGACCACGAAAACGGCAATCAGGAACGGCAGAAGATCGTCAAGCATTAGACGCTACGCTCGTCGCTGTCCCCTTCTTGGTCTTGGGTGGAGGAAGCGATCCCGCGACGCATATCGGTGTCGGATTCAACGTTACGCAGCGTGTAGTAATCCATCACCCCAAG